>NZ_JAMSHL010000003.1:0-369272 GCF_026521175.1 Aminobacter sp. MET-1 | reverse complement strand
ATCTTCGCACCGATCTCCTGGATCGGCTTCTTCTTCGCGCCACGCGCAATCTGGATATCGGTCTTGAATTCGGCCATTGCCGCTCCTCCGGAGTTCATGTCGCAAATGAGGGTGGTTCACCTTCTCGCGTGCATAGAAGCGCGACAGCGCCGCTCGCCGCCGTCTCAAAACAGCCGCCCAATGCACGGATTGCGACAGGTTTCGTCACGGCTGGTGCGGCCCCATCGGGAGCGGCAACGGGCAGGCGCTGCGCACTCCCCAAGGGCTGGGCATGAACCCGACCGCCTTAGCGGTCGAGCACGCTGCGGATTTCGACGATCTGCGAGCGGGCGCGCAGAAGGTTGAAGCCCATGGTCGCGAGGTGCGAGGGGAACAGGAAGCTCGATTCGTTGCCGTTCGAGATGATCCAGGGCTGCATGTTGAGCGCGTCGCGCATCTGCGTCTGCATCGTGTCCCACAGGGTTGCGAGGTTGCGCTCGCGGATAACAGAGGAGAAGTCTTCGCGTGTCGCGCTCAGGATGCCGTAATAGGCATATAGCTGGCCGTAGGCGAACCAGAAGCGGTCGTCGGCGCGCGGATCGAACCAGCCGGCATCAGACGCCTCGATCTGGCTGCGCAGGATGTCGGAAGTCGAACCCATGTCACCAGCGATGCGGTCGAGGAACTGCAGCAGGTTGTCGGCGCGGGCGTCGAAGGTCGCCTGGCACTTCTCGAGGGTGGCGTTGAAGGCGCGCAGCTTGGCGATGCCGTCGCGATAGACGCTCGGCGTCGGGCGCGTCGGGCCGCGCATGCCGATGTACCAGGCGTCTTCGTCCCAGGCCATTGCCGTGCGCGCGTCCTGCAGGTTCTGGTCGATGCGCGAAGTGCCGCGGGCGCGGCCGAGCGTGTCGACCAGTTCGGTCGTCGTGCGGCGCAGCACCTGGTTGATGCCGAGCTGGAACGCCGCCTTGTTGTCGAAGAATGGCGTGTTGCGCCATGGCACGCCGAAGAAGCCGAGCTTCGACACCAGCATGGACGAGATCCACGCATTGCGGTTGACATTGAAGTCGATGAGATCGGCAGCAACCGCTGCGATCTCCGAGCGCTTGCAGACCTGCGGGGCAGGGGCGGTCTGGCCGGTTGCGGCGGCGGCCGGTGCCTGCGTGTCGGTGGCAGGCGCCGTTGCCGCAACGATCGGGTCGCCGGCCAGTGCGTTCTTGGCCTGGGCCGTGGTCGAGGATGCTGCGACCCGGGTCGGGTAGTCGGGATCGAAATCCCGCCAGAACTGGGTGACATAGAAGAAATAGGCATAGAGGCCGACGAAGCAGACGATGGCGAGGCCAAGCACGGCCTTGAGGATCAGCCCGCGCTGGCCGTACCAGCGGCCCACCCACATGAACGGCCACAGGATCAGGCCAATGACGAAGCCGATGCCGCGTCCGATCCACTGGAATATCCGGGTGAAGAAATTCACGATCGGATCGAGCATTGTGAAGGTCCCCTCAGTCGGTCAAGCCGTAGAGCTGCGCGCGGAATGCCGCTTTGTCTTTCAGATATGAGTTTTTCAGCGTGTCGACAACGTTGGATCGCCAGACTTCGTTGAGACCTTCATAGTCCTTGTAGAAGCCTTGCTTGTTGAAGACATAACGCGAGACGAAGTCCGAGGGCACGAATTCGGAGATCAGCCGGTTGGTCAGCCACGCGTCCGGGTGGTCGGTCTTGGCGCGCACCACCAGGAAGCGGTGTTGCGGAAACACCTCTTCCAGCCTCAGCTGCCCGAGTTGGGCAATCTCGCGCTTGGCGCCGTTGAGGAACGGGAAGACGCCGTCGCTGTTGATCGCGTCGGCATGACTGTGAATCCAGGTCTGCAGCCAGACCTTGTCGACCTTGTTCAGGTCGCGATTTGGCTCTGCGGCGCGGATCAGCGCCCGCACCGCCATCTCGGCACGATGTTCGAGATAGCCCGAGCTCTCGATCCAGGAGGCGCGCGGCAGGTCAAGCCTGCCGGTCGAGGCGAGGAACTTGAACACCTTGTCGGCGTCGCGGATCGACAGATAGCTCACCTGCCACGGCCGCGAGCGGCGGAAGCCCGGCGCCGAAGGGTCTGAGATGACGGTGGTGATATCAGGATCGACAAAGACGTAGAGCCCGCCGAAATGGCTGGTCCAGAAGGCGTTGTGGCGGAAGATCACCTGGTCGGGCACCAGCGCGTTTTCGCGGATGTCGCCGCAGACCTTGGCGAGCTCGACCATGCGGTTGAGCATCTCGTCGTCGCGCCAGGCCTCGGGCTCCTGCTTCAGCCGGTCGACCAGCTTGCCGAGTTCGGCTGCCTTGCCCAGCACGTCCTCGGCAGACAGCACGCGGAACTCGACCTGGTTGATCGACAAAAGGTCTTCGATGTCCTCGACCTTGGAGACGGAATCCTCGATCTCGCCATAGATCACGTCCTTGATCGTCAGCGCGTCGATGGCGCGCTGGTTCTTCGACATGAATTCGAACAAAAGCTGCGAGGTGTTGGAAAACGCCGTGTGCACGACAGGCAGGTCGACCTGCGACGGCGTCAGGATGATGAAGCGGCGATTGACCTCGTTGGGATCCAGATACTGGTAGTCGCCCAGCTCCTCGGCGATTTCGGGCGAGAATCCGGTGCGATCGATCTCGAAACTCTTGAGCTTCGTCGGTTCCAGCCCGAACGCCTTCAGCGCCTTGTTGTAGCGATCGACCAGATGCGGTTCATCGACCGGCAGGAGGCGACCGTAGATGAGCTCGTTGTCGCGGAGGAGGTCCATGTCAGAACATTCCTTCCAGCGGGCGCATGCGGTCCAGCCTTTGAGGCAAGATCAGGTGGACAAAAATCAATAAAACAGAAGCGCCAATTACATATGGCCAAAGCTCCATCATCATGGATTTTGTTCGCCTCTTTAACCGCTGCATTTCACTGTTGGCGGGGTGTCCAGGATGAAGCGTTTGGAGAAGCTTAATGTCTTCCGCTGCTTCTCTATTCCAAACACGTGCCGCCAGAGCGAACAAATAGATGGAGGTCAAAAGAGAGATTGCGTTCTCGATAAGCTGAGAAGCGCTTAGTTCGGTCAGTGACGCCTCAAGCATTCCACAGCCCCTTCGCCTTCAGTTCCTCCATCTCCTTCACTGCGCGTTCCCTCAGCCGCGCATCGCGGAGCAGCTTCGACACCGCGGCATCGTCCGACTTGTCGGAGTAGCGGAACTCCGAGTCGGCGTAGCGGTTGATCTCCTGCATCACCATCTCCATCGAGAACGGCCCACGCAGCTCCTCGATCATCGCCTTCTTCTCGTCGTAGCCCTTGTGCATGAACGTCTCGGGTTTCTCGAACCAGTCGTCCGGCAGCTCGATGTCCATGGCACGCATCTTGATCGCGTCGGTGACGTTCTTGATGGCGCGGCCGGTGAAGCGTGGCTCGGCTTCCTTGATCATGTGCAGATAGGTGCCGATGTCGGCCAGTGTCCTGGGCTCGCCATTGTCCTTCATGAAGCGGTCGTAGACCTTCATCAGCCCGTCTTCCTGAGGCTTTTCGTGCTCCTCATAGGCTTCGCTCACGGCGCGCTGGATCTCCTGCGCGGCATAAAGCTCGTGTTCGCCGAGCGGGATCTTATGGTTCTTGCCGGCGAGCAGGACAAAAATGTCGATGTAGTCGTCGCGGGTCTGCGGCCCGTCGACCAGCCAGCGGGCGCCGGCGCGCTGGCGCAGGGCGTCGTCGACATTCTCGGGATAGTTGGAGAACATGCCGAAGGAGCAGTTGCCGCGCACCACGGTTCCGGCTCCTGCGAAGGCGTCCATGAGCACGCCGGTTATTTCCTGTTGGCCGGCTGACGCACGGTCGTCCGAGCGCTTGGCCGCCACCTGGTCGATGTCGTCGATGGTGCCGAAGCCGATGGCGCGCGGGTTGAGCACGTTGTTGATGAACTGGCGGCAGTTCTGGCCCGACTTGCCCTGGTAGGACGAGATCTGGTCGACGCCGAAATTCTCATAGGCAAAGGCATAGCCGGCGACCTGGCAGTAATTGTTGACCAGGCCCGCGATCATCTGGATCAGCGTGGTCTTGCCGGTGCCCGGGGCGCCGTCGCCGATGAAGGTGAACAGGAAGCCGCCGAGTTCGACGAATGGGTTCATTTCCCTGTCGAAATCATAGGCCATCAGCATCTTGGCCAGCCGGACCGACTGGAATTTTGCGATGTGGTTGCCGACGACCTCCTGCGGCTTCTTGAAGGTCATGACCAGCGGCTTCGACTTCTTGCCCGGCGCCACGTCGAAGCCGTCGAGGGTGAAGTCGTCGGCATCGATGCGGATATGGGCGTTCTCGAAGGCGCCGAGCCCGTCGAAGCGGCCCTTGCGCTGGAGCAGGCCCTCGATGGCCGTGCGGGCAAAGGCGCGGCCGCGCGTCAGGAGATCGGCGTCGTCCTTGGCGCCCGAAAGAGCCCGGTCGAGGCCGGAGACGATCGACTTGACCGCATCCTGCGGCGTGTCGAACAGGAAGTCGGGTTCGCTCACGTCGTTGGGCGCTTCGCCGTCGCTGTCGATCAGCTGGGCGAGGTAGGAGGCAAGCGTGAAACCGGCGACATAGGCCGAGGCCGACAGCAGCTTCTTGAAATGGCCGGCTTCGTCGCCCTCAAGCGGACTGCGGGCATTCCTGGCCTGCAGCGCCTCGAGGTCGGTCGAGCGTGAGAACACGTCGGAGACAGCAAGTGCGACCGCGATGCCGCGGCGGGCGCGGAACAGAAGCGTGTGCTGGGGGATCGACATCAGTTGGTCGTCGGGGCGGATCGCCGTGACGGTCTTCTGCAGCTCGACCTCGCGCGTCTTGCGGATCGAGCCGGTCGAAACCGTCGAGACAAAGCGCCTGTTGGTGCCGGCAAGGGCCGTTCCCGACTGGCCGGAAGAATCTTCCAGCACCACGATGCGGGTGATGAAGCTCTGCGCGGTTGAGCGGTGCTTTTCGATGTCGGCTTCGGAAATCGTGGTCAGGCCGGTGTCCATTTCAAGCTCCTATCCGGTCGAGCCAATCGTTGATTGCAGGCATCACGACCGTCCCGAAACGGTCAAGCGCAAAGATACCGAGAACAAATGCCATGATCCTGGTGAAGACCATTCTCCTGACGCCCACGAATTTCAGCGTGAGTATCGAAAAGAGGATGAAGGTCATGACAGAAACCTGGCCGGCGTCCACCGGGGTCAGGTAGGAAAACGCGTACAATCCGACTGCGGTTGCGACCAGGATCAGCAGATAGAACCTGATCGATATGATCACCCGGTCGCTGTAGATGAAATAGCCGGTTCCGAGCAGTAGGCTGACAAAGATCGCGACGGCATCAAACATCCTGGCTGGCGCATTCAGAACCGTAACCAGCGTGGATTGGGACACCAGTTCGCATATGGTGTAGCGGTCGAAGGCGAGCCGTCTTTCGGTCTTCGTGCCGTAATTGGCTGCGATCGCGGCGCCGGCGCAGATCAGGCAGAACGACAGGGCACCGTGGATGTTGTCCAGCGAGACCCCGAGCAACTGTCCCACTGCACCCCATGCGTGCATCGAGACCGTGTTGAAACCCAGCACGATGCGGCTGAGCAGCGGGCCGAAATCCAGCTTGCTGTTGAAGTTGGCGAGGACCGAGATTGCCGTGGGCACGCCAAAGGCGATCGAAATCCACTTCCAGGCAACTTTTCTCCTACGTGCCTGACTGGCCCACCAAAGCGAGATCGTGTCTCGTATTGAGGACGCCTCAGACATCCGAGATCACCTGTCCCTTCGACAGGATGTGCACCTTGTAGCCCTCGAAAATCTTCTGCGTCTCGCCGGCGGCATAGAGCGCCTGGTAAGCCTCGTGCGGGATCAGCGCGTGCTTTTCGTAGCTCGACACGCCCTGGCGCGCAGCTTCGAGATCGTCGGTGTTGATGAAGAATTCCTCGCTCGAGGGTTCACTCGACCACAGGCCCTTTCGTCCCGGCTTCTCCGCCTTGGAGTAAACCTCCTGGATGGTCCAGGTCAGAAGCCAGGCGTTTTCGGCCTTGCGCACCTTGGACAGCACTTCGGCGACGACCGAATTGTGCTCGGTGATCCCGGCCGAATAGAACGGTCCGAGCACCAGCCGGCGCAGTTGCTTGGGGTGGAGCTCGGCAAAATCCTTGTCGAGATTGGTGGCGATGGTCAGCGGCGACAGCGTGTAGGCCGAATTCTTCTCGGTGAAGTCGTCGAACCGATGGGCGAGGTCGGGGTTGAGCAGGCCCTCGACGGGCAGGGGAATGTCGATCTTCTCGTTGAGCTTGCCGCTTTCTCTGTCGACGAGCTGGCTCACCATCGCGTCCGACGAATCCTCGACGGTTGCCATGTAGATCAGCGGCAGGTTGGCCGTGCCGTCGAAGCTGCCCCAGTGGACGAGGTAATAGGGCCGCATCGACCGCGGGTTGACCGACACCTTGGCCGTCTGCGACAGGATGAAGGGCGAGAAGGTGACGCCGTCCTTGACGTCTTCGAGATAGAGCCGCTCGGCCATCGACCGCTGCAGCGCCTCGGGGAACTCCTTGTGGCGCAGGATGAAGTCGGCCATCTCCTCGCGCAACTCGCCCGGCGGGGGAATGTTGGCGAGGCGCTGGGCCGCCGTGCGGCGGTCGTTCTCCAGTTCCAGCACGTTCTGGAACACCGGAAAGCCGCTCTCGGCGCGGCTGATCTTGAACGTCTCCATGAAGCCGAGCCGGTTGCGCCAGCAGGCGAAGGACCGCTCCAGCCGCGAGATGTATTCGGCGGCGACCTTGGCGACGATGCCATGCCGGTAGAGCGGCGAGCGGTCGTCGCGCATGAAGATTTCAAGCCCGCTCAGCGCCGCCTTGATGGCCTCGAAATAGCGGACCGCCGGGTCGTCGGTGGGGGTCATGAATGAAGTCTCCGGGGCATTCGCTCGATGTTGCCCCCTTCTGCCCTGCAGGCCATCTCCCCCTCGATGGGGGAGATCACGCTTTCATCGGTCTCATAGCCAGCCACTGACGCTGCAATGCCCAACACAAGAAAACATGCAGGACAAGCGCCGCCGGCGACGTGCCTGATCTCCCCCCTAGAGGGGGAGATGGCCGGCAGGCCAGAGGGGGGCGCGACAGGGCGCGACATAGCGGATGCTGGTCGGCTTACGACTGCACGTAATCAGCCGCGTTGTGCTTCTTCAGCACGTCCTCGAAGCGGCGGGCGAACGCGTCGTCGGCCAGCTTCTTGCGGCGCTGGATGTCGGCGGTCGCCACCATGTTCTTCTCGTGCAGCTCAAGCAGGTCGCCGATGTGCTTCTGGGCGGCGGCGCCGATGCCGGCCATCGTCTCTTCGGCGGTGTTGTCGACCTTTGAGCCCAGCGTGTTGATCTTGTGGGCCACGTCCTGCTGGGCCGCGGTCTTCAGCGAGTCCTCCAGCGCCTTGTAGAGCACGATGCGCTGCTCGGTATCGATGGTCAGCTTGTTGATCAGCGTGTTCTGGGCGGCGATCTGGTTGTTGAGCGAATCGACGAAGGTCTGGAACATCGAGGTGTAGCGCTCGAGCGTCTGGCTTTCGGCCAGAAGTTCCTGCTCCTTGGCCTGCTTCTCGTTGTATTCGGTGGCGAGCTTCGAGCGCTCGGATTCGAGCTCGGTGCGTTCCTTCTGGCTGGTCGAGGCGGCGATCCGGTTCTCGATGTCGAGCAAGAGCGGGTTCAGCTCCTCGATGCGCTTCTGGGTCGCCTCGAGATTGGTCATCGTCGTCTTGCGGCGTTCGATGACCTGCGACAGGCTCGCCTCCGAGGTCTTGTAGCGCTGGTCTAGGACCTGCTTCTGCGCCTTGAGGATGCCAACGATGGTATCGGACTTGGTCAGGAGTTCCTGCAGGTTGCCGGCCAGCGACATGTTGCGGACGCGGTCGGTGCGCATGCGTTGCTTTTGCGCATCCGAGAAGATGCCGACGAGGCTTTCCCAGCCGGTGAAGCTTTTCATGCTTTCGAATTCGGTGCCGAAGACGTTGGTGGCGTCCTCGAGCCCGATGATGAGGTCGGCGATGTTGCCTTCCATCACCTTCTGCTGCTTGAGCACGTCCTGGATGCGCGCATTCTCGATGTCGAAGTCCTGCGCGCCGATCTTGGCGTCGGTCTGGGCGAATTTGTCGAGCACCGTGCCTGATTGCTCGATCTTGCCCCGCATCTCCTCCACGACCTGTCTGGTCTTGGCGATCTCGGCGTCGAAATTCTGCAGCGTGGCCATCAGGTCCTCCGGTCATGTCACAAGGGCATTGGGGGCGAATATATGTGGCGCATCTTTCGATTGAAAGACACGCGCGCCTCGCGGAAAAGATTTAGGAAAAGCTGAACTTCGTCAGGACGCAAAGCCGATGAAGTCGTCGGGCTGGGCGCGGCCCATCTCTTCTTCCCAATGACGCCGGCACAGCGACACATAGACGTCCTTGCCGATTGCTACCTGCTCGCCTTGCTTGGCCACCTTGCCGTCGGGCCCGAGCCTGACCACCATCGTCGCCTTGCGGCCGCAGCGGCAGATGGTGCGCACTTCGCGCAGGTCGTCGGCAATCGCCAGCAGCGCCCGCGAGCCCGAGAACAGATTGCCCTGGAAATCGGTGCGCAGGCCGTAGCACATGACCGGGATGCCCAGCCTGTCGGCAACGCGCGCCAGCTGCCAGGCCTGCTCTTCTTCCAGGAACTGCGCCTCGTCGACGAACACGCAATGCACCGTCGAGTGCTTGTGATGCTCGGCGATGCGGGCGAACAGGTCGTCGCCGCCGCGGAACATCTCGGCGCCCGCCTCAAGCCCGATGCGCGAGGAGATGTAGCCTTTGTCGCCCTTGCGGTAGTGGCCGGCGACGAACAGCATCGTGTTCATGCCGCGCTCGCGATAGTTGTAGGACGCCTGCAGGAGCATGGTCGTCTTGCCGGCATTCATGGTCGCGTAGTGGAAGTAGAGCTTGGCCATGCGTTCTTCTAAGCCGAAGCCGCCGGCTGCGGGGAGGGGACAAGTTCCTCCGTCCACCGCAAAAACTTGGCCGCATGTCGCTCATGGATAAGCCGGCGGCGTCTGTCGCTGCGTCATGTCACTTGAATCCAAAGGAAAATGGTGTTTGGCTCGCGACAAAGACGAACAACAACAGTATCGCGTTGCCGTCATAAAATGGGAGAAATATATATGTCGCGCATGAAAGCACTCGCCGCGGTCATCGGCGTGTCGACGTTTCTGACTGCCAGCGCAGCCTTCGCTGCCGATCCGGCCAGCTGCAAGACGGTACGCCTCTCCGACGTCGGCTGGACCGATATCCAGGCAACCACGGGACTTGCCTCGGTTCTGCTCACCGCGCTCGGCTACGAGCCGCAGGTCATCCAGCTGTCGGTGCCCGTCACCTACGCTTCGCTCAAGAACAAGGACCTCGATGTCTTCCTCGGCAACTGGATGCCGTCGATGACCAACGACATCAAGGACTATACTGCCGACGGCTCGGTCGAGACCATTGGCGAGAACCTCACCGGCGCCGGCTACGGCATCGTCGTGCCGACCTATGTCGCGGATGCCGGCGTCAAGACGCTGACCGACCTCGGCAAGTTCAAGGACAAGTTCGGCGGCAAGATCTACGGCATCGAAGCCGGCAATGACGGCAACCGCATCATCCTCGACATGATCAAGAACCCGGCCGACAATCTCGAAGGCTTCGAGCTGGTCGAATCGTCGGAAGCCGGCATGCTGACCCAGGCCGAGCAGTCGATGAAGAGCAACGAGTGGATCGCCTTCCTCGGCTGGACGCCGCATCCTGTTATGGGTGAGATGAAGATCACCTATCTCGACGGCATGGGCGACTCGGGCTTCGGTGCAGCCACCGTCAGCACCAACGTCCGCAAGGGTTATGTCCAGGAATGCCCTAACGTCGGCAAGTTCCTCTCCAACCTCAAGTTCAACCTTGAGATGGAAGGCGTCATGATGGATGCCATCCTCAAGGGCGGCAACGCCAACGACGTCGCCAAGGACTGGCTCAAGGCCCATGCCGACGCCGCCACCCCGTGGCTCGCCGGCGTCACCACCTTCGACGGCGGCGATGCTGCTGCGGCGGTCAAGGCGGCGCTCGCCAACTGACGATGAACGGGCGCGTCATCGAGGGCGCGCCGGGCGGATCGGATTCTGCCTGACCGGACAAAGGGCAGCGGCGCGAGACAGCTGCCCTTTTTCATATCAGGCCTGGAGCGAGCTGCGTCCGAACGGACGCACCGAGGACGCTACAGGCATTTGAATCTGCGCACCGTGTCTTCCGAAGATCCTTTCCGATTTTCGGGCCATGTGCGCCAGGGAACGGCGCCGGCCTCTGCCTGTGTCGGAGGAATCGACAGAGAGGGGACATATGGATCCGGTATCAAGCTTGCTGGCCGCCTACAAGATTCCGATCGGAGCCTGGGGCAAGGCGTTCTTCACCTTCCTCACCGATAATTTCAACGCCATCTTCCGGGGCTTCTCCGGCGGCCTCAACTTCGTCCTCAACGGGCTGGTCGACGGGCTGCTGTTCGTGCCGCCGGTGCTGGTCGTGGCGGCCATCGCACTGCTTGCCTGGTATCTGCAGCGCTCGAGGGCGCTTGCCGTCGGCGTGGCGCTCGGGCTTCTGTTCATCATCAACCAGGGCCTGTGGAAGCAGACGGTCGAAACGCTGGTGCTGGTCGTCGCCGCTGCCGCAGCCTCGATGGCGATCGGCGTGCCGCTCGGCATCTGGGCGGCGCACAAGCCCAAGGTCTACCGCTTCATGCTGCCGGTTCTCGACCTGATGCAGACGCTGCCGACCTTCGTCTACCTCATCCCGGTACTCACGCTCTTCGGCCTCGGCAATGCTCCTGGCCTGATCGTCACCATCATCTTTGTCATCCCGACCGCCGTGCGGCTCACTCATCTCGGCGTCGTCTCGGTGCCGACGTCGATCATCGAGGCCGGTCAGGCCTTCGGTGCGACGAAGCGCCAGCTCCTGTGGAAGGTCGAGCTGCCGGCGGCCCTGCCGACCATCATGGCGGGCCTTACCCAGTGCATCATGCTGTCGCTGTCGATGGTGGTGTTCGCCGCGCTCATCGGCGCCGGCGGCCTCGGCACCGAAATCAACCGTGCGCTCGGTTCGCGCAAGATCGACCTCGGGCTTGAAGCGGGCCTTGCCATCGTGGTGCTCGCCATCGTCCTCGACCGCATGACGCGCATCGGCGTGGGAGGCAAGAAATGAACGTTGCCGTTGATTTCAAGAATGTCGACATCGTCTTCGGTGCGGACAGTTCAGCCTCGCTCGCCATGCTCGACAAGGGCGCAACGCGCGCCGAGATCCTGGAAAAGACCGGCAATGTGCTGGGCTGCGCGGGCGCCAATCTCACCGTCAACGAGGGCGAGATTTCCGTCCTGATGGGCCTGTCCGGTTCGGGCAAGTCGACGCTGCTGCGCGCCGTCAACCGCCTCAACATCGTCTCGCGCGGCTCCGTCATGGTCAAGGACGGCGACAGGATGGTGGACGTCGTCTCGTGCGACGAGCCGACCCTTCGCCGCCTGCGCCAGCATCAGGTCGCCATGGTGTTCCAGCAGTTCGGCCTTTTGCCCTGGCGCACGGTCGAGGAAAATGTCGGCCTCGGCCTCGAACTTGCGGGCATGCCGGAAGCCGAGCGCAAGCAGAAGGTCGGCAAGCAGCTCGACCTCGTCAACCTGACGCCATGGGCGAAGAAATACGCCCATGAGCTTTCGGGCGGCATGCAGCAGCGCGTCGGCCTTGCCCGTGCCTTCGCCACCGAAGCGCCAATCCTTCTGATGGACGAGCCGTTCTCGGCGCTCGATCCGCTGATCCGCACCAAGCTGCAGGACGAGCTGCTGCAACTGCAGAAGACGCTGAAGAAGACGATCATCTTCGTCAGCCACGATCTCGAGGAAGCGCTCAAGATCGGCAACACCATCACCATCATGGAAGGCGGACGCATCGTCCAGTCAGGCGCGCCCGAGGACATCGTGCTCCGGCCGGCCAACGACTATGTCCGCGACTTCATCGCCAATGTGAACCCGCTGTCGGTGCTGACGGCATGGAACGTCATGCGCGACCGCCGCGACCTGGAGACGGCAGGCGAGGATGGCTGGCTCTGGCTCGACCGGCGCAAGACCACGCGCTTCAAGATCGACGGCCAGGGGCTGGTGACTGCGGCCGAACGCAACGGCCAGCCGGCCGTCTGGGTTTCGGTCGACGAGATCGAGCGCGTGCCGGAGGATGCGGCGCAGGTGTTTTGGGCCAAGCCCGGCACCTCGCTCAAGCTGGTCATGCTCGCCATGCACCGCTCGCAGACGTCGCCCGTGGCGCTGTTCGACGACCAGTCGCGCTTCGTCGGCGCCATCGGCGTGCGCGACGTCCTGAGCGCCGTGCTCAGGCGCTAGGCTTGCCAAATCCTGGCCGGCCGCCCGGTGGGCGGCCGGCGGTCAATTCGGCGTGAATCCGCTGCGATCCGAATGACTTGGAGACTGTGCCGGGGTAGGGCTGGCGTCATGAAGCGCCGCGCGTTCCTTGTCCTGGCCGGATTGGCTCCCTTTGCATCGCAGGCGCTGGCGCAGCAGGATGCCGCGCCGCCCGTGCCGTTGGCGACATTGCTTGACGACGCTGCCAGGCTGGAAAACCTCAAGGCCGTGATCGTCGCACGCGGCGGCAAGGTGCTCGCCGAGCGCGGCTATCGCGGCAACTCGCCCGACACGTCCACCAACATCAAGTCGGCGTCGAAGTCGGTCATCTCGCTTCTGGTCGGCATCGCCATCGACCGCAAGGTGCTGACGGGTGTCGACGAGCGGATCGCTCCGATCCTCGGCCGCGACTTCCCCGCCGAGCGCGACCCGCGTCTCGACCGGATCACCGTCGGAAACCTCTTGTCGATGCAATCAGGGCTCGACCGCACGTCGGGTCCGAACTATGGCCGCTGGGTCGCCAGCCGAAACTGGGTCCGCTTCGTGCTGGCCCAGCCCTTCGTCGACGACCCCGGCGGCGGCATGCTCTATTCGACCGGCTCATCGCACCTGCTTTCGGCGATCCTCACCCGAAAGACGGGGCGCTCGACGCTCGACCTTGCCCGCGACTGGCTGGCGCCGGTCAAGGATTTCCGCATCGGTGGCTGGGATCGCGATCCGCAGGGCATCTATCTCGGCGGCAACCAGATGGCGATGAGCACCCGTTCGCTGCTGGCCTTCGGCGAGCTTTACCGCAATGGCGGCGCAACGCCGGAGGGCGAGCGCATCGTCTCGCCTGAATGGATCGAGGCGTCCTGGGTGCCGCGCACCAACTCGGTCTTCTCTGGCGACGGCTATGGCTATGGCTGGTTCCTGCGCCGGATCGGCGGCGAGGACGTGCGTTATGCCTGGGGCTTTGGCGGCCAGATGCTCTATATCGTGCCGTCGCTGGGGCTGACCGTCGCCATGACCTCCGACGACGGCAATCCCTCGGCGCAGTCGGGCTATCGCGACCAGCTCCACGGCCTGCTCGCGGAGGTGATCGCCTCGGCGCGCAATGCACCCGCCAAGACGAAAGAGGGCTGAGGCTCCAGTCGCCCCAGCCCCCTGTCACTGAACGCGGCGTCCGCCAGCTGCACGTTCAGTGATTGACGTTCTCGCCCATCACCACATGCAGCAGGTCGGCATGCGGCCGCACCGTGTCGGCAAATGCCTTGCCTTCCTCGCGCAGCCTGGTGATCTCGGCCCACTGCTCGTCGACCATGGCCTGCATTTCCTGCTTCTGTTCCGCGGTCAGCGTCGTGTCGGCCTTCAGCCTGTCGTTGATCTGCTTGAAGCGGCCGGTGAAGGCGTCCTCGGGCATCAGCGCGAGATAGCCGCAGAACGTCTCGCCAAGCGCCCGACGCCAGCTGTCGCGGTCGAAACCGGCCTTCTCGATGATGCGGTCGTTTTCCTGGTCCTGATCGAACCAGGCGTCGGCCTCTTCTTCGTCGTAGGCGAAGCTGCCGCCCGTCGGGTAGAGTTCGTTCATCAGCCGGGTCACTTCGCCGGCCTCGTCGTCGGTCAGCGCATTGGCCGGCGCAACGAAGGTGCCGAGCGCCAGGCTTGCCGCCAGCAGACCCGCCGCCAGACAGCGCGAAATTGCCGGCATCATCCCATGCACTCCGTTTCCAGTGCCTTGTCGGCGTCGCCCTGCGCCTTGGCCTGCACCAGCGAGCCGCCGACGGAGACCGCCTGCGCCGCGACCGCGCCGCCGCGTCCGCCAAATCCGCCGAAGCCGCCGACCACCGACAATGCGGTGCCCAGCATCGCCGCATTGTTCTGCTTGCGCATCGCGTCCTCGCAGCGCTGGGCCACGGTCTGGGCCTTCTTCGGCTGAGCCTTGGCGGCCGGCTTGGCGGTCGCCGACGTCGTTGCCGGTCCGCCCGATGTGCCCGCGGTCTGGCTGCATGCGGCCAATGCGCCGCACATGATCAATAGGATTGCCCGTTTCATGCATCTCTCTCGATTGTCATGGAGATGAACCGGCGCCATGCCGGAAAAAAGCGGACCGCCCAGGCTGCCCCCTCGGCGGTCCGCTATGGTCGATCCGAACAAGTCCTGGACGAGAGCCCCCGCCAACGAAAACGTCGGTCAACCGTGGCGCCGGTTTACGACGCGGCTGGCCGACGGTCTTGGCTTGGGACGAACAGATGCGGCCTGGAGCGAACTCCCTGTCGATTTTTTGTCGGCAGCAGCGCAGTTCTACTGGCAGCGACGCAGGGTGGCGGCCCTGATGTCGCGTGGCGTGGCGCCAAATCGCTGGCGGAAGACGCGGTTGAAATGGGACAGGTCGCCGAAACCGGCGTCGAAGGCGATGGCCGATACCGTTGCCGCTCGTGATCCCGCGCTTCCGAGAGCGTTGTAGGCGGCGTCGAGGCGGGCATCGCGAAGGAATTCGGAGAAGGTCAGTCCCTCCTGGCCGAACAGGCGCTGGATGTAGCGCGGCGTGACGCCGTGGCGCCTGGCGACGTCGGCGACGCCGAGCTCCGGGTCGGCCAGATGGCGCAGGATGTCGGTCTTCACCAGTTCGAGCCGTGCCGCGCCGAGGCTCGGCCGCACCTGTTCGGCAGCGTCTGCGCCGGCGCCCTGGATCACCAGGGCGGCGAGATCGTAGAGGTGGCTGCCGGCCAGCCGGCGTCCCGTGTCGGTCTCCGGCGAGGCCGCCCGCAGCAGGTCGGCATAACCCGTCAGGAGGCTTGCGCCCGCCGCTTCGGCGGGAATGTGGTGCAGGGCATGCATCCTCACGCGCGGCGCGATCGCTGCCAGTCGCGCCTCGTCGAGCGACACGACCTTCAGCAGCGTCGCCGGCAGGGCAAAGGCCATGGCCTCGCCTTCGTTGACCAGGGTGATGTCGCCGGCCTTGATGACCAGCGGGCTCTTGCCCTCCATCGCCACCTCATAGTCGGCGGTGTGGATGGTCATCAGATAGTCCTGGCGTCCGTCGACAGCCAGAAGGTCCTTGGGGCGCTGGCCGAGCACAGCCGAATAGCAGGCGGTGCCCACTGTGGTCCGCTCGTCGAGAAAATAGGCCGCGAGATCGAAGGCGAAGGTGTCGCTGTCGGCCGGCTTGAAGCGCAGTCCGGCGACGTGGCGGGCGACGAAGTCGTGCAGATAGGACAGGCGGTCGCGTGCCGGAACGTCGTAGGTCGACAGTCGCTGCATCAGGGCAGATCCGTAGCAAAGCCGGCCGCCCCGCCTGCGACCTGAGCTGGCAGGACGCCAGTCTTGCACTGTATGCGGGTTGAGGTCTTATCGGTGCAAACGGCTTTGCGGTCAACCGGCGATGTCGCGGGCGCGCCCTGGATGGACGCGCCCTAAAGGGTCAGGGATCAGTTCGCGGCGAGGGCGCCTGCGATGGCATCCTTGAGCGCCAGCCGTCGCTTGCGCAGCGACGTTTCGTGTTCCTCGCTCACCGGCTCGATCTTGGTCTCGGCGCGATGGATCTCGTCGTTGACCTGGTCGTATTCTCCGAGGATACGGGCGAAATCGGCGTTGTCGGCCTTCAGCGCGTGGATGGCGTCGAGCTTGCCGGGAAATTCTTCGCCGAGCGTGTGGGGCGTGTTCGACATGACGTGGTCTCCTTGCGTTGTGTCGAAGCAAACCTAGCCCGCCCGGCAGGGCGCCGGTTTGATCCTGGTCAAATCACCAGTGGGCGGCGTTTGCGGTTACACGTCGAGGAACGGCACGAAGCCGCCAAAGATCATGCGCTTGCCGTCGAACGGCCATGTCGAGGGATCGCTCTTCATGCGATCGTCGGCCATGACTTTCTTCATGACCTCGTCGCGATCCTCGCGGGAGCGATAACGGACCCAGGAAAAGACGACGACCTCGTCATCCCTGGCCTGCACGGCGCGCGGGAAGGAGGTCAGTTCGCCAAGGGGAACATCGTCGCCGATGCATTCGACATAAGCGAGCGCGCCATGTTCCCTCCAGACCTTGCCGGCCGTGGCGGCCAGGGTCTTGTAGGCCTCGATGTTTGCCTTGGGCACTGCGACCACGAATCCGTCGACATAAGACATCTTTGTCTCCTCCTGTTTGCAGAAACCTCAGTCCAAGGACGAACCGCCGGGCGCCGGGACGACACGCGCGCCTGCATTTTTTTGGGCGGGCGGCCCGGCGATCAATGGGCGGGCAAGTCCTCCAGACATTGCACAGGCGGTCCGACGACCCCATACTATCAGGACGAGCGCATGAGGCACGACTGCCATGCCCGAGACAATCACCGTCCCGCGTACCAAACCCAAGCTTGAGACCGAGCGGCCCAGGCTGCACAAGGTCATCCTCGTCAACGACGATTATACGCCGCGCGAATTCGTCGTCACGGTGCTCAAGGGCGAATTCCACATGAGTGAGGACCAGGCCCATCGCGTCATGATCACCGCCCACCGGCGCGGTGTCTGCGTGGTCGCGGTATTCACCCGCGACGTCGCCGAGACCAAAGCCACCCGTGCCACCGACGCCGGCAAGGCCAAAGGCTATCCGCTGCAGTTCACGACCGAACCGGAGGAGTGAGAGCGCGGGCGTTGGGGCAGCATGGAACCGTCCCGGGTCTGACGACGGTCACGGCAGCGAAACCGCCGACGGCACCATGCCGGCGCAGCAAAGCGCATCGGTGATCGTGCGGTGGCGCGCCCAAAAACGGCTAGCGCCCTTCGCGGTACCACATGGCGCCCATGGCGAGCAGCAGCAGGCCGAGGCCGAGGAAGCCGCCGAACAAAGGCACGCGCGACACCGATTTCAGTACGCTGTCGTCGGTGGTGCGGAAGCCGATCCAGTCGCGGCCCGAGGCTTCGGCCGAACCGCGCACCGGCACGACATTCGGCAGCGAGATGCCATTGCCGAGGATGCCCGACGATGCCAGGCGGCGTACGTCGCCGCCGGTCGCCTGCGCTGCCGAGCGCAGCACCTGTTCGGTCGAGACCACGTCGGCGAATTCGGGCGCGTTGACCGGCCCGACATGGGCCAGCGCCTTCAGGTCGCCATTGCCGATCTGGTAGAGGCCGATCTCGCTGGTCTCCACGCTGCCGGTGAAGATGCCCGGCTCGCTCTGGTTCAGCTTGACGTCGAGCGTCTTGCCCGACGGCGTGATGACGCGGGCCGAGCCGGCCTCGTCGCGCATGGTCTGGCGCCTGATGTCGAGCACCATGCCGCGACCGTCCGCGGTCAGGCGCTCTTCCTCGAGCTCCGGTTCCTTCATCAGCCAATGGGCGATGCGGCGATAGAGCGAGACATGCGGGCCGCCGCCTTCATAGCCGCGCGCCCAGAGCCAGCCCTGGTCGGACAGGAACATGCCGACGCGGCCTTCGCCCTTGCGGTCGAGCAGCAGCAGCGGCTTGTCGTCGGCGCCCTTCATCACCACTTCGCCCTCCGGCTGCTCGATGCCGATCTGGCGGAACCAGCGGCTCCAGCGTGGCGGCTCGCTTGCCGCGCCCTCGAGCCCGCGCGTCACCGGGTGGCGCTTTCCGAGGTCGGTCAGGCGCGGGTAGAAGGCCTTTTCGATGACGTCGCCATTGGGCATTGCGGGCAGGGCGGAAATCAGCGGCGTGTTGGCGATCGACTGCTCGCCGGCATATTCGGGGCCGGCGGCGATCAGCAGCGCGCCGCCTTTTTCCACGTATTCGGCGATGTAGTCGTAATAGAGGATCGGCAGCACGTCGCGGTGCTGGTAGCGGTCGAAGATGATCAGGTCGAAGTCGTGAATGCGCTCGACGAACAATTCGCGCGTCGGGAAGGCAATCAGTGACAGCTCGTTGATCGGCGTGCCATCCTGTTTTTCCGGCGGCCGCAGAATGGTGAAATGCACGAGGTCGACCGAGGCGTCCGACTTCAACAGGTTGCGCCAGGTGCGCTCGCCGGCATGCGGTTCGCCCGAGACCAAGAGCACGCGCAGGTTTTCGCGAATGCCGTCGACCAGGGCTATGGCGCGGTTGTTGGTGTCGGTCAGTTCGCCCTCGACCGGATCGATGGCCAGTTCGACGATGTTGCGCCCGGCGGTCGGCATGGTGATCTGCAGGGGCATCTCGCGGCCGATCACGGCGCGCTGCACCGACACCTGCTCGCCATTGATCGACACCCTGACATCGGCTTCTCCCGCCGCGCCATTGGTGTCGATGACGCGATAGGTCATGTCGAGCGGCTTGCCGACGATGCCGAAGCGCGGCGCCTTTTCGAAACGGACGCGGCGGTCGCGCTCGTCGGGGTGGCCGGTCACCAGCGCATGCAGCGGCGCATTCAGCGCGGGCTTTGCCGGCACGTCGTGCACCTGGCCGTCGGTAATCATCAGGGCGCCGCCGATGCGCGACGGCGGCACGTCGTGGAAGGCGCCGTCGAGCGCGGAGAACAGGCGGGTTTCGGTGCGGTCGTCGCTGCGGCCGGCCTCGACCACGCGCACCTCGAACTGGCGGAACCGCGCCAGCCGCTCCTTCATGCCTTCGACGGCCTGGTCGGTCTGGGCGGTGCGCTCGCCGATCTCCTGGCTCTGGCTGCGATCGACGATGAGGGCGACCACGCTTTTCAGCGGCTCGCGCTCCTCGTCGAGGATGACGGGGTTGGCGAGCGCCAGCGCCAGTGCGGCCAGCGCTGCGAGGCGCAGCCAGGCGCCGCGCTGGCGGAAATAGAGCCCGGCAAGTGCTGCGATCAGCACAGGCACCAGGATCGCGGCCATGACCGGCCAGGAAAGCAGGGGTTCGAAGGTTGCCGACCAGTTCATGCTACTGCCCCAGCCGTTCGAGCAGTGCGGGCACGTGCACCTGGTCGGATTTGTAGTTGCCGGTCAGCATGTACATCATGATGTTGACGCCGGCGCGCAGCGCCAGCACGCGCTGCATCGGATCGGACGGCACGGTCGGCAGCAGCGGCGCGCCGCTTTCGTCGACGGCCCAGGCGCCAGCGAAGTCGTTGGCGGTGATCATGATCGGGCTGACGCCATCGCCGGTGCGCACCGGCCGGCCTTGCGTGTTCTCGGCGTCCAGCGACGCCTCGACCCACAGCGGGCTGCCGTTGAAGCGGCCCGGGAACTCCGGCAGGATGAAGAAGGCCTTGGTCAGCACATGATCCGACGGCACCGGCTCCAGCGGCGGCACGTTGAGATTGCTCAGTATGTCGCGCAGGCGCTGCGTCGCCGGGCTGGTGGAGTCGGCCCCGAGGCCGTTGGAAAACTGGTCGCGGGTGTCGAACAGGACCGTCCCGCCTTCCTTCATGTACTGGTCGATGCGGCCGATCGCCTGCTCGCTCGGCATCGGCGCGTCGGGATCGATGGGCCAGTAGATCAGCGGGTAGAAGGCAAGCTCGTCCTTGGCGATGTCGACGCCTGCCGGTTCGCCGGGTTCGAGCGCGGTCTTCTCGATCAGGAACTGGGTCAGGCCGGCAAGGCCGGCGCGGCTCACGGAATCGGTGTTGGCGACACCTGTCAGCACATAGGCGATGCGGGTTTTGGAGATCGCCTCGACAGCCTCGATGTCTCCAGGCTTGGAATCCTGGGCGCGGGCGTCGGGCACCGTTGCGGCAAATGACGACGCCAGCACGAACAGTGCCAGCATCGTGGTTGCGGCATGGGCCGCGCGCGGGCGACGGCGGAACATGCCGCCCAGCCACAGCACGATCAGGCTGTCGGCCAAAAGCAGTGCTGCGGCGGTCGCGAGAAGCGGCGCCTTCATGTCGCGCGATTCGTCGAGCGCATAACGCTCATCTGCGACGGGCACGGAAATCGCAGGGCGCTCGATCGGCGCAAGCGTGGCGTCGGCCTGGAGCAGATTGTGGGCGAAGATGCCTTCCTCGGTGCCGTACATGCCCGGCGGGTTGTCGAGCGTCACCGCCGGCGCTTTGGCGCCACCGACCAGCAGAGGCCTGGTTTCGCCCGATGGCGGCGTCAGCACGCCGTCGGACCCGATCATCCGGTAGGGCGCAAGCGAAGCCGCCGCAACGTCCGGGCGCGCGCCCACGGCACCCTGGTTGCGCGACAGCTGCACGATGCGGCGCAGCATCTCGACGAAGCTGCCCGAGATCGGCAGGTTCGACCATGTCGCCTGCGGCGCGATGTGGAACAGCACCACCATGCCCTTGCCGCGGCGGTCGGCGGTCACCAGCGGCGTGCCGTCGGCCAGCACCGCCCAGGTCTTGTCGACGAGGTCGGGCGTCGGCTCGGCCAGCACCTGGCGGCTGACGGTGACGTCTGACGGAGGCGACAGATCGGCAAACGGGCCGGTCGAGGGGAACTGTGCCACCGGCTGCGGTTCGGTCCAGGACAGCGAACCGCCCAGCGAGCGCTCGCCGAGCCTGAGGCTGACGGGCAGAAGTTCGGCATCGTTGCCGGCGGTGATCAGGCGGGAGCTGGCAAAGCGCACCAGCGTGCCGCCGTTCTCCATCCATGTGATCAGCTGGGCGCGGACGCTCTCGGGCACCGTGCCGACGTCGCCCATCACGATGACGGCGGGCTTCTGCGCCAGAAGCTGCGGGATCGCTTCGATCAGATCGGGGCTCGGCGGCTCGACCAGATCGGCAAAGGGCTCCAGCGCCCGGCGGATGTAATAGAGCGGCGACAACAGCAGGCGCGACTGGTCGACGGGTGTCTGCGACAGAAGCCCGACACGCCTGCGCTTGGCATTTTCGTCGAGCACGCGCACCGCGCCCGCCTGGGCCTGGCCGTCAAGTGCTATCCAGGAGAAGTCGTTGCGCAGTTCGAACGGCACGACGATGTCGCCGGTCGCCTGGCTTTCGCCGGGGCGGAACGTCATCGCCGCGTCGCCGATCCGGCGCGCCTTGTCGTCGAACACACCCGCCGTCACCTGCGCCGGCGCGGGGTTGCCGGGCGCGCGGATGGCGGTGATCGAGAAGCGGTCGACCTGGTTGTCGGCAGCGGTCATGGCGACCGTGTTGACGCTCTCGGGCTGGACCCAGATGACGTTGCCCGTCTGCTCGCCGAACAGGCTGGCGAAGGACTGCTGGTCACCAGGCGTGGCAAGGCCGTCGCCCAGCACCGCAACGGTTGCCCCGGGCAGCTCCTTGAGTGCCGCGCCGACGCGGGCGTAGACGCCTGGCCGGTCGGTCGGCACCGGACGCGGCACCGCCGCGTTCAGCCGCTCGCGGGCCTCGCGGGCGCTGTAGGGGCCGATCTGGGAATTGGCCTTCTCGGCGGTGAAGGCGAGGATGATCGGCGCGTCCTTGGCCTCGGCATTCTTGATCAGCCGCTCGGCGGTTGCGACGCGCAGCCTCCAGTCCGGCGCGCTCGACCAGCCATTGTCGATGACCAGCGCCAGTGCGCTCGAGCTCGTCGCCACCGGCTGGCGCGGGTTGTAGATCGGTTCGGCCAGCGCCAGCACGACGAGGCCGGCCATGACCAGCCTCAAAAGCGTGAGCCACCACGGGCTGCGGTGCGGCGTCTCTTCCTTCTTGAACACCCGCGCCAGGATCTTCAGCGGCGGAAACACTTCCGTCTGCGGCTTGGGCGGGGTCAGCCTGAGCAGCCACCAGATGACGGGCAGGGCAAGCAGGCCCCACAACACCGCCGGAAAGCCAAAGGAGATCCAGCTCATCGGCGGCCCTCCGGTCCATGTCCATCCGATGTCATCGCCATGTGGATATGCACCAGCGCCTCGGAGGCGAGCCGGTCGGTGTGGTTGACCGTGTAGCTCCAGCCAAGCCGCTTGCACCACGCTGCAAGCTCGTGGCGGCGGGCCGAATAGAGATTGCGATAGGCGTCGGCCAGCTCCTCGGCGCGTCCTGCCGTCAGCTTGTCGCCGGTCTCCGGGTCGGTGAACTCGGTGCGGCCGGAATAGGGGAAGCTTTCCTCGGCCGGGTCGGCGACCTCGACCAGATGAGCGCGGGCGCCACGGCGGGCGACCACGTCGAGCCAGGCCATGGTCTCTTCGACCGGATCGAGGAAGTCGCCGACGAGGATGACGTCGGAGAAGCGGCGGATGTTGGACAGAGCGGGCCGGGCAGGGGCGGACAAACTCTGCACCAGCTGCGATGCCAGCCGCTCGGCGCCGTTGCGGGCGCTGAACGGGTCGGTGAGGCCGGGCCAGGCGATGCGTTCGCCGCTGCGCGACAAAAGCTCGGCCAGCGCCAGAACCAGCACAAGCGCGCGCGATTCCTTCGACACCGACGCCGATTTCGACTTGTAGAGCATGGACGGCGACAGGTCGGCCCACAGCCACACCGTGTGCGCCGCCTCCCATTCGCGGTCGCGCACATAGGTGTGGTCGTCGCGCGCCGAGCGGCGCCAGTCGATGCTGGCCATGGATTCGCCCTGCACATAGGGGCGGAACTGCCAGAAATTCTCGCCGATGCCGCGTTTCTTGCGGCCGTGCCAGCCGGCGATGACGGTGTTCATGATGCGGCGGGCCTCGACCAGCAGGTCGGGCACCAGAGAAGCGCGCAGCCGGCCGCGCGCGAGCGCGTCGCTCGCCGCAACAGGTGCCTTTGCCTCGCCTATGCGACCCATCAGATGTCCTTGGCCAGCCTCGCCACGACATCGCGCACGCTCATGCCTTCGGCGCGGGCGGCGAAGGTCAGCGCCATGCGGTGCTGCAGCACCGGCTCGGCCAGCGCCTTGATGTCGTCGATCGACGGCGCCAGCCGCCCGTCATAGAGCGCGCGCGCCCTCGCACACAGCGTCAATGCCTGGCTGGCGCGCGGGCCGGGACCCCAGGAAACGTGCTTGTCGGTATCGGCATTGCCCTGTCCGGGGCGGGCCGAGCGGACGAGCTTGAGGATCGCCTCGACCACGCTTTCGGGCACCGGCATGCGGCGGATGAGATGCTGGATGTCTTTCAGCCGCTCGGCGTCCAGCACGTGCGGCGCCCTTGTGTCCTCGATCCCGGTGGTTTCCAGGAGGATGCGGCGTTCGGCATCGATGTCGGGGTAGACGATGTCGATCTGCATCAGGAAGCGGTCGAGCTGTGCCTCGGGCAGGGGATAGGTGCCTTCCTGCTCCAGCGGGTTCTGCGTCGCCAGCACATGGAAGGGCGCGGGCAGGTCATAGCGCGCGCCGGCCACCGTCACATGGTACTCCTGCATCGCCTGCAGCAGGGCCGACTGGGTGCGCGGGCTGGCGCGGTTGATCTCGTCGGCCATCAGCAGCTGCGCGAAGATCGGGCCGGACAGGAAGCGGAAGGAGCGCTTGCCCTGCTCGTCCTGCTCCATCACCTCGGAGCCGAGGATGTCAGAGGGCATCAGGTCGGGGGTGAACTGGATGCGGCGCGAATCGAGGCCCAGCACCGTGCCCAGCGTCTCCACCAGCTTGGTCTTGGCGAGGCCGGGCACGCCGACCAGAAGCGCATGGCCGCCGGCCAGAACCGCCACCAGCGTGCGCTCGACCACGCTTTCCTGACCGAAGATGACGCGTCCGACGCCCTGGCGCACCTTGGAAATGTCGGCGAGCGCGCGTTCGGCGGCGGCAATCATGTCGCGTTCGTTGATGGCTGTGTCCTTGATCATCACGCTCATACGGGCCCGATCCTTCTTCCTGCGCCTTGTTGCCAATATCGCTTCCGACATCGACGCGAAGCAGGCGCCAACTCAAACTATCGAAGTGTTTGCCCTGAGACCATCCACCCGTCGGTCTGCTGCGCCGTCCGTATGGACGTTGCGCTTGCCGCCCAATCCCCGGAGGTCAGATGTTCCTGGGCGTCGCACTCTCCCGACTCGCACCTTGGCGAGGTCTTCGCGTTCAACTTAAATCACTCGCCTATGCTGACAAGCGCAACAACAGTGACTATTTCGTGACCATGACCGCGGAGCTCAACCACACAGACGAAGCGATGGCCCAGGCCGGGATGGCCCGCGCCGACGATGCCGCCGGGCTCGAGGCGCTGATCGCGCGCGCCGCCCGCGCCGGCAAGGGCCTGCCGCCGGTCGAACGCTGGAATCCCGATTTCTGCGGCGACATCGACATGGAGATCCGCGCCGACGGCACCTGGTTCTATCTGGGCACGCCGATCGGCCGCGCGCCGCTTGTGCAGCTGTTCTCGACCGTGCTGCGCAAGGATGCCGACGGGCGGACCTATCTGGTCACGCCGGTCGAGCGCGTCGGCATCCGCGTCGTCGACGCCCCTTTCGTCGCCGTCGAGATGAATGTTGCGGGCGAGGGCACCGACCGGGTGCTGACCTTCCGCACCAATGTCGGCGATGTCGTCGAAGCCGGCCCCGAGCACCCCTTGCGTTTCGTCGACGAGCCCGAAACGGGCGGCCTCAAGCCCTATCTGCTGGTGCGCGGGCGGCTGGAAGCCCTGGTGGCGCGGCCGGTGATGTACGAGCTCGTCGAACATGGCGAGCAGATCGAGATCGACGGCAAGGTGATGTTTGCCGTCCGTTCGAAGGGCGAGGTCTATCCTGTGATGCCCTGGGACAGGCTGGAGCGGTTGAGCACGTGATGGTTCATGCCCGGCCAGCGCATTATTCGGCGCAGGATTTCCGCCAGCGCGCGGTGCAGGAGCATCTCAACGATGCCGCCGCCGACTATGGCGACCATGTGCTCAATCCCGGGCTGCGCGAAGTCTTCGTGCATGACCGCCTGCGCAATGCCGCGGTGCTGATCCCTGTCGTCGACCATGGCGACGCCTCGACCGTCATCCTCACCAAGCGCGCCGACAAGCTGAAGAACCATTCCGGCCAGATCGCCTTTCCCGGCGGCCGCATCGATCCCGGCGACGTGTCGCCGGAGGCTGCCGCCCTGCGCGAGACATCGGAGGAGATCGGGCTCGCCTCTGGCTACATCGACGTCATCGGCCGGTTGCCCGACTACGTCACCGGCAGCGGCTACCGCATCGCGCCGGTGCTCGGCGTGGTCCGTCCGGGTTTCCAGCTGACGGTCAATCCCGACGAGGTCGACGACATTTTCGAGGTGCCGCTCGGTTTCCTCATGGACCCCGCCAACCACAATCGCGCCAGCCGCACCTGGCAGGACCAGGAGCGCTTCTTCTACGCCATGCCCTATGAAGAGCGTTACATCTGGGGCGTGACCGCCGGGATCATCCGGGCGTTGTATGAAAGGCTTTACGCGTGAGCGTTTCGATTGCCGGCAAGGCCCCCTGGCTCGACGAGCCCGATCTCCAGACCCTGCTTGCGGCGCTGAACGCCGATGGCGAGCAGGCGCGCATCGCAGGTGGGGCGGTGCGCAACGCGTTGCTGGGCGAGCCTGTTGCCGATGTCGACATCGCCACCACCAACCTGCCTGACGAGACGGTGCGGCGCGCCGAGGCTGCCGGCTTCAAGACGGTGCCGACGGGCGCCGAGCACGGCACCATCACCGTGATTTCAGGCGGCAAGCCGTTCGAGGTCACGACGCTGCGCGCCGATGTCGAGACCGACGGTCGCCATGCCAAGGTCGTCTTCGGCCGTGACTGGAAGGCCGACGCCGAGCGGCGCGACTTCACCATCAACGCGCTCTATGCCGAGGGCGACGGCACGGTCATCGATCTTGTCGAAGGCATAACCGATCTCGACCGCCGCATGCTTCGGTTCATCGGCGATGCCGAAACCCGTATCCGCGAGGACTATTTGCGTATCCTGCGCTTCTTCCGCTTCTTCGCCTGGTATGGGTCCGGCCGGCCCGACGCCGAGGGGCTGAAGGCCTGCGCCCGCCTCAAGGACGGACTGCCGCGGCTGTCCGCCGAGCGCATCTGGTCGGAGATCAAGAAGCTCTTGTCGGCGCCCGATCCTTCGCGCTCTCTGCTGTGGATGCGCCAGGCAGGCGTGCTGACAACGGTGCTGCCCGAGACTGAAAAATGGGGCATCGACGCCATCCACGCGCTGGTCCGAACTGAAGCCGATCTCGGCTGGCCGGTCGACCCGCTTCTCCGTCTCGCCGCCATCGTGCCGCCGGATGCGGCACGCATGAAGGCGCTCGGCGACCGGCTCAGGCTGTCGAATGCCGAGGCCGACCGGCTGGTGCAATGGGCGGCGACGCCCAAGATAGAGCCCAAGGTTACCGAAGGCGAACTGTCCAA
Organism: Aminobacter sp. MET-1; assembly: GCF_026521175.1. Lineage (NCBI taxonomy): Bacteria > Pseudomonadati > Pseudomonadota > Alphaproteobacteria > Hyphomicrobiales > Phyllobacteriaceae > Aminobacter > Aminobacter sp. MET-1. The sequence continues at coordinate 342,848 of NZ_JAMSHL010000003.1, read as the reverse complement.
GCGGCTCTATCGCGGCAATTTGCAGGGTCATCTCGACCGGCTGCGCCTCGACCTTGCGGCCGCGCGCGGCCGGGCCCAGCAGGACGACAAGGCGCTGGTCGAGGCCGGCGGCTATTTCCGTCTGCTGTCTCATGCGCAGAAGTGGCAGAAACCGCAGTTCCCGCTGCGCGGCGGCGATCTTGCGCCGCTCGGCGTCGAAGGCGCCAAGCTCGGCGCATTGCTCAAGGCGCTGGAAGCCGAATGGGTCGATAGCGGTTTTTCGCTGGAAAGCGACGCACTGCTCAAGCGCGCCGCCGATAGCCTTGACAGTCAGGCCTGACGTCAGGCGACGTCGCGTACCTTCTCGATGCGCGAGCGGATCGCTTCGATCATCGTCTCGCGGATGACGGTTTCGCCATGCGTCTCGCGCAGGTGCTCTGCGACACGGCGCATGATCTCAGCTTCGTCCTCGTGGCGCGTATGCCATTGGCAGCCGGGGACGAGCGACCCGCATTGAAACTCCTTCATCGGATGTCTCCTTTCCTCCCTCCTTGGGTGGGCAACTATAACACGTATCCCCTGAAATGGTTGCGCCACGCTGGCCCTGCCGTGTAAGGGCCGTACCAAACGGTGGGGCCAGCACGTGAATTCCATATCGGCGGCGCATTTCGGCCGGGCTATGATCGTGCTCGCCGTATTCCTCCAGGCAATCGGCAAGGTGATGTTCGGCACATGGCTGTCGAGCTTCCCGTCGCCCTTCTTCGTCCTCATCAGCTTTGCGCTCACCGCGGGCTTCTTCCTTGCATTGTCGCGCCAGGGCGTGGGCGAGAAAGCCTGGGGACCGCTGCTGCTGCTCAACGCCAGCACGGCTCTCACCTTCCTGTGCTTCTTCTACGCCCTGAAGCTGATCGAACCCGCCATCGTCGGCGCCGTCGAAATCGGCATCGGTCCGCTGCTGGCGGTCGGCATCACCTTCATCCTGACCGGTGAACGCCCGACGCGCATGCGCGTTGCCGTCTGCGGCGGCATCCTTGTCGGCTGCGCCGTCCTAGGGCTTTCGGCCATGCAGGGAAGCGGCTTTGCCACCTTCGGCTGGAACGCCTTGCTCGGACTGTCGGCCAGCGCTGCTGCCGGTGTCGGTGCCGTGCTGATCACCATCGCGTCCAAGGCCCTCCTGAACCGTGGCTGGAAGTTCGGCGCCGTCCTCGCCCATCGCTTCTATCTGATCCTGCCTGTCTCGCTGGCGTTGACGTGGGGCGCAGATACCGCCGGGATCGAGTGGTCCAACCTGCTCCTCGTCCAGCTGCTGGTGGTGTCCGTCGTCAGCGTTCTCGCCCCGCTCTATCTTCTGCAAGTGGGTATCGGTCGGTGCGACGCCTACACGGTCATGGTGACAATGGCCGCTCTGCCTGTCCTGACGTTCATCGTCGAAGGGTTCTCGCCGGTCTATTCATGGTCGTGGCTGACGGCTGCGGGGTTGGCGGTCGTGACGGCGTTCCTGCTCGTCGATGTCCTTGCCAGGCGCTCGTAACCAGAGACAGCTGCACAACGCCGGTAGTTGATGCCGGCCAGGCGGCCTTGCCAAAAGTCCGAGTCATTCGAAGGCTTTGCCGCATGACCCTCGGGCGATGATTCCGCTGCTTCAGCCATCGCTGCATGTGGGGCTGCGGCTTAGTCCGAGCGGACGATGCCTGACATTTCAGGGTTGCGGACCTTCGATCCGAAGCAGGACGAACCTGCGGAGGAGGAAACCGATGCTACGCAGCGCAGCGACACTTGCACTTCTCTTGTCATCCGCGGTCTTGCCAACTCTGGCAGCACCGGCGTCCGCGTCCGACTGGCGCATCCTGGCGCAGTTCGACGACGCGCCGGAGGGCCTGGTCTCCGATGGCGCGGGCGGCTACTTCGTCAGCCTCTACCACTCCGGCCACATCATGCGCGTCGACAAGGACGGCAAAGCAAGCCGGATCGCCGATCTGCGCAGTGTCGTCGGCAATGCCGAAGGCAGCACCGTCGGCCTCGACTGGGACCGCAAGGACACGATCTACGTGGCGTTCTCGGAGTACTCCAGGCATTTCCCGTGGCCGGCCAAGGCCAACCTCGCGGTGGAGGCTTGCGGCGATGCCACCGTCACCAAATCGGGCCTCTACAAGGTCACGATCTCGACCGGCAAGGTCGAACCGGTGGTGACGCGCGCCGACGGCTATCCGTTCTGCTTCCCCGACGATCCGGCCGTCGCCGCCGACGGCAAGGTCTATGTCTCCGACCTCAGCCTGCAGGCGATCTGGAAGGTCGATCCTGCAAGCAGGTCGGCGGAGGTGTGGTCCAAGGATCCGCTGTTCAGCCCTGGTGACAGGTCGTTGAGCGGCTATCCCGTCGGCGTCAACGGCATTGCGCTATCTGGCGACGGCAAGTCGCTGTTCGGCGTCACCGGGGGCATTCCGATGCTGGTGAAAGTGCCGATCAACGCCGACGGCAGCGCCGGCAAGGCCGAGATGCTGGCCTATGGCTACGACAACATGGATGGCCTGGAAGTGGATGCCGAAGGCAATTTCTACCTCACGGAAACCGCGCGAAGCGAGGTCTGGAAGGTCAGCGCCGACACCAAGAAGCGCCAGCAGCTGGGCAACCCGCTTCAGGCGCCGCTGGGCGCGCCGGCCAGCATCGCCTTCGGCAATGGCGAGATCTGCGTCACCAACCTGAATTTCTTCGGCCACCTGCCAGCCGAGAAGGCGAACTCGATCGCCTGCGGTAAGCTTGTCGATCCATTGTGGTGAGCGGGCGCAAACCCGACATGCGGGAACTCTGATCGCAGAAACGGGCGGAGCACCGCTCCGCCCGGTTGCATGCCGGCAGAGCCGTCAGTGCATGATCTTGACGGTTTCGGCGACCTTGTTCTTGCCGCTCATGTCCCACATGACCGAAACCTTTTCACCCGCCTTCAGGCCCGGATCCTTGAATTTCTTCGGCAGCATGAACGTCGTGCCGTCATCGAGGATGAGGCTCATCGCCTTGGAATCGAAGGTCTTGATGGTGCCGTCTGTGTGCTGGGCGGCGGCGAGGGCAAGTGCTGACGTGGCGAGGACCGCAGCAGCGGCTGCCGGGATGATAAGCTTGCGCATGGCGTGCTCTCCGACGAGGGCGGGCGCGCCAGCATGGCGATCCCGCTTCCTGGCAAAAGGGCCGTCCGGGCGCGTCGGGTCGCGGCTCGCCTCGGGCAAACCGCCGGCGTTTCCTCGGCCCCGACGATAGAAATAGACAGGCCGTTGCGCCCGCACATTAGACGAAAAACATATTGTTGATCGCAGCGGACGCCACATTCATCGCCACGATCAGGCGCTTTGTGGCGCGATCGTGCAAGGCCCGGACCTTACGAAAATGTATTCCGGGCCCCGCGCGGGATTATTCGCCGAACTTCTTTTTCGGCTTGAACTTCTTGGCCGCGCCGTCACCCTTGGGCTTGCCGCCCCAGGGCTTGTCGAAGCCCGGCTTGTCGCCCTTGGGCTTGTCGTAGGGCTTCTTGTCGAAGGCCTTTTTCTTGAAGGGCGGCTTGTCCGAAGGATCGTACTGGCCCTTGCGGTGCTGCTTCTTCGGCTTGGGGCTGGTGTTGCCGGCGCCGGGCGCGCCTTCAAGCCGCCTGATGTCGACGCCTTTTTCGCCCGATCCGTTCTGCTCGACCGTTCGTGCGTAGTTGTCGGCGCGGCTGGCCACCACTTCGAAATGCGTCTCGGTGTCGAAGATGCGGATCGAACCGATCTCGTTCTTGGTGACGTGGCCCGCCTTGCACAGCAGCGGCAGCAGCCAGCGCGGTTCGGCACGCTGCTTGCGGCCGACCGAGACGGAGAACCACACGCCGTCGGTGAAGCGGTTGTCGGGACGTTCGGCCTTGGCAGCGTCGAATGTCGGGATGGGGCGGTCCGACAGCTCTTCGGCTGCCGGGCGCGACGCCATCTGCTGGCGCAGCCAGGCCAGCGCGATCGCCTCGGGCGAGTGGGCGGCGAGGATCTCGGCGACCTGTGCCGCCTCGTCCTCGGCCGGAGCTTCGGCATTGGCAAGTTCGGCCAGCATGCGCTCGCGGTTGCGGGCGTCGATCTCGGCGGGGCCGGGGGCTGCCTGGGTGGTTGCCTCGAGTTTCGCCAGCTTGAGCAGGCGGGCAGCGCTGCCGCGACGGTGGAACGGCACGACCAGCACGCACACGCCCTTGCGGCCGGCACGCCCGGTGCGGCCCGAGCGGTGCAGCAGCGTGTCGGGATTGGTCGGCAGGTCGGCGTGGATCACGAGGTCGAGATTGGGCAGGTCGATGCCGCGGGCGGCGACGTCGGTCGCCACGCAGACGCGGGCGCGGCCGTCACGCATCGCCTGCAGCGCATTGTTGCGCTCGGCCTGGCTCAGCTCGCCCGACAGGGCCACGACCGCAAAGCCGCGATTGGCGAGACGCGCCGAGAAATGCTTCACCGCTTCGCGCGTTGCGCAGAACACCATCGTGCTCTGGGCGTCGAAATACAGCAGCGTGTTGATGATGGCGTTTTCGCGCTCCGGCGGCGCGACGAGAACCATGCGGTACTCGATGTCGTCATGCTGGCGGCTTTCGCCGGCGGCCGTGATGCGCAGGGCGTTGCGCTGGAAGCGCTTGGCCATCTGGGCGATCTGCGGCGGCACGGTGGCCGAGAACAGCAGCGTGCGGCGTTCCTGCGGCGCTGCGGCCAGGATGAACTCGAGATCCTCGCGGAAGCCGAGGTCGAGCATCTCGTCGGCCTCGTCCAGCACCACGGCGCGCAGGCCGGAGATGTCGAGCGAGCCGCGGGTGATGTGGTCGCGCAGGCGGCCCGGCGTGCCGACGACGATGTCGGCACCCTCATCGAGGGAGCGGCGTTCCTTGCGCATGTCCATGCCGCCGACACAGGAGGCGATGCGGGCACCGGTGCCGGCATAGAGCCATTCGAATTCGCGGCGCACCTGGATAGCCAGTTCGCGCGTCGGCGCGATGATCACGGCACTTGGCGCGGCTCCGGGCGCGAAGCGCTCGCGGCCGTCGAGAAGCGTCCGCGCAATGGCGATGCCGAAGGCCACCGTCTTGCCCGAGCCGGTCTGCGCCGAAACCAGAAGGTCGACGCCTTCGGCCTCGGGAGCCAGCACCGAGGTTTGCACCGGGGTCAGCGTTTCGTAGCCACGCGCGGCGAGCGCCCCGGCCAGTGCCGGAACCATGTTGTCGAAAATCGTCACGAAAGTCTTCCAATGAGAGCAAGGCCCGTCACATCGGGACGAGGGCCAAGGAAAACGCGCTCTCTAAAGGCTTGCTGCCCGCGCGTCAATGCGACGAGTGGGCAGATCAGCCATGCGGCCGATACATGCCGCCCGCATCGGACGGCGGCGTGCGCATCTGGGCGTGACGGTCTGAGCTCCGCAGCCCGAGCGGTCTAGAAGTGGTAGTTGACGCCCATCCGCACCGTGTCGAATGTCAGCTTCGACCCGTCGAACTGGCCGAAGTCATTCGGTGTCCGCGAGCAAGAACTGATCTCAATCCATAGTTGCAGCTCTGCAACAGCATATGAGCGCAGAGGCGCGGCTCCGCTCAGGGCCACCGAACTTCGGGCGGCATGCTCGACAGGATCGACGCGATATTGCCGCCGGTCTTCAGGCCGAAGATCGTGCCGCGATCGTAGAGCAGGTTGAATTCGACATAGCGGCCGCGGCGCACCAGCTGTTCGTCGCGATCGCCATCGGTCCAGTTGGTGTTGAAGTTCTGGCGGACGAGATGCTGGTAGGCGACGAGGAAGGCGCGGCCGACATCCTGCACGAAACGGAAGTCGGCGTCCCAGCCGCCCTTTTCTTCCTGAGAATGCTGCCAGTCGAAGAAGATGCCGCCGGTGCCGCGCGGCTCGTTGCGGTGCGGCAGGAAGAAATATTCGTCGCACCAGTCCTTGTATTTGCCGTAGTCGGCCACGCCGGGATGCTTGGCGCAGGCAAACTGCATCGCCTTGTGGAAGGCGACGGTATCGGCGTCTTCCTGGCTGCGGCGGCGGTCGAGCACCGGCGTCAGGTCGGCGCCGCCGCCGAACCACCAGCGCGACGTCGCCACCATGCGCGTGTTCATGTGCACGGCCGGCACGTTCGGGTTCTGCGGATGGGCGATCAGCGAGATGCCCGAAGCCCAGAAGCGTGGGTCTTCCTCGGCGCCCGGCATCTGCTTGCGGAATTCGGGCGAGAACTCGCCATGCACGGTCGAGGTGTGTACGCCGACCTTCTCGAAGACGCGGCCATGCATCATCGACATGATGCCGCCGCCGCCCTTGCCCTCGTCGCGCTGCCACGGCGTGCGTTCGAAGCGGCCCGGCGCCCAGCTTGCCAAGGGACCCTGGACCTCGTCCTCCAGCGCCTCGAAGGTCTGGCAGATGCGGTCGCGCAGTTCCTCGAACCATGCGCGGGCGCGCGCCTTCCTGTCTTCGATGTCGGCCGGCAGTCCGGCCGGAATTTCGGGACGCTGCAATTTAGGCTCCGCACAAATGACTCGTAATTTTCCGCGCGATCCCTAATCTCCCTGACGACAGGGTCAAGGAGTTCTTTGATGGGCACCCCGACCAGACCGCCGCTGGATGATCTCAGGAAGCGGCTGCATCGAAGCCGGGCCGAACGCGCCGACAAGCCGCGCGACGGGTTCCTGCGCGAGACCTTCGTGCTGCCGCGCAACGATGCCAGGGCCAAGGCGCAGGAATGGTTCGCGCGCTGGCCGAAGCAGGCCTACTGGACCGAAATCGAAAGCTGGTTCGAGCGCCCCGGCGACGTCATCGAGTTCACCATCCGCCGCCTGCCGACATCGGATTAGGGCCAATCCTGCATTGCCGGTCCTGCCGTGAGCGCAAAAGCAAGAGCGCCGAAGCCGCTCCGCTGTCTCACCAGTTTCCGCTCTTGCCGATTCGACTGGCGATGTGGATGCCGGACGGCGGCGCGATGGCGAAGCCGCAAAGGGCCGCAGTGCCACATTGGCCCTTCGGCACCACCGGCCTGGTGAGGCCGGCGAGGTTGGCGAGCGTCCCGGCGACGGCGGACGCGATTGCAAACAGCCGGGTCGTGGTGACCGCCGGCGGGCAGTTCCTGCTCCGCGGTCAGGGAGGGACTAATCCTTCACCAGCAATCTCTGCGGCCCCGGGCCCTGGCGCGCCAGCCTGTCTTCGCGGTTGCGCAACGGGCATTTGTCGATCGACATGCAGCCGCAGCCGATGCAGTCGGTCAGCCCGTCGCGCAGCTTCTTCAGCTGTTCGATGCGGTGGTCGAGGTCGTGGCGCCAAGCTGTTGAAAGCAGACTCCAATCCTCCCGGTTGGGCGTGCGCCCGTCAGGCAGCGTGGCGAGGGCCGCGGCAATGTCGGCAAGCGAAATGCCGACATCCTGCGCGATCCTGATCACGGCCACCCGGCGCAGCACGTCGCGCCCATAGCGTCGCTGGTTGCCGGCTGTCCGGTGGCTCTGGATCAGCCCGCGCGTCTCATAGAAATGCAGCGCCGAAACAGCCACGCCGCTGCGCCGCGCCACCTCGCCGACGGTGAGTTCCTGAGCCATGAAAATTCCCGCTTGACCTCAATATAAGTTGAGGTTGTACGAGCTTGTCCGTGACATTGCAACGCAAGGAATTCAGGCCATGTTCGATGGACGCCGGATCGACCTAACCAGCCTCAGGCGCCTGGCCGAGCTGGCGCAGCGCCTCGCCGGTGACCATCGCCGCACTCAGAGCGACGTTGAGGCTGCGGCCGCCGCCGGGCATCGGGATGATCAGCCGCTCGAAGGCGAGATCGTGGACGTGGTCGGGCACGCCGGCCGATTCGCGGCCGACCATGACGATGTCGCCTGGTTCGAAGCGGAAATCCGTGTAGGGCAGGGCGGCTTTCGTCGACAAAAGCACCAGCCGCCGCGCTTCGCTGTGCCGCCAGTCCTCGAAACGATCGAAGTCGATGTGCCGGGTCAGGGCCGCCATTTCGAGATAGTCCATGCCGGCGCGTTTGAGTGCCCGGTCGGAAATGTCGAAGCCGGCCGGCTCGATCAGGTCGACGGCGACGCCGAGACAGGCAGCCATGCGCAGGATCGTGCCGGTGTTGCCGGCGATATCTGGCTGGTAGAGGGCGATGCGCAGGCGATGGTCCATGTCGATGTCCTAATCTGTGGCTGCAAGGCAACAGCAAGTCGTGCCAAAGCAAAAAGTGCAGATGGTGCTGTGGCGTTCTGCCGCGAAGGGGAGTATACGGCCGTCATTGTCAACTCGAACCGATGGAGGGGTACATGATGCTGCTTGACACTCACCGCCCCACCTGTGGGCGACGAACTGCCTGACGGTGGTACCGGTTCGACGATCTCCCTGACATCTTCAGGCCTATTCGTATCGCGGTCCGCCGAAGCCTACCCACGGTTTTTCGAAGGACAATTCCGATGTTTGTCAACATCCCCGGCGGGCACGATGCCCGCAACGAACACGACTCCGTATTTTTTGCTCACCGCAACGACATAGCCGACGCCAGGCACCACGCCATGATGCTGGCGCTCGGCGCGCATCAGCCCAAGGCGGACCCGGTCGCGCGGCAGCGTCCGCACCGCGGCATGCTGCCCGACGTCGACCTGACCAATGTCGTCGTCGATCCGAACCACCGGCCGCTGATCGGCCGCCTGGTTGCCCTGATCGGCCGGCTTGCCGGCCGGTCGGAGCAGGCAAAGCCTGCTGCCGGAACCATGTCAGGAGGCAGACGCTGAGGATTCGCCGAATCCTCAGCAGTCCCCTACATTCGGAAGGCCCCCGCAGCAGTTTACGACAAGGATCCGGCCAGCCATGGCCGTGCCAATGCCCACCAACATACGTCCCACGCGGAATTCGCCGCGTGCCGCATACCGAACTGAGAGACTGAGATGTTCCGCTGGTTTGAAAACAGACTGAACCCGTTCCCATCGGAGGAGCCGGTCGAGCCGCCCAAGACGCTTGTGGCGTTCTGCCTGCACTACACGAAGGGTGCATGGCTCTACATCATCGTCGCCGCGGTGCTGACGTCGCTGATCGCGCTCGCCGAAGTGTGGATGTTCGGTTTCCTCGGCAACATCGTCGACTGGCTGTCGGCCCAGAACCGCGAGACTTTCCTGCAGAACGAAGGCTGGAAGCTCGCCGGCATGGCCTTCATCGTCATGGTCATCCTGCCGGGCATGGTGGTGCTGCAGTCGCTGGTCAACCAGCAGACGCTGATGGGCAATTATCCGATGCGCATCCGCTGGCAGGTGCACCGCTACCTGCTCAAGCAGTCGATGAGCTTCTACCAGGACGAATTCGCCGGCCGCATCGCCACCAAGCTGATGCAGACCGCGCTCGCCGTGCGTGAGTGCGTGGTCAAGCTGATCGACGTGCTCAACTACGTCATCGTCTATTTCATCGGCGTGCTTATCATCGTCGGCTCGGCCGACCTGCGCCTTGCAGCGCCGCTGATCGTCTGGCTCGTCTGCTATGTTTTGTTGCTGCGCTATTTCGTGCCGCGTCTCGGCAAGCTCGCCGAGGAGCAGGCCGATGCACGCTCGACCATGACCGGCCGCGTCGTCGACAGTTACACCAACATCCAGACGGTCAAGCTGTTCTCGCATTCGCGCCGCGAGGCGTCGTTTGCCAAGGAAGGCATGGCGCTGTTCATGAACACCGTCTACCGGTCGATGCGGCTGGTGACCTCGCTCTACGGCGTCCTCTATCTGCTCAACTCGACGCTGCTGCTGTCGGTCGGCATCCTGTCGATCACGCTTTGGCTCAACGGTGCGGTTTCCATCGGCGCGGTCGCGGTCGTGCTCGGCCTGGTGCTGCGCCTGTGGGGCATGTCGCAATGGATCATGTGGGAGGTCTCGGGCCTGTTCGAGAGCATCGGCACCGTCCAGGACGGCATCACCTCGATTTCGATGCCGCGCGTGGTCGAAGACAGGACCGACGCCAAGGCAATCGTCGTCGGCAAGGGCGCGATCTCGTTCGACCAGATCGGCTTCCACTATGGCAAGCAGAAGGGCGTGATCGAGAACCTCACCCTCGATGTCAAGCCGGGCGAGAAGGTCGGCATCGTCGGCCGCTCGGGCGCCGGCAAGTCGACGCTGGTCAACCTGTTGCTGCGCTTCTACGACATCGAGAAGGGCCGCATCCTGATCGACGGGCAGGACATTTCTGCGGTGACGCAGGACAGTCTGCGCGCCCAGATCGGCATGGTCACGCAGGACACGTCGCTGCTCCACCGCTCGGTGGCCGACAACGTGCTCTATGGTCGCCCCGATGCATCGGAAGCGATGATGGTCGAGGCGGCGCGTCGCGCCGAGGCGCTCGACTTCATCGGCAATCTCGCCGATCCTAAGGGCCGCAAGGGCTTCGAGGCCCATGTCGGCGAGCGCGGCGTCAAGCTGTCGGGTGGCCAGCGCCAGCGCATCGCGATCGCGCGCGTCATGCTCAAGGACGCGCCGATCCTGATCCTCGACGAGGCGACCTCGGCGCTCGATTCCGAGGTCGAGGCGGCGATCCAGGAAAACCTCTATCGCCTGATGGAGGGCAAGACCGTGATCGCCATCGCCCACCGCCTGTCGACCATCGCTGCGATGGACCGGCTGGTCGTCATGGACAAAGGGCGCATCGTCGAACAGGGCAGCCATGACGAGCTGGTCGCCAAGGGTGGGCTCTACGCCTCGCTCTGGCAGCGCCAGTCCGGCGGCTTCCTGCCCGACGACATGACCGACGCCGCCAACGACGCCGAGGCCAAGGGCCAGGCGGCCGAGTAGGGCACGTCGCACGACCTGGATCGAGGCCTCCCTTGGGGGAGGCCTCTTTCGTTTTCGGGGAGGTGCATTTCGGGGCAGGGGGGCGGGAGCCGTGCTGCGCGTTGCGATGGCGTCGGCGGCATTCGACAGGGACAGCGGCGATCAGGAGGTCGATGCCCGCATCGGCCTGTTCCCGCATCCTCCTGTTAATGTGAACGTACCGCCCAACAATCGCCCGGGTTGCAGGCAGGCTCCTGACAGGCGGCGGTTGCCTCGTCGCCCCGTTTGGGCCGACAATCGCGAGTCGGCGCCTCGGTCTTCTCGAGGCATCAGATCCATCTGGCTTGGTCCCGGGCGCGCATGAACAAGATCTACGACTGGTTCGAGAACTGGGTCTTTCCCTTCCGGGAGCCCAAAAACCTCAGGCCGCCGTCGTCGGTGTGGGGCTTCATCTGGCACTATGTCGGCCAGGCGCGGGTCGCCTTCTTCGCCATGCTGGTCATCGGCGGCATAGCTCCGCTGGTCGAGGCCGGGCTGTTCTATTTCGTCGGCCGCCTCGTCGACATCCTCGACCAGATGCCCGCCGACCGCAGCTGGGCGTCGCTGTGGGCCCATGCCGGACCCGAGCTGCTGTTCATGGCGGTGACCGTCCTGGTCATCCGCACCATCGTCGTCGGCTTGTCGGCGCTGGTCGACGAGCAGACGATCACGCCCGGTTTCTACAATCTCGTGCGCTGGCAGGCCCACCGCCATGTCTCGCGCCAGTCCTATTCTTTCTTCCAGAACGATTTCGCCGGCCGCATCGCCACCAAGGTCTGGCAAGCGGGGCAGGCGACCGGCGACCTGATGGAAAGCTTCATCGAGGTGGTGTGGTTCATGATCGTCTATACGGTCACCACGCTTGCGGTCGTCGCCGGCCTCGACTGGCGGCTGGCCGCACTCGTCGTCGTCTGGATCGTCGCGTTCGGCTTCCTCGCCCGGCGCTACCTGCCCACCATCCGCAAGCATGCCGAGGCAACCGCCGAGGCCGGCTCGATGATCAACGGCCGCATCGTCGACAGCTATTCCAATGTCCAGACGCTGAAGCTCTTCGCCTCCGACGGCGACGACCGCTACATCCGCTCGGGCTTCGACATCTATCTCGGTGCGCTCCGGCCCTTCACCCGCAAGCTAACAGGCGTGCGCATGGCGCTGACGACGCTGTCGGGCGTGATGATCACGGTCATTGCCTGGTATTCGATCCATCTCTGGGTCGAGGGCGCGATCTCGGTCGGCGCGGTCGCCTTCACGCTCAGCCTGGTGCTGCGCCTCAACATGCTGCTCGGCCGGCTGATGATGCAGCTCAACGGCATCCTTCGGAACCTCGGCGTGCTCGAGAACTCCAAGGCGCTGATCTCCCAGCCGCTCGGCCTCGTCGACAAGCCCGGCGCTGCCGAACTCGTGGTCAAGGGCGGCGAGATCAAGGTCGACCATGTCGTCTTCCATTACGGCAAGGGCGGCGGCGTGCTCGACGGCATCGAGCTGACAGTCCGCCCTGGCGAAAAGGTCGGCATCGTCGGCCCCTCGGGTGCGGGCAAGACCACGCTCGCCAACCTCATCCTGCGCCTCTACGACCTCGAGGGCGGACGCATCCTCATCGACGGCCAGGATGTCGCCGCCGTGACGCAGGACTCGCTGCGCGGCCAGATCGGCGTCGTCAGCCAGGATACCGCACTGTTCCACCGCTCGCTGCGCGACAACATCAAGCTCGGCAAGCCCGAGGCCTCCGACGCCGAGGTGTTCGCCGCCGCGCGCCGGGCCGAGGCGCATGAGTTCATCGGCACGCTCCAGGACAATCGCGGCCGCGCCGGCTACGACGCCTATGTCGGCGAGCGCGGCGTCAAGCTGTCGGGCGGCCAGCGCCAGCGCATCGCCATTGCGCGCGTCTTCCTCAAGGACGCGCCGATCCTGATCCTCGACGAGGCGACCTCGGCGCTGGACAGCGACATCGAGGCGGCGATCCAGGAAAACCTGACCGCGCTCATGCAGGGCAAGACGGTGCTGGCCATCGCCCACCGTCTTTCGACCATCGCCGCGCTCGACCGGCTGGTCGTGCTCGAGCAGGGCCGCATCGTCGAGCAGGGCACTCATGACGAGCTCATCGCGCTCGACGGCCTCTACGCGCGGCTGTGGAAGCGCCAGTCCGGCGGCTTCCTCTTCCATGAGGAAAGCGTGCTCGATGAATCGCGGCCGGCGTGATCAGGTGGCCCCGAGGCGCCCAGCGGAGTAAGCTACTGACATGTCGGTCCGCCCGCCCAGCATTTTCTCGAACCGTTCCGAGCAGGTCCTCAACGTGCTCGAATACGAGTTCATGGCCGAAAAGGCGGCAGCGCTGGGCCGCGCCGGCGAGCGGGTTGGGGAGGCGATCGCGAGGCTCGCGGCGTATGAGGGTGATCCCGAGGCGCGCCGCATCCTGCTCAAGGCAGCGTCCGACGCCGTCTATGCCTACTTCATCCAGCGCGAGCTTTGCGGCCACCGCCGCCATGACGACGCCATCCGCGAGTACGCCATACCGCGGGAAGTGCTGGTGCGACTCGGCGCGGCATAAGCCAACAGGGGCCGTGCCGCGGCAAGGTCGGCCATCGCCGCTCGGGTCCACAGCACTTGTTAGAAGCTCCGTCCGGCGCTCGCCCGGCTGGCCGCAAACCCGCGGAATTCGGCGTCTTCGCGATGGTTTTCCACCGGCTAACGTTAGCCCCGCGACAATCTGCCCATATGCCCCGTGCCGACTGGACAAAAACGGGCTTCACGCATAAACCGAAATCCAAATGCCGGAGGAATTCGCTAGCCTGGTAGCCATGCGCCGTCGGGCTCGCATCATTGAGCGGGGACAAGTGCTCAGCCTCCGGTTGGAATTGAGGCAAAAGGATCAGGTCCCGTGAGCGCAACCGATACGAGCGAGCCCAATCGCCGCGATTTTCTCTATGTGGCCACTGGCATGGCCGGTGTGGTCGGCGCTGCCGCTGTGGCTTGGCCCTTCATCGACCAGATGCGTCCGGACGCTTCGACGCTCGCCGCTTCGTCGATCGAGGTCGACGTCTCGTCACTGACGCCGGGCATGTCGCTGACCGTCAAGTGGCGCGGCAAGCCGGTCTTCATCCGCAACCGCACGCCTGAAGAGATCAAGGCCGCCCAGGACGTGGCGCTGGCCGATCTCAAGGACGCCAACGCCCGCAACGCCAACCTCCCTGGCGATGCTCAGGCCACCGACATCGACCGCACGGCCGGCAAGGACAAGGAAAACTGGCTGGTCATGGTCGGCGTCTGCACCCATCTGGGCTGCGTGCCGCTCGGTCAGCAGGGCGATTTCGGCGGCTGGTTCTGCCCGTGCCACGGCTCGCACTACGATACGGCGGGCCGTATCCGCAAAGGTCCGGCGCCGGAAAACCTTCATATTCCGACATTCCAGTTCATTTCCGACACGAAGCTTCGGATAGGCTGAGCAGGGGACATAATTCCATGAGCGGTGGACACTCGACCTATTCGCCCAAAACCGGCATCGGCCGCTGGATCGACGCACGCATGCCGCTGCCGCGGCTGGTGCACGATTCATTCGTCTCCTATCCGGTTCCGCGTAACCTGAATTACGCCTACACCTTCGGCGGCATCCTTTCGATCATGCTGGTGGCGCAGATCATCACCGGCGTCGTTTTGGCCATGCACTACGCCAACGACACCACGCTGGCCTTCCAGTCGGTCGAAAAGATCATGCGCGACGTCAACTCCGGTTGGCTGCTGCGCTACATGCACTCCAACGGTGCGTCGTTCTTCTTCATCGCCGTCTACATCCACATCATGCGCGGTCTCTACTACGGCTCCTACAAGGCGCCGCGTGAGCTGCTCTGGATCCTCGGCTGCATCATCTATCTCTTGATGATGGCGACCGGCTTCATGGGCTACGTTCTGCCCTGGGGTCAGATGTCCTTCTGGGGCGCCACCGTCATCACCGGCTTCTTCACCGCCATCCCCCTGGTCGGCGAGTGGATCCAGCAGCTGCTGCTGGGCGGCTTCGCCGTCGACAATCCGACGCTGAACCGCTTCTTTGCGCTGCACTACCTGCTGCCGTTCATGATCGCCGGCGTCGTCATCCTGCACGTCTGGGCCCTGCACGTCACCGGCCAGACCAACCCGACCGGCATCGAGGTGAAGTCCAAGACTGACACCGTTGCCTTCACGCCCTATGCGACCATCAAGGATGGTTTCGCCATGGTCGTGTTCCTGGCCGTGTTCGCCTACTTCATCTTCTACATCCCGAACTATCTCGGCCACCCCGACAACTACATCATGGCCGACTCGCTGAAGACGCCTGCGCACATCGTCCCTGAATGGTACTACCTGCCGTTCTACGCGATCCTGCGCGCCATCACCTTCAACATCGGACCGATCGACTCCAAGCTGGGCGGCGTGCTCGCCATGTTCGGCTCGATCGCGGTGCTGTTCGTGGTGCCGTGGCTCGACACCTCGAAGGTCCGTTCGGCGGTCTATCGTCCGTGGTACAAGCTGTTCTTCTGGCTCTTCGTCATCAACGCCATCTTCCTGGGCTGGCTCGGCTCGCGTCCTGCCGAAGGCGCCTATGTGGTGATGTCGCAGATCGCAACGCTCTACTACTTCGCGTTCTTCCTGGTCATCATGCCGGTGCTCGGCCTGATCGAGACGCCGCGTCGCCTGCCCAATTCGATCACCGAAGCGGTGCTCGAAAAGAACAAGGGCGGCTCGGCTCATCCCGCAGGCGCCACCGCCGCCCCGGAAACCCGTGGCTGAACGAGAATCTGAGAGGAATTCCGGAATGAAAAAGATTCTCCACAGCCTGGCGGCCATCGGCTTCCTTCTCGTCGGCACCGCCGGCGCGGCGGTTGCCGCCGAGGAAGCCAACCACGCTGCCGAGCCGACGCACTTCCCGATCCACAAGCCGAAGGAAATGGACTGGACCTTCGCCGGCCCGTTCGGCACCTTCGACAAGGCCCAGCTCCAGCGCGGCCTGAAGATCTACAAGGAAGTCTGCTCGGCCTGCCACTCGATGAACCTGGTGGCGTTCCGCACGCTCGAGGACCTCGGCTACTCGGAAGCGCAGGTCAAGGCCTTCGCCGCCGAGTACGAAGTGCAGGACGGCCCGAACGGCGATGGCGAGATGTTCACGCGCAAGGCGCTGCCGGGCGACCACTTCCCGTCGCCATTCCCGAACTCGGCTGCTGCCGCCGCCGCCAACAATGGCGCTGCTCCGCCCGATTTCTCGCTGATCGCCAAGGCGCGCGGCGTCGAGCGTGGTTTCCCGACCTTCGTCTTCGACATCTTCACGATGTATGCGTCGAACGGTCCTGACTACATCCACGCCCTGCTCACCGGCTATGACGAGCAGCCGCCGGCCGGCATGGAAATCGCCGAGGGCACGCACTACAACCCGTTCTTCATCGGCGGCAAGTCGCTCGCCATGGCCAAGCCGCTGTCGGATGGCCAGGTGACCTACGAAGACGGTTCGCCCGAGACGGTCGAGCAGTATTCGCGCGACGTCGCGGCCTTCCTGATGTGGGCTGCCGAGCCCCATCTGGTGGTGCGCAAGCAGACCGGCTTTGCGGTCATGATCTTCCTGGTGCTGTTCGCCGGTCTCGTCTACGCGACCAAGCGCCGGGTCTGGGCCAACGTCGCCCATTGATCGGGCACGATCCAAAAGAAATCGAAGGGGCGCCGAAAGGCGCCCTTTTCTTTTGCTGCCCAAGCCGTCAAAAGTGACGGGCATTGTCCTTGGGCCGGATTGGACTTCCGGTTCGGGCTTGCACAGATTCACGGTTCTACAGTGTGGTTGCGCGTCCTTGCCGATGACGTGCCGGCTGGAGACAACGGAGCCCCGCCGATGAGCACTTCCCTCGAGCAGACGCTGATCTCCTCGATCCGCAACATTCCCGACTATCCCAAGCCCGGCGTCATGTTCCGCGACATCACCACGCTGCTCGGCGATGCGCGCGCCTTCCGTCGCTCCATCGACGAGCTGGTCCATCCTTATGCCGGGACCAAGATCGACAAGATCGCCGGCATCGAGGCGCGCGGCTTCATCCTCGGCGGCGCCATGGCCCATCAGATGTCTTCCGGCTTCGTGCCGATCCGCAAGAAGGGCAAGCTGCCGCACGAGACCGTGCGCATCGCCTACAGCCTCGAATACGGCCTCGACGAGATGGAGATGCACAAGGACGCGGTCGCGCCCGGCGAGAAGGTCATCCTGGTCGACGACCTCATCGCGACAGGCGGCACCGCGGAAGCCGCCGTCAAGCTGCTTCGCCAGATCGGCGCCGACATCGTCGCCGCCTGCTTCGTCATCGATCTGCCCGACCTCGGCGGCCGCAGGAAGCTCGAAGCGCTTGGCGTCGATGTGCGCACCCTGATCGCCTTCGACGGGCACTGAGCGGCGGTTTCAGGCGGCATAGCGGGCCGCTGCGCCTGGAGTATTGGTAGTGCGACGAGGCGGGGAATTTCCTCGCCTCGTTGCGTTTGGCGGGCAGGCACGTTCCTCGCTGCATTTCGCGAGGCCTATTGATGTCTCGAGCGGGGTGAGCGTTTCCGCGGCCAGAGGATTTCTTGGGCGGGCCAGAGGAGGCCGAAGGAGTTCTTTGAAAATGGCCAGATCGTTGGCTTTTCCTGATCTTCGGTCACCACTCCTCACCCGACAAGGGAGAGGGAAGGCTAGCCCACCTTCACCAGCACGGCGCTGTCAAACTCAAGCACCTTGTCGCCGGTCGAATCGAAGGCTTCGGAGTGGATCGTCAGCATGCGCCAGCCGGGCCGTGAGGCGAGGGGCCGATGGTCGAGGCCACGCCGGGTGAATGTCACGGTCTCGCCGGCAAAGACCGGCTTCAGCCATTTCAGGTTCTTGAAGCCGGGTGAGGGGCCGAACTCGGGCTTTGGGCCCTCGCCGTCCCAGGCGCGGCCGCGATGCGCCAGGTTGAGCTTCATCCACACCGCCGTGGTGTGCCAGCCCGAGGCGCAGAGACTGCCGAAGACGCTGTTCCTGGCCGCGTCCTCGTCGGTGTGGAAGGGTTGGGGATCGTATTTGCGGGCAAAGTCCTTGATCGCCTCGGCGCTGAAATGATGGCTGCCGAGCGTGATGGTTTCGCCGATGCCGAGATAGTCGTCGAGGGTCATCGAGTGGCCTCGCGGGTCAGGAACATGCAGGTGTTGACCAACTCGAACACCGTCTCGCCCTTCTGGTTGACGAGCTCGGCGCGCCAGCTGACGAAGCCGAGCCCCGGCTTCGACCGCGACAGGCGGCTGGACAGGACCGTCAGCCTGCCGCCGAGCGTGTCGCCTGCCAGCACCGGCCGTTTCCACTTGGCGTAGTCGATGCCGGGCGCGCCCTGCGATGTCGAGTCGAGCAGGACGGCGTCGCACAGCATGCGCATGAACATCGAGCAGGTGTGCCAGCCAGACGCCGACAGCCCGCCGAGAATGCTCGCCCTGCCGGCCTCTTCGTCGAGATGGAAGGGCTGGGCGTCGAATTCCGAGGCGAATTCGATGATCTCTTCGGCCCGTACGACCTTGGTGCCGAGGTCGATGACGACGCCCTCGGCAAGGTCCTCATAGGCCCATTTCCTGACGCTCATCGGATATCCTGTTCAATCTTGTACGATCACCATGAGCCGGTTTCGCGTCATGGGCAAGACCCGGACCGGGCGACCTGTTGGCTCAGAGCCAGCCGCGGCTGCGGAACCACCAGAATGGAAGGATGGCCGAGACGATCATCAGGCCCAACGCGAAGGGGTAGCCGAACAGCCATTTGAGCTCCGGCATCAGCTCGAAATTCATGCCGTAGATCGAGGCGACGAGCGTCGGCGGCAGGAAGACGACGGCGGCGACCGAGACGATCTTGATGATGCCGTTCTGCTCGATGTTGATCATGCCGAGCGTGGCGTCGAGCAGGAAGGTGATCTTCTGCGACTGGAACGAGGCGTGGTCGGCGAGCGATGTGATATCGCGCGCCAGCGTCTTCACCCGCGCCTTGGCATCCTTGCCGTTCTTGGTCTGGCCGGTGGCGTTGGCGAGGAAGCCGGCGAGGCGCTGCAGCGAGGTCAGGCTGTCGCGCATGTTGGCGGTCAGCGATTCCTTGCGGCCGATGTCCTTGAGCAGCTGCTGGAAGTCGCGGTCGCGCTTGGAGGCCTTCTTGGCCGTTGGGTTGAAGATGCCCTTTGACAGGCTCTCGATGTCGCGCGAGACGCGCTCCAGAACGTCCGCCAGCCGGTCGACGATCGCTTCCAGAAGGCCAAGCAGGATGGTCTCCCCGGAGGTGCAGCCAATCGACGCCTTCTCGGCCCGCATCGGGAAGGTCTGGAAGGCGCGCGGCTCGTGATAGCGGATGGTGACCAGCAGGTTGCGGCGTAGCACAAAGGTGACGGGCGACATGATCGGGTCGTCGCTGTCGGCCATCGACGGCAGCGTCGCGGTCATGAAGTAGGCGCCGTCCTCGACATAGAGGCGCGAGGAAATCTCGATCTCCTCCATTTCCTCGCGGGTCGGAACGCCGACGCCGAGCCATTGCTCGATCGTCGCCTCTTCCTCGCGTGTCGGATTGAGCAGGTCGGCCCAGACGATGCGGTCCTTGTCGGCCTCGATGCCGTCAGTTGACCGCAACCGGTCATTGTCCACGACGAATGCCTTGATCATCGCCGGGTCTCCCTTGTTCGAGGCGCGATTTGCCCGTCTGGGGGCGGGCGCAGGATAGCGTCAAAACGGGCCCTGGGAAGCCCGGCCGGGATGTGCCGTCGGTAGCCGGCGCAGTCAAGCCAGCAGTCGGTAGGAGCGTGGCGTGACAGGACTATGACGTTCCGGCCGGAATGCAGCGATGGCTCAGAAGAACTCGTCGAGCAGACGGTAGTAGGCGAGCTTGCCGGCATCCGCGTCCGGCATGCCATAGGCGGCAAGGAACGGCTCGACCCAGGCTTTGCCGAGATTGTGGGTGATGCTCCAGCAGGCCAGAGCGAGGTCCTGGTGGCGATCGGCAACGCCCAGGCGGGCGCAGTCGATGAAGCCCGCGAAACGTCCGTCAGCGGCTATGTAGTTGGGCAGGCAGGCGTCGCCATGGGTGACGACAAGGTCCTCGCTTGCGGGGCGGGTCGCCAAAAGCTCGGCGAAGGCGCTCTCGGCCGTGCGGCCTTCGCGTTCGTCGTCGAAGTCCTCTTCGTCGACCTCACCGGCCTCGACGCGCCGTTGCGCCAGCGCGATGCGGTGTTCGAGGCGATGATCGAAGGGGCAGGAGGCGATGTCGAGCGCATGGAGCCGCCGCAGCGCACCCGCCATGACGGCAATTGCCCCGACGGCGGGCATCTCCTGCGAAACGAGATCGCCGCCAGGCAGCGCGCTCATCAGCAGCCAGTGGTGCCCGCCATGGGTTTCGAAGCGGAGCGCTTCGGGGCAGGGGATGCCCTGGCTGGTCAGCCAGCTCAGTCGCGTCACCTCATCGGGAAGCTCGGCGAAGGGGCCGGCCTCCTCTGTCTTGAGGAACAGCACAGGCTGGCCTTCTGCCTCCAGCCTGAAGACGCCGGCATTCGAAGCGCCGATCGTCTGCCGGCTCCAACCGTAGCCGGACAACGCGTCCCGCAACGAGCCGGGAAGATCGATCTCGATAGGCACGTGCTGCGTCATCTGTCCCCCTAGAGCTTTGCCTGTTGCGCCGACAGCATCGCAGCCGTCCTTGCTTGCAGGGCAGATAGGTGTTCGAAGTGGAGCCGTCGAGAACAATCTGGTTGGTCGTGCGTGAGAACATGCGAACGATTTGTGCCTGTGCCCTCGATGCTCGAAGCAGAGAGGGCGGGCGAAACAAAAAAGGCCGGGGTGAACCCGACCTTTCTCTAGCGCCTCAACATCCTGTGCCAGTACATCCGTGGTCAAAGGTGGAGGCGATCTGCAATCTCCATGCCTGAGTACAGCGGGATGGTTAATGGAAGATTAAGGGCGAGGCCGTCTCCCGGCGTGATCGTCCGTTGTCGCGAATATCGGCGGGCGGCCTGTGTGGCGGCGCCACAGCCGTGTTCTTAACCCAAACGGGGCAGATACTTTTTCCTGGCGTCGTGCCAGTATTTTCAAGCATTGCTGGCTGCAATGATCATGTGTGTACATACGAAGGGAGGACAATATGCAGCGCATCATGTCAGTCTCTACAGTCGATGTGCATGTTCTGAAGTCAAATCCACCTATGCTTGACATATCCGCAACGGGCGAGGTTCCCACAAGCGGATGGAGTAATCCCAGCCTGACGCCTTGGTACTACATCGCGCCACCGAAGGACGGCATCCAGGACTTTGATTTTGTTGCTGCGGCGCCGACCGGCATCGTCAGCGAGGTCGTCAAGCCCATAGCGGTCGAATTGGTCGTCGATATCGATCCGACAGACTACTGGGGCAAAGGCCGGCCGCTGCAGGGCATCAGGGTCCATTCTCGAACGAACAGCCTCGAGGCGCCCCTGGGGACCACGTTATTTGCCGAGGGGGATCGATGGGTTCCTTATCCGTGGCGTGGAATGCGGGAAAAGGTCGACGTGGCGAACCTGATGCAATCGCCGATCGGAACCCTGATCGGCAGGCATGCGCGCGTCTACCATACTGGAGATATGCTTACGCAGGACTCCAGGCCAGATCGCGTCAATGTCGAGCTGGGCGCGTCCAACGACATCGTGTCCATCTGGCTTGGGTAGCAGCATGCGTGACGCTGTAGCGCCAGCCCCGTTTTTCGACGGGGCTGGCGTGCAATGAACCCGGCATGATCGCCGTTGCGCCGTCGACCAGACTGGACCCAGCTGGAAACAGAAAAGCCCGGCGCGAGGCCGGGCTTTTGCTGAGAGCCGGAGGCGGGCTATTCGCCGGCACCTTCTCAGGTGTTGAACTTGAACAGCATCACGTCGCCATCCTGGACGACATATTCCTTGCCTTCGTCACGCGCCTTGCCGGCTTCCTTGGCCGGAACTTCGCCGCCGAGCGTGACGAAGTCATTGAAGGCGATGGTCTGGGCGCGAATGAAGCCGCGCTCGAAGTCGGTGTGGATGACACCGGCTGCCTGGGGCGCCTTGGCGCCCTTGTGCACGGTCCAGGCGCGCGTCTCCTTCGGGCCCACGGTGAAGTAGGTGATGAGGTGCAGGAGCTCGTAGCCGGCGCGGATCAGCTTATCCAGGCCCGGCTCGTCGAGGCCCATGTCGGCGAGGAATTCCTTGGCTTCCTCGTCGGGCAGCTGCGCCACCTCGGCCTCGATGGCAGCCGAGATGATGACGACGCCGGCGCCCTGCGCTTCGGCCATCTTCTGGACCGCTGCGGTGTGCTCGTTGCCGGTCGCCGCATCGCTTTCGGCGACATTGCAGACATAAAGCACGGGGTGCGAGGTCAGCAGGTTCAGGCCCTGCAGGATGGCAAGATCCTCGGCTGATATGCCCTTGAGCAGCAGGCGCACCGGCTTGCCGTCCTGGAGCAGGGCGAGTGCCTGTTCCATCATCGGCAGGACGGTGGTGGCTTCCTTGTCCTTGCCCTGGGCGCGCTTGCGGATCTGGACGATGCGGCGCTCGAGGCTCTCAAGATCGGCAAGCATCAGCTCGGTCTCGACGGTCTCGGCGTCGGCGACCGGATCGATGCGGCCTTCGACATGGGTAATGTCGTCGTCCTCGAAGCAACGCAGCACATGCACGATGGCGTCGACCTCGCGGATGTTGGCGAGGAACTGGTTGCCCAGGCCTTCACCCTTGGAGGCGCCACGCACGAGGCCGGCGATGTCGACGAAGGAGATGCGGGTCGGGATGATCTCCTTGGACTTGGCGATGCTGGCCAGCTGTCTGAGGCGCTGGTCAGGCACGGCCACTTCGCCGGTGTTCGGCTCGATGGTGCAGAACGGATAGTTGGCGGCCTGCGCGGCGGCCGTGCGCGTCAGCGCGTTGAAAAGCGTCGATTTGCCAACATTGGGCAGGCCGACGATGCCGCATTTGAAACCCATGGTCTTTTGGTCCTATCGGGAAATCGGAATTTGAACAGGGCTATGGGCGATAGGGCCTAAGATCGTCAAGTCTTTCAGCGTCGCACGCGGTATTGCGCATGGACTGCGCCATTGGCCAGGGGCTTGGCAAAGGCCAGATCGAGCCAGCGGTCGGCCTGTATGCCGCCGAAAGCCGGGATGCCGGAGCCGAGGATCACGGGGATGGTGCCGATCTCGATCGTATCGAGCAGGCCGGCATCCATGAACTGGCGGGCGAGGTCGCCGCCGCCGAACAGCCAGATGCGGCCGGTGGCCCCGCGTGCGCGAAGATTGGCAAGCATTTCGGCTGGCGTGCCGGCCATTGCCTCCGCGTTTTCGGGCAGGTTTTCGAGCGGGCGCGAGGTGGCAACCAGGCAAGGGTATTGGCCGTAGGCCCATTCGTCATGCCGCCGGGTGGCTTCATAGGTGCTGCGGCCCATCACGATGCCGCTCAGCGAGGCCATGAAGCTCGAAAAGTCGTAGTCGTCGTCGGCCGGGAAATTGTCGAGCCAGTCGAACGTGCCGTCCTCGCGGGCGATGAAGCCGTCGAGCGACATTGCAAACATGTAGATGACGTCGTCTGTGCCTGTTGTCGCCATGATCTGCTCCTGTTGCGCAAGGAAGCTGTCTAACATGCCGACCGGCCGACTTATGTCAGGAGCCTTCAGCTTGCGGGCAGGACCGCGTGAAGACGGTCCGTACTCGTGTCGGGTATCGCAAGTCAGTCAGGGTCCTTGTCATAGGCCTTGGTTCCCGGAGGCAGGACGACCCATGAGTGGCGGCGGCAGTCGTAGACGGAATCCTCGGGAGGGGGAAAATCCGGGTCGGCGAAGCCGCCGACCGCGACCGCCACAAAGGCACGCTCGGCGCCGACTTCGGTGTGGAACAGGTTGGTGCCGCAGACCGGGCAGAACCTGAAGATGTAGCGCGAGCCCCTGTCGCCGACGCGCAGATATTCGCTCGCCGTGCCCGTGGCCGTGTAAGGCGGGGCGAAGGCGGCAAGGGCGGCAAAGACGCTGCCGGTACGACGCTGGCAGGCGAGGCAATGGCACACACCGACACCGAGCGGCGCGCCGCTAACTTCGATGCTGAGCTGCCCGCAGGAGCAGGATGCGGTTTTGGATTGCATGGTGACACCTCGCCGGACGGTTGCGTCGGACCCAAGGGCGTTGCGCGCCCTTATCGCACGAACCGAGGCGGATGTCTTTGCGGCCGCTCAGTCCTTGCCGAGAAGCTTCTTCAGCATCGCGGCCATCGGGCCGGTCTCGGGGACCTTGACGGCAGGCTGGTTCGGGCGGGCCTGGCGGATGTGGCTCTGGGCCTTCGGCGCCTGCGGCTTGGGCGCCTTCGGCGGCGGCGTGTCGTCGACGCCTGTCGGCTGCAGCTTGTCACGCAGGCCGACGGTGACCTTGTTCATGAAGCCGTTGTCGTCGCCCTTGGTCAGAAGGCCGGCGTTGTCGGCCATGAGGTCGAGCAATACCTCCAGCCATTCCTTGTCGGCCTTGGCGAAGTCGCCAAGCACATGGCCATGCACCATCTCCTTGACGCCGGGATGGCCGATGCCGATGCGGACGCGGCGATAATCCTTGGCGATGTGCTGGTCGATGGAGCGGATGCCGTTGTGGCCGCCGGCGCCGCCGCCGATCTTGACGCGCACCTTGCCGGCGGCGAGGTCGAGCTCGTCATAAAAGACGGTGAGATCGGAAGGGGCGAGCTTGTAGAAGCGCATGGCTTCGCCGACCGACTGGCCAGACAGGTTCATGAAGGTCAGCGGCTTGATCAGGATGATCTTTTCGCCGGCGATGTTGCCTTCAGAAATCAGGCCCTTGAACTTCTTCGTCCAGGGCGAAAACGAATGGCGGCGGGCAATTGCGTCCGCCGCCATGAAGCCGACATTGTGCCGGTTGTTCTGATATTGCGCACCCGGATTGCCGAGACCTGCAAAGAGCAGCATGTTCGGGTCCTCCGGGTATGCTGGCGATTATGCCTCGGCGGTAGCCTCGGCCGCGCCTTCTTCCGACTTCGATGCCGAAGTGCCGGCGATCGTTGCGATGGTGAAATCGCGGTCGGAGATGACGGGCTTCACACCCTTCGGCAGCTTGACGGCCGAGATGTGGATCGAGTCGCCGATGTCGGTGCCGTCGAGGTCGACGGTGATGAACTCGGGGATCGCGTTGGCCGGGCAGTGGAACTCGACCTCGTGACGGACGATGTTCAGCGTGCCGCCGCGCTTGATGCCGGGCGACTTCTCTTCATTGATGAAGTGAACCGGAACCTGGACGTTGACTTCGGTGTTCTTGCCAACGCGCAGGAAATCGACGTGCATCGGGAAGTCACGGACCGGGTCAAGCTGGTAGTCCTTGGGCAGGACCTGGATCTTCTTGCCGTCGACGTCGATCGTGGCGATCGTGGTCAGGAAGCCGCCGCCATGGATCTTGTAGAAGATGTCCTTGTAGGACAGGGCGATGGCCAGGGGAGGCTGCTTGTCGCCGTAAATGACTGCAGGCACTTTGCCGTTGCGACGAACTTCACGGGCGGACCCCTTACCGACCAGTTCGCGTGCTTCGGCCTTGAGCTCGTAAGTTTCGCTCATGGCATTTCCTTTCGGTTGTATGGAGCGCCTACGGCGGGCCTGAGGCCTGATCCGTAAACGTCGAAAGCCGCCGGGTGGGGCGGCCTTCCGCCGCGTTGCCTCCAAGGGTGTCTACGCGGGTGGCGGCTCTATATCGGAAGGTGGCAAAAAGTGCAACCGTTGCGGCCCCTGTTGCGGCCCTGTTGCGGCAATTGTGGCCTGGATTGGTGCTGGTTGCGCCGTGGCTGCTCGCGCAGGTGACGCCGAGCCTGTATCACGCCGGCTCGAAACAATCACGGCGTTACCCAACACATGCAAGATCTTCTGCCCCTCCACCTGCCGACGGCGACCATCGTGGTGCTCGTCATTGCCGCCTTCGTCGCCGGCTGCGCGCGCGGCTTCTCGGGTTTTGGCGGGGCGTTGATCTTCGTGCCGGTGGCAAGTTCGCTGATTGGCGCCAAGCTTGCCGTGCCGCTGTTGCTGATCGTCGACCTGGTGCTGACGCCTGGGCTCATTCCCAAGGCATGGCGCAATGCCGACCGTGCCAATGTCGGCGTCATGGCGCTTGGCGCAGTCATTGGCGTGCCGACAGGCACCTATCTTCTCACCCATGTCGACGGCGTGGTGATCCGCTGGGCCATCGTCGCCATCGTGGCAGGTCTGCTGGCGCTCCTGATGTCGGGCTGGCGCTATCACGGCCGCCCGCATGCCGGCCTGACTGCGGCCGTCGGCATGACCTCGGGGCTGTTTTCGGGGGCTGCCCAGGTCGGCGGGCCGCCCGTCGTGGCCTACTGGCTTGGCGGGGCTATCCCGCCGCTGACGGTGCGGGCCAACATCGTGCTCTATTTCGCCATATCGAGCGTGCTGTCGATCGCAAGCTACCTCATCGCCGGGCTGCTGACCTGGGAGACGGTGGGGCTGTCGCTGACGATCGGGCCGACCTTCGCGCTCGGCCTTTATATCGGCTCGCACCTGTTCAGCCGCGCCAACGAGGCAACCTTCCGGCGCATCTGCTACGGGCTGATCGCCACTGCCGCTGTTATCGGCCTGCCGGCGCTGGACGGCGTGTTGAGATGATTGAAGCGGCCAGCGGTTTCAAATAGAATTCGCATATCGGGGGCATGGTGGACTCCCCGTAAGGCCGAAAGGCCCAAGCTCCGCCTTCGCAACGTTGTGCGGAGGAAAGACCATGCCCAGAATGATCTCATTGCAGGAATTGATCCGTCTCGTCGGCACCGACAAATGCCCGTCGATCGTCGATGTGCGCAGGAAGGCGGCGTTCGACGCCGCTCCGACACGGATTGCCGCCGCCTTGTGGCGGGACCACATGAAGGTGGACGAGTGGCTGCCGCAGATGCCGGCAGCACGCCCGATCGTCGTCTATTGCGCCCATGGTCACAATGTCAGCGAGATCGCGCTGGCGAAGCTTGTGGCTGGCGGCGCCGATGCCGCCATGCTCGAAGGCGGCATGGATGCCTGGCTTGCCGCCGGCGGCCCTGTCGTGGCTCGGCAAGCGCCTGAGCTTGAAGCGGGGCTGCCGCGACCGAGCGAATGGGTGACGCGGGCGCGGCCCAAGATCGACCGTATCGCCTGTCCCTGGCTGATCAGGCGCTTCATCGACCCGCTGGCGGTGTTCCATTTCGTCACGGCTGAATGGGTGAAGGACGTCGCCGACGAGACCGGCGCCATCCCTTATGACATCAAGGACGTGCATTATTCGCATCGCGGCGACGACTGCACCTTCGACACGCTGATTGCGGAGTTCGGCCTGACCGAACCGGCACTCCTGCGTCTTGCCCGCATCGTCAGGGGAGCTGATACCGCGCGGCTTGACATCGAGCCGCAGGCTGCGGGACTTCTCGCCATATCGCTCGGCCTGTCGGCCATCGAAGACGACGATCATGCCCAACTCGAGAAGGGTATGACTGTCTACGATGGCCTCTATGGCTGGTGCCGCTACGCGACCGACGAAACCCACAACTGGCCAGCAAGGGCGGTTTGACATGGATGCCACGCCGCCAAGAGCCGCGCCCTCCTTCGGGGAGGCGACGCGGACCTTCGCCAAGATCGGCCTGCTGTCCTTCGGCGGGCCGGCCGGGCAGATCGCGCTGATGCACAAGATACTGGTCGACGAGAAGCGCTGGCTCGACGAGCCGCGTTTCCTGCATGCGCTCAACTATTGCATGCTGCTGCCCGGACCGGAGGCGATGCAGCTCGCCACCTATGCCGGCTGGCTGATGCACGGCACCAGGGGAGGGCTGGTGGCGGGGCTGCTGTTCGTGCTGCCCGGGGCCATTGTTATCACCGCCCTGTCGGCCATCTACATGGCGGTCGGCCACATCACGCTGGTGCAGGGCCTGCTGTTCGGGCTCAAGGCGGCCGTGCTCGCGGTCGTGCTCGAGGCGCTGATCAAGGTGTCGAAACGGGCGCTGAAGAACGGCAGCATGGTCGTTCTCGCCATTGCGGCCTTCGTGGCAATCGCCTTTCTCAAGCTGCCGTTTCCGCTGATCGTGCTCGCTGCGGCGGCCATCGGTGCGCTGTTGCATCTGGCCGGGCTCGCGCCATCGGGCGCGAGGTCTGCCGACGAGGACGGCGTCGCCTATGAGATGCCGGAATGGACGAGGCCGAGCGCGCGGCGCTTCTTCACCACGCTCGGTGTCTGGCTGGCGATCTGGTTCCTGCCGATGATCGTGCTGTGGCAGGCGCTCGGGCCGGCCCATGTTTTCACGGCCGAAGCCGCGTTCTTTTCCAAGATGGCGGCGGTAACGTTCGGCGGCGCCTATGCGGTGCTGGCCTATGTCGCCCAGCAGGCGGTGGAGGTCTATGGCTGGCTGAAGGCGGACGAGATGCTGACGGGCCTGGGCCTGGCGGAAACGACGCCCGGGCCTTTGATCCTGGTGCTGGTCTTTGTCGGTTTCCTCGGCGGCGCGCGCCTTTCGACGCTGGCCCCGCTGGCCGGCGGTATGGCGGGCGCCGCGGTGACGCTGTGGTTCACCTTCGTGCCGTGCTTCCTGTGGATCTTCGTCGGTGCGCCCTATGTCGAGACGGTGCGCAATGTGCGCTGGCTGGCGAGTGCGTTGGCGGCGGTGACGGCGGCCGTCGTCGGCATCATCGCCAATTTGGCCGTGTGGTTCGCCCTGCATGTGCTGTTCGGCAATTTCAGGGAGGTTGCGTGGGGGCCGCTGATGCTGCCTGCACCCGATCTCGGCCGGTTCGACTGGGTTGCGGCAGCCATTGCGGTTGGTGCCGGTGTGGCCTTGATCCGCTTCAAGGCCAACATGATCCTGGTGCTGGCGGTCTCGGCGCTTACAGGCATGGCGTGGCAGCTGGCATGAACTCGTGAAAAAGGCCCGCCCCGGATTTCGGGACGGGCCTTGAAGCGGTCAGTTGACGGCTTGGAACTCAGTCGAACAGGCTCGACACCGACTCTTCGCTGGCCGTGCGCGAAATGGCTTCGCCGATCAGGTCGCCGATCGAGGCGACGCGAATGTTGTGCGCGTCCATGACGGCCTGGGTCGGCTGGATCGAGTCGGTGATGACGAGTTCCTGCAGCTGCGAGCCGGTGATGCGGGCGACAGCGCCGCCCGAAAGCACGCCGTGGGTGATGTAGGCGGTGACCGAGGTGGCGCCCTTGGCGAGCAGCGCGTCGGCCGCGTTGCACAACGTGCCGCCGGAATCGACGATGTCGTCGATCAGCAGGCAGTCCTTGCCGGCGACGTCGCCGATGACGTTCATCACCTCGGACTCACCCGGACGCTCGCGACGCTTGTCGACGATGGCGAGCTGGGCGTCGAGGCGCTTGGCCAGCGCACGGGCGCGCACCACGCCGCCGACGTCGGGCGAGACGACGGTGACGTTGCCGAGCTGCTTGTACTTGGCCTTCACGTCACGCGCCATGACCGGCACAGAGAACAGGTTGTCGGTGGGGATGTCGAAGAAGCCCTGGATCTGGCCGGCGTGCAGATCGAGCGTGAGCACGCGGTTGGCGCCGGCGCGGGCGATCATGTTGGCCACGAGCTTGGCCGAGATCGGCGTGCGGCCCGAAGCGCGGCGATCCTGGCGCGCATAGCCGAAATAGGGAATGACCGCCGTGATGCGCCGTGCCGAAGAGCGCATGAAGGCATCGATCATGATGAGCAGTTCCATCAGGTGATCGTTGGTCGGGAAGGAGGTGGACTGGAGGATGAAGACGTCCTCGCCGCGGACGTTCTCCTGGATTTCCACGAAGATTTCCTGGTCGGCGAAGCGCCGGACGCTCGCCTTGCCCAGGGGGATGTTGAGATAACGTGCGACAGACTCTGCCAGCACCCGGTTGGAATTGCCCGCGAAGAGTTTCATACGTTGACCCTGGGAAGTGAATATGAGCGGGCTTTTAGCGGCCTTGGCCCGTATTGCAAGCGGACTCGCCCCCAGAACCCCAAAAAAGCGACATGCGTAACGGAATGTCGCGGTTGGGAATGCCCTTCAGCTTGCATCGGCACAGGGCTCCATTTTTGTCATTGAGAATGATTTTGTGACAATGATCTTGTCCCCGATCGGTTCCCGTTTGCAGGAGATGGAAGCCTTCGGGCCGAAATCAAGCTTCAGCCGGCACGTGCAGCGAGCCAGTCGACGAGCTGGTCGATGGTGGAATCGGCGATCGCCTGCATTGTCGTTGGAGCGACAGTCGGCCAGCCGTCGCCCGTGCCCGTGGAGGCCGCGCTCTGCTGGCCGTTGATGCGGTGCAGCCGCGTGCCTGCCGGGTCGTAGACGTCCCAGACATAGACGACTGTCGTGTTGGCGCCTTCGGTCATGGCCGAGAAGTAGCCGCGCATGATGATGCCGGGCGGGGTGGTGTCGGTGCTTCCGGCGAGCGTGATGCCGCGGGTGCGGGCGCGCAGGTTGAGCCGCTCGGTCAGAGGCGTCGCCGCCTCGACCGGCGTGCCGACGATGGGGGCGAACTGCACGCGCGTCTTGGCGACGATGGCCGCCGTCTGGGGCGACAGCGGCGCGGGTGTTGCGGGGGCGGGTGCAATGGCGGGGGCGCCAGCGTCGGTGCCTTCGGCGCTGGCTAGGGCATTGGACTGTTCGGTCGGCTTGATCGAGGACGGATCGAGCGCATCCCTGGGGCTGTTGCACGCCGCCACCACTGCAAGCGCGGACATGCCGGCTGCGGCTCCCAACCAACGTCTCATCTGACGTGAACTCCCTGCAAACGCCCCTCAGCGCTCATCGCCAGTCACCGTACGATCAAGTCGAGATCATGGCGGGAAAGTGGCTTGGGCACAGATTCCGTGGTGAGGTAGGTACGACCCAGCGTCATCGCCGTCTCGGTCTCGGAATCCATGATGATCATGTGGGCGAACAGCGTCATGTTGGGCGCGATGGGCTCGGGATTGCCCTGGTAGAACATGGGCATATCCATCCAGGACGGCGTGAAGCGGGCGCCGACCGAGTAGCCGCAGGCGTTGAGGCGGTGCCGGGTCAGGCCATGGGTCTCGAGCGTACGGGCGTGGGCGTCGAAGACGTCGCCGAACGTGTTGCCCGGCACCATCGCCTTTTCAACCGCCAGCAGGGCGGCGAGCGATGCGTCGTAGAGCTCCTGGTGGCGCTTGGAGGCCTTGCCGGTCAGAACCGTGCGCATCATCGGCGCATGATAGTGGTTGTAGACGCCGGCCCATTCGAGGGTCAGCTGGTCGTTCTTGTTGAGCTTGCGGCGGCCGGACTTGTAGCGGCAGAGCAGGGCGTCCGCGCCGGAGCCGATGATGAACTCGTTGGCGGGATAGTCGCCGCCGCCGGCAAAGATGGCGCCCTGCATGGCGGCCAGGATTTTTGCCTCGTCTCCGCCCTGCTTGATCAGCGGCAGGGCAGCGTCGAGTGCGTCGTCGCCGAGAGACGCCGCCTTCTCGGCTTTCTCGATCTCGGCCGGGCTCTTGAACAGGCGCAGCCGGCCGACGATGCCGGAGGCATCGACGATCTGTCCGAAGGTCTGCAACTGCTCGTCGAGGCGACGGCCGTTGAAGGCGGTCAGGCCATGGGTGTCGTATTCGACGCCGATGCGCATGCCGAGCAGATCGAGATCGTTGAGCAGGTTGCGCAGGTCGAGCGTCGGATTGGCGCCGTCGCGGTCGGTCCAGACGACGATGTTGTCGATGGTGGAGGTCTGGCGCGCCTGGCGCAGGTCGGCCGAGCGGGTGAGCAGTGTCATGGCGCCGTCGGCCTTCATCACCAGCGACTGGAAGAAGCAAAAGCCGAAGGTGTCATAGCCGGTGAGCCAGTACATGCTCTCCTGCGCGAACAGCACGATGGCATCGAGCTTCTTTTCGGCCATCTCGATCATCAGCCGGTCGCGGCGGGCGTCGAATTCGGATCGTTCGAAATGCAGCGCCATGCAGTCAGTCCTCCAATGCAATTGCCGAAATCTGCCGCCCGTAATCAGCTTCCTTGCGGTGCGTGGTGCGCCGGTAGGAGTAGAAAAGGTCCTCTTCCGCATAGGTGCAGCGGTTCAGCGCCTCTGCAGTCACGCCGGCGCGTCGCAGCCGGTCGACCGTGTAGAGGTTGAGGTCGAACATGTGGTGGCCTGAATTGATCGACGGCGAGAAGTAGCGCGTATTGTCGGCGTCGGCCTCGACGAAGCGGGCGACGAATTCGGGACCGACTTCATAGTTGGCCGCGCTGATCGACGGGCCAAGCACGGCGAGGATGCGCTCGCGCCTGGCGCCCAGGCCTTCCATGGCGGTGACGGTGTTTTCGAGCACGCCGGTAAATGCGCCCTTCCAGCCGGCATGGGCTGCGCCGATGACGCGCGCCTGGGGATCGGCGAACAGCACCGGTCCGCAGTCTGCCGACGATGCGCCGAGCGCGATGCCGGGGCGGTTCGTCACCAGCGCGTCGGCTTTGGGACGGCCGTCCGGGAACGGGCCTGACGCGACGACGACATCGGGCGAATGGACCTGGTAGAGGCTGAGCAGATGGTCTGCCGGAACGCCCATCCATGCGGCGACGCGGCGGCGGTTTTCAGCAACATGGGCCTGGTCGTCGTCGGAGCCGACGCCGATGTTGAGACCCTTGTAAATGCCCTCGGAAACCCCGCCTGCGCGGGTGAAATAACCGTGGCGGATGCCCTGGGCTTCCGCGCCGGCGAGCAAGGTGGAGCGGACCGGATCCGGTTTCGAAACGTTCAGCATTGCCGCTCTTGTCATCTCCGGAGGCGGTTTCGTCAAGGCTCGCAGCCGCCACGGCAGGCTAAGCCCAGGAGCCCAGTTCCATTCCGAACCGGGCTCAGTTTTTCCTGATTGAGCATGACCTTGTCCGAAAAACGGTCCCCAGTTTTCGGGGGCATGCTCCGTCGCGAGGGCGGACAGTGGGGCAGGCGCAAGCCGCCTGTCAACTGACTATCGGGAAGGGGACTTTGGTGCCCGTCGGCGTCACCGCCAGCACCTTGAACAACTCGCCCATGGCGTCGGGGCCGGCGATACGCTCGACCTCGGACCGGATCTTTTCGCGGCCGGCCTCGTCGGCGGAAGCGCCGAGATTTCCGGCGCGTTCAAGCAGCCCCATGGCCAGCAGGAACGCACCTTGGGTGGCTGTTTGGGCAGCAAGGCCATGTGCGCGGGCCGCTGCGGCAAGGGCTGCGAAATCGACATGCGAGGTCAAGTCTGCCTCGCCGGGGCTGGCCAGCACGTCCTCGTATTTGTGGCGGCGCAGCGCCTGCAGCGTGTCGCCGATGCCAGCCGACAGGTGGCCATAGTCGAGGAACAGTCCTGCGCCGCCCGATGCCGCGATGCGCTCGCCAATCTGCTCCATGGTGGCGCTGCGCGCCGGAGCGAATTCGAAAACGGCTCCTTCGGGCGCGGCAGCGGCCCCCTTCGGCAGAAGCGCCGGCTCGATGGTCGCCGGGCCGGCGACGAAGGCGAGTTCGCCCGGCTCGTCGAGCCCGACCAAGCGCTCGTGCCAGGCATTGCCGAGCTTGACGAACTGGCGCGTGGGGATGGCATCGAACAGTTCGTTGCCGACGATGAACAACGGCGCCGGGGCCAGCGCGGCGACGCTGTCGTGCCAGGTGATCTCGACGCCGCTCTGGCCGAGCGTCGCCTTCTGCACCTCGCGCAGGCGCGGGCTGGTCTCGATGAGGGCAAAGGACGCGCCGGCGATGAAGGCAGGGTCGAGCCGCTTCAGGACCCTGAGCATGTCCTTCATCAGCGTGCCGCGTCCGGGGCCGATCTCGGCCAGCACAGGCGATGCGGGGCGGCCCGCCGCCTGCCATGCGGCGTAGAGCCAGACGGCGACGAGTTCGCCGAACATCTGGCTGACTTCAGGGGCGGTGGTGAAGTCGCCCGCCGCGCCGAAGGGTTGCCTTGTCGTGTAGTAGCCCTGTTCAGGATCGAACAGGCAGATCGCCATGTAGTCGGATACGCTGATCGGGCCCGATGCCGCGATCAGGCCCGATATCCGCTGTTTCAGGCTGGTCATGCCGGCTTTGCGACTGGCGCTGCGGGTTTCGCCGCCAGCATCGCCCAGACGCCGATCAGCACCATCGGCGTCGACAGCACCATGCCCATGGTCAGCCAGTTGCCGGCGAGATAGCCGATCTGCTGGTCGGGCTCGCGGAAGAACTCGGCGAAGATGCGCGACAGGCCGTAGCCGCAGACGAAGGCGCCGGCGACGAAGCGCGGCGTCTTGAGCCTCAGCCTGGAGTGGGTGAGGAAGCGCAGCACGAAGAACAGCACCAGGCCCTCGAAGAAGGCTTCGTAAAGCTGGCTCGGATGGCGCAGGAACGGCCCGCCGGTGGGGAATTCCATTGCCCACGGCACGTTGGTGACACGGCCCCACAGCTCGGAATTGATGAAGTTTGCGACGCGGACGAGGCCGAGGCCGACAGGCACGCCGGCGGCCACCGTGTCGATGAGCGACCAGACCGGAATGCCGCGCCTGCGGGCGAACAGCACCATGGCCAGCGTGACGCCGAGCAGGCCGCCATGGAACGACATGCCGCCCTGCCAGACGGCGACGATGTCGAGCGGGTTCTGGATGTAGCGGGCGAGGTCGTAGAACAGCACGTAGCCGGTGCGGCCGCCGAGCACGACGCCGATCGCCGCCCAGACGAGGAAATCGTCGAGGTCTTCAGGCTTCATTGGAGCCGTGCCGTCCTGCCAGAGCCGTGGCGTGGCCAGCAGGCGCTTGCCGTACCACCAGGCAAACAGGATGCCGACAATGTAGCCGAGGCCGTACCAGTGGATGGCCAGCGGCCCGATCTGGACGATGACCGGATCGATGTTCGGAAAGGGCAGCGCGGCCAGCGGCAAGGCGAGATATTCGGACAATTCGGTCTCCGGTCGAAGCAATGGCGCGGACCATGGGGCAGGGCTTTGGCAGGGTCAAGGCAGGGTTGCGGTCTCTCACCGAGATGTCATTGCTTGGACTGGGCATTTTTGCCGCGGTGTTTGGCGGTTGGATCGCATCACGATATCCTTGCAATCTACGCCTTGCCCCACTACGTCGAAACCACAATGCGAGGGTTTGCCATGACGACCGGACCGAACCGTATCCTGGATGAGTTCGCCAAGCTGATGACCGATGCCGCAGGTGCAGCGCAGGGCGTCAAGCGCGAGGTGGAGACCGCATTTCGTTCGCAGGCCGAACGGGTGATGAATTCGCTCGAGGTCGTGCAGCGCGAGGAATTCGAAGCCGTGCGCGACATGGCGATCAAGGCGCGCGCCGAAAACAAGGCGCTGACGGCCCGCATCGAGGCGCTGGAAGCGCAGCTTGCGGCGCTCGGTGGCAGTGCCGCTGAGGCAGCCTCACCTGCGGCTTCGCCCAAGCCCCGTTCGAAGAAATAATTCGTTAACTTTTCCACAAAGCGCCAAACGAAAAAGTGCTTTGTCGTGAATCGTTTACCGGCGCTTGATGAGCCTGCGCCGCAGCCTGTTTCCACACCCGAATGCGGCAGTGCGAAAAATTGGGCTGTTCACGAGAGTCACGATCAATACACTGAAATTACTGCACGATTCGAAACAGCGTCGTGCACCGGATGGCGCGGTCCGGCTGGGGGGTATTGAGTCCGGCAGCGCTGGTCGTCCGAGTTCAAGAATTTAGTTCGTCGTGTGTGTCCCCCGCGCGGAGCGCGATGACGCGCCCGGAACGACAGGAAGCATTTATGGAACTTCTCGAACTCGAGTTCTCCCGCGAGATCCACCCGGTGGATGTCATCGAGCAGGTGGCTCACAACAACGACTGGTCGTTTGAGCGGGCCGGCGACGACGAGATCTCGATTTCGGTCGTGGGCAACTGGACCGAATACCAGGTCTCCTTCTCGTGGATGGAAGACTTCGAGGCGCTGCATCTCGCCTGCGCCTTCGACATCAAGGTGCCCGAGAACCGCACGCTCGAAGTGCTGCGCCTGCTGTCGATGATCAACGAGCAGATGCTGTTCGGCCATTTCGACCTGTGGGAGAGCGAAGGCGCGATCATGTTCCGCCAGTCGCTGCTGCTCGCC
The DNA here is from genome assembly GCF_026521175.1 of Aminobacter sp. MET-1. Lineage (NCBI taxonomy): Bacteria > Pseudomonadati > Pseudomonadota > Alphaproteobacteria > Hyphomicrobiales > Phyllobacteriaceae > Aminobacter > Aminobacter sp. MET-1. The sequence continues at coordinate 307,070 of NZ_JAMSHL010000003.1, read as the reverse complement.
GGCGGCGTCGAGCCCACCAGCCAGCAGGTCGAAGTGCTGCTGTCGTCGGCGCTCGAAGCCTGCGAGTGCTACTTCCAGGCCTTCCAGTTCGTCGTCTGGTCGGGTACGTCGGCCAAGGACGCGCTGGCCAGCGTGTTGTTCGAGACGCAGGGCAACGCCTGAGACTTCCAAGATGAGCGAGCATGGCGGGCGCAAGCCCGAGATCACTTTCGCCGACTTTGACAAGGTCGACATCCGCACCGGCACGATCGTCGAGGCCGAGCCGTATCCGGAGGCGCGCAAGCCGGCCTTCAAGCTGAAGATCGACTTCGGCCCTGAGATCGGCGTGAAGCGCTCGTCGGCGCAGATCACCAAGCACTATGCGCTGGAAGAGCTTGTCGGGCGGCAGGTGTTTGCCGTCGTCAACTTCCCGCCGCGCCAGATCGGCAAGTTCATGTCGGAAGTGCTGACGCTCGGCTTCCCCGACGAGGAGGGCGACGTCGTGCTCGGCGCCATCGAGCGCAAGGTACCTGACGGCTCGCGCCTGTTCTGAACTGTATCGATATTCAGGTGATGCCCGTCTGCAAAGGCTGATACCTGCGCTTCCGGTACTCACGTACCCAGATGTACGTTCCGTTCCGGTTCTCAGAAACCACCATTTTCGACTGGGCCTGACCTGAATCTCGATACAGTTTGGCTGTCTGGATTCATGCAGCGTAGGCGGCCCGAACATTGTCCAGAAACATCTCGGCGCAGGCCGCCCATGTGTAGCGCATGGCGCGCTCGCGGGCTTCGGCGCGGTCGATGTTGAGCGCGGCGAGCGCTGCTTCCCGCAGGTCGTCCGATACCACGCCGCCGATGCCGTCGCCGACGATGTCGATCGGACCCGTCACCGGATAGGCAGCGACCGGCGTGCCGCTGGCGAGCGACTCGATGATGACGTTGCCGAAGGTGTCGGTGCGGCTGGGGAAGACGAAGACGTCGGCCGAGGCGTAGATCCGGGCGAGCTCGTCGCTTGGGCGGCGTCCAAGGAAATGCGCCCTAGGGTATCTGGCGCGCAGCCGCTCGATCTCGGGGCCGTCGCCGACCAGCACCTTGCTGCCTGATAACTCGAGATCGAGGAAGGCGGGCAGGTTCTTTTCCACGGCGATGCGGCCGACGCACAAAAAGATCGGGCGTGGCAGGTCCATCTCGACCTTCTTGTCGGGATGGAAATGGTTGATGTCGACGCCGCGCGTCCATGGCCTCAGCTTGTCGAAGCCGCGCGACGCCAGGTCGTCGGCCAGCGACTGGGTCGCGACCATGCAGCCCTTGCCGGAATTGTGGAAGTTGCGCAGCAGCCCGTAGGTCCAGCTTTCCGGCAGCGGCAGGCGGGCGCTGACATATTCGGGGAAACGCGTGTGGTAGCTGGTGGTGAAGGGGCGGTTGTTGGTGAGGCAGTAGCGCCGCGCCATCATGCCGAGCGGCCCTTCGGTGACCAGGTGGATGTGGTCGGGCCGGCGCTGCTCGATGATGCGGGCGACATTGCCGGGCGTGGTCAGCGCCAGCCGGATGTCGGGATAGGTCGGCATCGGCAAAGTGCGGAAGATCTCAGGGGTGAGGAAGTCGGCCTCGGCGCCATAAGCGACAAGCGTCTCGGCGAGCCGTTCCAGCGTATGCACGACGCCATTGATCTGCGGACGCCATGCGTCGGTGACCATCAGGATGCGCACAAATCGTCTTCCCATCAGGCCGCGTCCGACGGCTTTGGAGCCTGCCGGAATCAGCGGCGGTCGCGTTCGTTGCGGCTGCCTTTGAACAGGGTTCGATGACGTGGCGATGACGGCCGGTCTTCTCGCAACTGCGAAGACGAGGTTGCTTCTGCCCCGGCTGGCGTTTTCTTTGTGACGATTTTTCCCGCGACCGGGGCTGGCGTGAAAACAGGTCCTTTGCCGAAAGGGGGGCGTTTGCCGACGATTGGGGCAAGCTTCGCATGTCGCGGGGCGAGCCAATCCTCCCAACAGGCTCTCAGCGAGAATTCAGATGACCGAGATCACCAAGTCGCTTTCCCTTTTCGCCACCAGCCGGCGCGGCGCCCTCGCTGCCCTGTTTGCTTCCGTCGTCACGGTTGCCGGCCTGACCGTGCCGCACCAGGCCTTCGCCGAGGACAAGACCGCCATCAAGGTGGGCATCATCAGCGGCGAGGACGAGGATGTGTGGCGCGTCGTCACCTCCGAGGCCGCCAAGCAGGGGCTGAAGATCGAGACCGTCGTGTTCAACGACTATACCCAGCCCAACGAGGCGCTGGAGCGCGGCGAGATCGACGCCAACGCCTTCCAGCACCAGCCCTATCTCGACAACCAGATCAAGTCGCAGGGCTACAAGATCACGCCCGTCGGCTTCACCGGCCTGTGGCCGATCGGCCTCTATTCGAAGAAGCACGGCAAGGTCGAGGACCTGCCGGAAGCAGCCGTTGTCGGCGTGCCGAACGATCCGTCCAATGAAGGCCGCGCGCTGCGCGTGCTGGAAGGTGTCGGCCTGATCAAGCTCAAGGAAGGCACCGGCATCCTGGCGACCGTCGCCGACATCGCCGAGAATCCGAAGAAGCTCGACGTCAAGGAACTCGATGCCGGCATCGTCGGGCGTTCGGTCGACGATCTCGATGCGGCAGTCGTCAACACCGACTGGGCGCTGAAGAGCGGGCTGACGCCGGCGCAGCGCATCGCCCAGGAGGCGGTGGCCGACAATCCCTATCGCAACTTCATCGCGGTCAAGACCGGCAGCGAGAACGAGCCATGGGTGAAGAAGCTGGTGGCGGCCTACCAGAACGAGACCGTCAAGGCCGAGTTCGACCGCGTCTACAAGGGCACCGGCATCAGCGCCTACTGAGCGGCGTTTCATTTTCCGTCCATGGCGGCCCGTCCAACCGGCGGGCCGCCATACGCGTTTCGGGCACGATCCCCAAAGTGGGAAGCGGTTTTCGGCAAAGATCGTGCTCAGGCAAAAATTGGAGGTCGCTCCACGTCGACATCGTCGAAGTGGAGCGGGCCCCGGGAAAGGGACTTCATGAACCAGCATGTTTCCTGGGCCGAGGCAGGCGCGGCGGAGACGAGGGGCGGCGACGTCGTCCGCATCGTCGACCTCAAGCGCCAGTTTGGCGGGACGGCGGCCGTCGACGGCATTTCGCTGTCCGTCCGCAAGGGCGAAATCCTCGGCATCATCGGGCGCAGCGGCGCGGGCAAGTCGACGCTGATCCGCTGCCTGAACGGGCTGGAGCGGCCCGACGAAGGCCAGATCTTCGTCGAGGGGCGCGAGATCACCGGGCTCGGCGAGCGTGACCTGCAGCCGCTGAGGCGGCGGATCGGCATGATCTTCCAGCATTTCAACCTCCTGTCGGCGAAAACAGTCGAGGAAAACGTGGCGCTGCCGCTGAAGATCGAAGGCAGGTCGAAGGCTGAGCGGCTGGCGCGCGCGGCCGAACTGCTCGATCTCGTCGGGCTTGCCGACAAGGCCAGGGCCTATCCGGCGTCGCTCTCCGGCGGCCAGAAGCAGCGCGTCGGCATTGCCCGGGCGCTTGCGGCGCGGCCGGCGCTGCTGCTCTCTGATGAGGCGACCTCGGCGCTCGACCCCGAGACGACGCGTTCGATTCTGTCGCTGCTCAAGGACATCAACCAGCGGCTCGGCCTCACCATCCTGCTCATCACCCACGAGATGGAGGTGATCCGCACGGTCGCCGACCGCGTCGCTGTGATCGACGCCGGCAAGATCGTCGAGGAAGGCCAGGTCTGGTCGGTGTTCGCCGATCCACAGGCCGATGTGACCAGAAGCCTGCTCGCCGGCATTCGCCCGCAACTGCCGGAGGCGATTGCAGCGCGGCTCGGCAAGGCAGGGCGCGAGGCGATCCTGCGTGTCGACGTTGCCGGCGAGGCGGCGCGCCGGCCTCTGCTTCAGGAGCTTGCGACGGCCATTCCCGGCCGCTTCCGGCTTGTTCATGGCGGCATCGACCATATCCAGGGCGAGCCTGTGGGCACGCTGTTCGTCGGCGTGCAGACGACCGACGGGCGCGTCGCCGAAATCATCGACTTCCTGAATGCCCGGGATACCCGGGTCGAGGTGCTTGGCCATGTCTCAGACGATGTTTGACCTTTTGCTGCGGTCCCTGTGGGAGACCGTGGTCATGACCGGCGCGTCGGGCCTGATCTCGCTGGTCTTCGGCCTGCCGCTCGGGCTGGCGCTGGTCGCCACCGATCGCGGCGGCATTGCCGAGCAGCTGTGGCTGAACCGCATCCTCGGCGGCATCGTCAACGGCTTCCGCTCGGTGCCGTTCATCATCCTTCTGGTGGCGCTGATCCCGCTGACGCGGCTGATCGTCGGCACGTCGATCGGCACCTGGGCGGCGATCGTGCCGCTGTCGATCGCGGCCACGCCCTATTATGCGCGCATCGCCGAGGTGTCGCTGCGCGAGGTCGACCGCGGCCTGATCGAAGCCGTGCGCGCCATGGGCGGCGGGCGCTGGGCCATCGTGCGCGAGGTGCTGGTGCCGGAGGCGTTGCCGGGCATCGTCGCCGGCTTCACGGTGACTTTGGTGACGCTGGTCGGTGCCTCGGCCATGGCAGGCGCCATCGGCGCCGGCGGCCTGGGCGATCTCGCCATCCGCTACGGCTACCAGCGCTTCGAGACGTCGGTGATGGTGGCGGTGGTGGCGGTGCTGATCGTGCTCGTCTGTGGCATCCAGTGGATCGGCGACCGGCTGATGGCGCGGCTCGACCGTCGCGCCTGACCCCTTGCGGGCCTCAGGCCGGCACGCGGATCATCGCGCGCAGGCCGCCCAGCGGGCTGTCGCTGAGCTTGATGTCGCCGCCATGGCTGCGGGCGATGTCGCGGGCGACCGCCAGGCCGAGGCCGGTTCCGGTGGAATCGAGGTTGCGCGCCTCGTCGAGGCGGAAGAAGGGCTTGAACACCTCCTCGCGCTTTTCCTCGGGAATGCCGGGGCCGTTGTCGTCGACCATGACCACCAGCATGCCGCGGTCGTGGACGGCCTTGACCTCGACCTCCTTGGCATAGCGGAAGGCGTTGCCGACGACGTTCTGCAACAGCCGGGAGAAGGCGTTGGGGCGGACATGCACCTCGGGTTCGCCGACAAGCGTGACCTTGAGCTTGCGTTTCCGGAGCTTGGCCTCGTCGCCGATCTTGTCGAGATAGGCGCCGAGGTCGAAGCGGCCCGGATCCTCGAGCGCTTCGCCGCGGGCGAAGGCGAGGTAGGCTTCCAGCATCGACTGCATGTCGTCGATGTCCTGGCTCAGCGCCTCGCGGTCGATCTTGTTGCCCGACAGAGCGAGCTGCAGCTTGAAGCGGGTCAGGATGGTGCGCAAATCGTGGCTGACGCCGGTCAGCATGGCCGTGCGCTGGTCGATCTGGCGCTCGATGCGCTCGCGCATCTGGATGAAGGCGAAGCCGGCGCGACGGACTTCCTCGGCGCCGCGCGGGCGGAAATTGGGCGGCATCGGCCGGCCCTTGCCGAAGCTTTCGGCGGCCTCTGCCAACTGCAGGATCGGCCTGATCTGGTTGCGCAGGAAGGGGATGGCGATGGTGAGCAGCACCAGCGACGTGCCGACCATCCACAACAGGAAGATGTGCGTGTTCGAGGCATAGGCCTGGCTGCGGCGGACGAAGACGCGCAGCACCTTGTCGTCGAGCTGGACGCGCACCTCGACGATGTTGGAGTTGCCGACGGTGTCGAGCCAGAACGGCTTGTTGATCTGCTTCCTGATCTCGGAAGACAGCGCCTGGTCGAGGATCGAGAAGAACGGCTTCGGGCCGGGCGGGGGCAGGGGCTCGGCCGGCAGGAGGTCGATCTTCAGCGACATCCGCTCCTGGGCGATGCGGATGATCTGGGCGTAGTTGTCCTGTGCCGGAAAGGTGTCGAGCAGGTCGATGATGGCGGCGATGTCGCGCGTCACCGCCTGCGACAGGCGCACGGTGACCGTCTGCCAGTGGCGCTCCATGAAGACGAAGGCCACCACCGACTGCAGCAGGATCATCGGCGTGATGACGATGAGCAGCGAGCGCGCATAGAGCCGCTTCGGCATGTAGAGCGACACGCGGCGCCAGAAATGGTGCCAGCTGCGCGGCACGGCCGTCAGCGCACGCCAGATGCGTGTGCCGAGACTGCCTCCGCCAGGCCGTTCCATGTCTGTGGTTGCCATCCGTCCTTCCGTGCGCGGCCCCTGATGCTACATCAAGTCAGCCGCGACGATCCTATTCCACGCTCAGCCGATAGCCAATTCCGCGCACCGTCTGCAACCAGACGGGATTGGCGGGATCGCGCTCGATCTTGCGGCGGAGGCGGTTGATCTGGACGTCGATGGTGCGCTCGCCAACTTCGGAGTCCCCGGTCACCAGCTCATGGCGCGGGATGGTCTCGCCGGCGCGGGCGGCGAAGATGGCCAGGATTTCCTGCTCGCGGTCGGTGAGCTTCAGCGCTTCGCCGCCACGCTTCAGTTCGCGGCGGGCGATCTGGAAGGTGTAGGGGCCGAACACCAGCTGCTCGACCTTGGGCGTGGCCGCCGGGCCGCCGCGGCGCAGGATGTTGTTGATGCGCAGGATCAGCTCGCGCGGGTCGAAGGGCTTGGGCAGGTAGTCGTCGGCGCCGGCTTCGAGCCCGGTGATGCGGCTGTCGGTCTCCGACAGCGCCGTCAGCATCAGGATCGGCACTTCCTTGTCCTCGCGCAGCGACTTGGTCAGCTCGACGCCGGTCTCGCCCGGCATCATCACGTCGAGGATGAGCAGGTCGAAATCGAGCCCTTTGAGCTTGCGCCGGGCTTCGTCGGCATTGCCGGCCACGGTGACGCGAAAGCCGTTCTCGCTGAGATACTGCTTCAGAAGGTTGCGGATGCGGGTGTCGTCGTCGACGACGAGCAGATGCGGAGCATCGTCACCCAGGGCCGCCGGATTTGCCGTCTTTTCGTTACTCTCCATGGTCCTTCCCAGGTGTGTTTCCGGGCAGATGGTCAATCTGCGCCCTCAGTTCGGGATTGACCATGGCCTTGAGGAACTTCTCGATCCAGGCACGCTCGGTCTCGCCCGCGCCCTCCAGTGCCGCATGGATGCGGCGTGACTGTGGCCGAGCCAGCGCCAGCGTCAGGGTGCGGCCCTTGGGGGTGGGATAGAGCTCGCGCTGGCGACGGTCGCGCGGGCCCTGAACCTGGACGATGTAGCCGGCGTCGATCAGCTGCTTGAGGACGCGCGCAAGGCTCTGCTTGGTGATCTTCAACACGTCGAGCAGCTCGGCGACGGTCAGGCCGGGCATGCGGTTGACGAAGTGCAGCACGCGGTGATGCGCACGGCCGAAACCGTATTCCGAAAGGATCTGGTCGGGGTCCGAAGTGAAGTCGCGATAGGCGAAATACATCAGCTCGATGATCGAGAAGTCGATGCCTTCGTCTGCCGTCACGGCGGTACGGATCGGATGTGCGGCGGCGCCGCTTCGTTGGGCCATAGAAATCCTGCTCGTCAATTTATGTCAGCACTGTTGACATAAATTAGGTGCGATGGTAATTTTTGACAAGCTTTTCGCCGGATTGCGAACGAAAAGGCAAGGTACGGTGGTTTTTTCCGAAACATCGTAAGTTTGCTTTGATATTCTCAGGCGCCTACGCTTTAGCAGCCGACCCCCCTGAGGGGCCAATTAGAAAGATACGAAACGATAGGCAGGCCCCGGCCTGCGGGAAGGTTTTCCATGGCATCCGTTCCTTTCGACCAGCTCGATGGATTTATCTGGATGAACGGCGAGTTCGTCCAATGGGCCGACGCCAAGATTCACGTACTAACCCATGGTCTGCACTATGCAAGCGCGGTGTTCGAGGGCGAGCGCGCCTATGGCGGCGAGATCTTCAAGCTGACCGAGCACACCGAGCGCCTGCATGAGTCCGCGCGCCTGCTCGGCTTCACCGTTCCCTACTCGGTCGAGGTGATCGACGATGCGTGCCGCGAACTGCTGAAGAAGCAGGGCTTCAAGGACGCCTATGTGCGCCCGATCGCCTGGCGCGGCAGCGAGGAAATGGGTGTCGCCGCCCACAAGAACCGCATCAATGTCGCCGTCGCCATCTGGCAGTGGCCGAGCTATTTCGATCCGGCGCAGAAGCTGAAGGGCATCCGCTTGGACATCGCCGAATGGCGCCGTCCCGACCCGCGCACGGCACCTTCGAAGTCCAAGGCTGCAGGCCTCTACATGATCTGCACGCTGTCCAAGCATGCGGCCGAGGCCAAGGGTTATGCCGATGCGATGATGCTCGACTGGCGCGGCCAGGTGGCCGAGGCGACCGGCGCGAACATCTTCTTCGTCAAGGACGGCAAGGTGCATACGCCGAAGGCAGACTGCTTCCTCGACGGCATCACCCGCCGCACGGTCATCGGCCTTGCCAAGGATCGTGGCCTCGAGGTTGTCGAGCGGGTGATCATGCCCGAGGAACTGGAAGGTTTCGAGCAGTGCTTCCTGACCGGCACGGCGGCTGAAGTGACGCCTGTTTCCGAGGTCGGCCCGTACCGATTCGAGGTCGGCGAAATCGCCAAGACGCTGATGAACGACTATTCGGCCGCGGTGCAGCCCAAGCACGCGATCGCTGCTGAATAATCAGCAAAATCAAACGATTAAGTTCGGCAAGGGGCGGTTTTCGGACCGCCCCTTTTGCTTGGGTGGGGGCTGATTTGACTTTCGTCGAATTCGGCGTCTGATGGTGACGTCGGCTGGCGGGAGCTGGCCTGCAATTTGGAGGGAATTGTCATGGAATCGCTTCTTCCGATCATCATTCAGATTGTAACCGGCGTAATCGGTGGACAGGCAGTAGGTGCAGCCGTCAAACAGGCGGCGATGGGGCAGGTGACGAAGCTGCTCGCCGGCGGCATCGGCGGTATCGCCGGTGGCCAGATTCTGGGCAGCCTGCTGGGTGGCGCTGCAGCCGACCCGGCAACGGCGAGCGCGATGAGCGGCATGCTGAGCAACGTTATCGGCGGTGCCGGCGGTGGCGCCATCCTGACGGCAAGCGTCGGCGCCGTCATGGGCGCCATGAAGAAATAAGCACCTGGCAAAACGAGTTTTCGGATTGGGCGGCCTTGGCCGCCCTTTTCCGTTCTGGTGCCGGTCAGTTCACCGATCGCCGGTGCAAATTGCGTGGACGCGCGCGTCGTCTGTGCCTATGTCCGGAGCAAAGTTGTGAAAGGACAATCATGGGACAGCTCAACGCAGGGATCGTGCCGGTCACGCCCTTCCAGCAGAATTGCACCATCCTCTTCGACGTCGAGGACAAGACGGGCGTGGTCGTCGATCCCGGCGGCGACGTCGACACCATCCTGTCGGTGCTCAAGGACAACGGCATCAAGGTCACGGCGATCTGGCTGACGCATGGCCATATCGACCATGCCGGCGGGGCGATGGAGCTCAAGGAAGCGCTCGGCGTCGACATCATCGGGCCGCACGAGGCCGACAAGCCGCTGCTCGACAACCTTGTGACCCAGGGCCAGAAATTCGGCATGAGCGGCGTGCGCAACTGCACCCCCGACCGGTTCCTGGCCGATGGCGAGACCGTATCTTTCGGCAGCCACGTCTTCGAGGTGCTGCATTGCCCGGGCCACGCGCCCGGCCATGTCGTCTACTACCACCGTGACGCCAAGTTCGCCCATGTCGGCGACGTGCTGTTCCGCGGATCGGTGGGCCGCACCGATCTCTATGGCGGGGACCACGACACGCTGATCCGCTCGATCAAGGAAAAGCTGCTGCCGCTGGGCGACGATATCGGCTTCATCTGCGGTCATGGGGCGGGCAGCAAGTTCGGCGACGAGCGCCGCGGCAATCCCTACCTGGTCTGATCGCAGCCGGCCGGGGCCTGAAAACGAAAGCGGCGCCATCGATGAGATGGCGCCGCTTGTCATTTGAAGGGCAGGGAACCCTTGTAAATGCGTGTCAGTTGGCGGTGCAGAAATGCTCCTGGCCGTCATAGCCGGTGAAGGTGCCGCTGCGCGGCTTGAAGCTGCGGTAGCGATCCGAGCAGTAGCTGTACCATTCAGGCGTCCAAGGCTCGACGGCATAGCTGTCGCGGTAGACGACGCGGCGCTGCACCGGGGCGGGACGATAATAGTCCTGGCCATAGTAGTCCTGGCGGTACACGCGGCGCGGCTGCGGCTGGTAGCCGTCGTAATAGTCGTCATAGACCGGCTGCTGGCGGTTGGCGCTGCCGGCGATGACGGCGCCGGCGATCAGTCCGAGCGCGCCGGCTGCGACGATCGCGCCGGTGTTGTCGCGGCGACCATGGTCGTAGCGGCGCCAGCGTTCACCAGCCTCTGCGGCGGGCAGGGCGGCAAGCGTGGTAGCGGCAACGGCTGCCGACAGGACAAGGGTTTTGAAGATGCGGTTCATATCGGTCTCCTTCGCCGTCCGGCCCGTATCGAAGGGCTGAATATTGGCGTCGACTATCTGTCTAAGGGACCCAGCCTGAACGCAAGCTGAACGGATTTACCGACGTTAACGGGGCTTGCCGAAAGCCAAAGCATGCCTCTCCGGCATACCGGTTCGGACGCTTACAGACAATCGGCCGGCGCCATGGGCTCCGGCCGCCCCGGGGTTCAGCCAACCGTCAGATTGACGGCCTTGGGACCCTTGCCGCGCTTGTCCGGCTCGGTGTCGAAACTGACTTTCTGCCCATCCTCAAGACCGGGAAGGCCCGACGCCTGCACGGCGGAGATGTGTACGAAAACGTCCTTCGCTCCATCGTCCGGCGTAATGAAGCCGAAGCCTTTGGCATGATTGAAGAACTTGACGGTGCCGGTCTGCGGCATGGGAAACTCCTCTGATCCCATCAATTTCAGTCTTCGGGCCGGCAAATGCCCGAAGTGGAAATTTGTCGTTCATTTTTGGGTGATCGGCAAGCGAAACTTTCAGGCTAGATCGCTGCCCGAAATCGGTCCGTTTGCCTGTTTTTTCAGCCGTCACGCGGGCTGTTCCGCACAATCGGCAGCCATGTGCAGGGGCATTTTGAGACCGGCGCGCGGCCGGCAAGCCGGCTCCGGTTTTCAGGCCGCGCGCAGCGAAAATTCACCTGTCCGGCTCAGTACTCGCAGTAGCGGATCGGGCCGATCTGGATGCAGGCGCCGGGCCGGGGGCGCTGCGGGTTGTACCTGGTGTAGATCCTGGCGCGGCAATCGGGACCGATGTGCCGGTGCGGGACGTTGCCGTAGCGCGGCAGGAAATGCCGGCGCACGTCGCGGTGGCAGTCGCGTATCTGCTGCTGCACCGGGATCGGGCGACAATCGGGCCGGCGGTGGCGATGGTACATGGTGCGGCCGAATGCGGGGACGAAGTGCCGCTGGATGTCGGCATGGCACCCCCTGACCTGCACCACCAGTCCGCCGTCGACCTGAGGCAGGTCGGTTGCCGGCATGGCTTGTGCCGGGCCGCCATAGCCAAGACCGGCGGCGAGCAACGCCGCCGCGAGGAACTTCAGGAAACTCATGTCGTGCCTCCTCTCGCATCGGGGCAGGGATACGCGCGCCCCACGACCGGACCATGTCATGGACTTCGGAGCCTGGCCATATCGGCGAGGGTCAGGCGTTCGGCCAGGCCGTCGATCCCGAGGGATGAAGAGGCGCGGGCGGGCAGCGCCAAAAGCAAAGGGCGCGACGGTTGCCCGTCGCGCCCTTCGTTTGGTTCACAACCGGCTGATATCAGGCCGCGCGAAGGTTGACTGCCTTCGGGCCCTTGCCCATGCGGTCGGGCTCGACGTCGAACGTGACCTTCTGGCCGTCGACGAGCGTGCGCAGGCCCGAGGCTTCGATGGCGGAAATGTGGACGAAAACGTCCTTCGCGCCGCCGTCTGGCGTAATGAAGCCGAAGCCCTTGGTCGTGTTGAAGAACTTTACTGTACCGGTCTGGGCCATTGGGAGAACTCCTTCACCCGTTCTTTGGTCTGGACTGCCATCCGCCTGGCGTCGGTGGCAAGTCGGTGGTTTGCTTGGCGGTCGTGCATTCGCGCACACTAAAACCCCCCGCCGAGTCACGGTGCCGTCGAAGATTCACAGTATCGGGGAAAGGGTCGTGCAAAAAACGTTCCAGTCTCCGGGACAGCAAATGCCCGAACAAAGCCTGTATTGCATGGAAACGTTTAGGTTGCAAGATGTCGCAGGCAATCGATGCGATGCTCGTCAAGATAGTATGAGTACAAACAATCCACCGGACTGTCATCTCTTCAGATGATGTCAAAGACAGGCAATGTCGTGGCGGCGGGGATTGATTTCGCGCCAAGAATTGCAAGGATCGATTCGGCGGCAAGCGCGTTCTTCCGCCTGGGGCGGCGCGATAGGGAAGACATCCATGAGATTTTCGGCAAAATCCTTTGCAAGCAAGGCGGCGTTGACTTCGCTGCTTGCTGTCGTGCTGGCGTCGTGCACGGTGGTCGTGGATGAGGGACCAGGCCCTCGTCCGCCGCGTCCGGGACCGGGGCCGCAGTTCTGCACGCGCGAATATGACCCTGTTTGCGCGCGCCGCGGCAACGACCGCCAGACATTCGCCAATTCCTGCATGGCCGAAGCGTCCGGATACCGCATCATCCGCGGCGGCGAATGCCGTGGCAGCGGCTGGGACAATGGCGGTGGTCCGGGCGGCGGCAACCAGCAGTTCTGCACCAGGGAATACCGCCCGGTCTGTGCCCAGAGGGGCGGCACGCTCAGGACCTTCCCGAATGCCTGCGAAGCGGATTCAGCCGGCTTCCGGGTCGTCGACCGCGGCCCCTGCTAGGCCTGTGAACTGAAACGTCTGCACGGGGGATCGCCGGAGGCCGCAAGGCCTTCGGCAAGCGCCTCAGAATGGCGCGGGCTCGTTGACCTGCCTGACCTCGCGCACGCGGCAATCGTCGCCGACATGGCGATGGCGCAGCATGATGCCGTCGATGCGATGGGTGCGCACGTCGCGATGGCAATCCACGATCTGCCGGCGCTGGTTCTGGCGCGGCGCAGAGACGATGACCGGCTCGCAGGTGCCGCGCTGGTGATAGTGCGGGACGCGTTGGCCGACCTCCGGAACATAGTGGTCGCGCACGTCGCCATGGCAGCCGCCCACTTGCACGACCAGTCCGCCCGCTGCGGGGACAGCCGGGGTCACGGCGGGTGCGGCCGTGGCCGGCATGACGGACGCTGCCATCAGGGCGGCGAGCGAAACGGCCTTGAACTTCATCCGAGATCTCCATGAGACGAGGTCGCGAGCAGCGAGCACGTAGATTGCGCCGCCGCCCCGATGTTTCAATGCAGGCGGGCGGCTGGCCCGGGCATTTCGACATGGCAGGGTTACCGCTTCCTTGCGTCCGCATCGCTTGACCACAAATCCCGGGCAGCCGGATTGCTGGCCGGTTCCGCAGCTGCGTGTTAGCCTGTGGTGATGGGGCCGGGCGGCCCCGGGGCCAGCACCCCTTCTACGCCGAAGGTGGGGAACTCGCCGTGATATCGATGCCAGCCTTGCCGATGTGAGGCGCCATGGCTGCGGAGCAAACGGTCTTTGACTTCGCCGGCCACAAGCTCGACCTGGCAACGGGGCGTCTGCTCGGGCCGGGTGGCGAGATCGCGCTGCGGCCGAAATCCTTCGATCTCCTGGTCTATTTCCTGCGCAATTCCGGGCGCGTCATCGCCAAGGGCGAACTGCTCGACGCCATCTGGCCCGATGTCACCGTCACCGAGGATTCGCTTGCCCGATGCGTGCACGAAATCCGCACGGCGCTTGGCACAAGCGGGCCGCCGCTGCTGCGAACCGTGCCGCGCCGGGGCTATCTGTTCGTCGCCGCGCAGGAGCCTGCCGGCAACGGCGACAAGCCCGATGTCCTGGAGCTGTCCGGTTTGGAAGCCCGAGGTCGGGGACCGCGCGGTTGGGGCACGCTGGGGCTGGGAGCCGCAGCACTCGTGCTCGTGGCATCTGCCGGACTTGCCGCCTGGTTGTTCGCCTCGGGGCGGCCGCTGTCGACAAAGGCGTCGATTGCGGTGCTGCCGTTCCAGAACATAGAGGGCGACGCCGCGACCGGCCGGCTCGCCAATGGCATGACCGAGGACATCATCACCGACCTGGCGCGGTTTCGCGAATTCGACGTCATCGCGCAGAATTCGGTGCGCGGCATAGCCGGCACAGGAGCCGGCGAGGTCGGCCGCAAGTTCGACGTGCGTTATGTGCTGACCGGCTCGATCCAGCGCCAGGACGGCCAGTTGCGCATCACCGGCCAGCTCATCGACGCCGGCACCGGGGCGCATCTGTGGGCCGAGCGCTGGGACAGGCCGGCAAACGACGTCTTCAAGGTGCAGGAGGAGCTGTCGCGGCAGGTCGCCGGCCAGCTCAGCGGCATCACCGGCACGATCGTCGCCGCCGATCGCGAGGCGGCGCGGCGCAAGCGCCCAAGCGATCTCGGCGCCTATGACCTCTATCTGCTGGCGTCCGAAGCCAAGCACAAGGAAACCAGGGAAGGCATCGGCGAGTGCCTGTCGCTGCTGGACCGAGCCCTGAAGGTCGATGCCGGGTTCGCCCGCGCCTGGGCGCTGCTCGGGACCTGCCATGCATTTTCGATGCGCTGGACCGACAGCTGGGACGCCACCTATGCCAGCTATCTGCAGGCGGAGCGGCGGGCTGTCGAACTCGATCCGCTGGATGCCGACGCCCATGCGGGGCTCGCCATGGCGCTGTCGCTGGGCGGCGATCTCGAGCAGGGCGAGGTGGAGTTCGACAAGGCGCTTGGCCTCAATCCCAATTCGGCCGACGTGCTGACGCGCTTCGCCTACTGGGCACTTGCTTTCGGGCGGGCCGAAGAAGGGGCGGAAGCGGCTGCCCGCGCCGTCAGGCTCGACCCCGACGCCCAGCCCTGGGCGCTGCGGTTCCGGAGCGCCGGGCTGTTCTACGGCAACCGCATCGACGAGGCGATCCGGGTCAGGCAGCGCGTTCCCCGGAGCATGTTCGGCGACAGCGACTTCATCGAGCTGGCCACCTTCTTCGTGGCTGCCGGGCGCATCGCCGAAGCCAGGGTGCTGGCCGAGGAAGCGCTCTTTGCCATGCCCGGCATCAGCATCGAGGGCTGGACCGGCGATCCGGGCTGGCTGGAGGCTGACCGGCAGAAGGCCATCGCCTATATGCGCGAAGCCGGTTTTCCCGTCTGCGCCGGACCGGCCGAGCTTGCCAGGGGCGGCATCAAGCAGCGCATCGCCGAATGCGTGGCTGAGGCAGGCACCACCGCAAGGTAGCCGGCGGCGTTTCAGCCAAGTTTCAAGCGAATTTCAGCACTCTTTCCAGACTTGCCGAGGCGTGGCGCCGATGCTCGCGGCGTCCCTCGTGCCGGGGGCGCCCAGCAGGGGAAGGAGCGAGCGATGACCGGGACCAACGATATCTCCGATAAGCGCAAGGCGATCGATTTCACTTTCGTGGCCGACGATTTCAGGGCGATCAGCCGCCGGCTGAAGAGGCTCGCGGCATGGCGTCCGCAATGGCTATCCGGCGGAGCAAGGGGCTGCCCGCTCGATGAATTGAGCGCCCGGCATCTCCAGGATATCGGCCTTGAGCGCTTGGACAACGAGACGACATGGACCGACAGTCGCGGCGCGCCGCTGACTGCTCTCAGGGATTTCGACTATCGCGGCCGTCAGGCGTGTTTGGCAGGCCGGTCCGACTTGGCCTGAAAATGCGCCTGGGGCGCGGGGGCCGAAAAGCCGGCGAGGTAGGCCTGCATGCCCGCGAGGCGGCTGCCTTCCACGATCAGCGTGCGGCGCTCCTGCCTGGCCTCGCTCGGCGACATTCCAAAGCGGGTGCGAAAGGCGCGC
The DNA here is from genome assembly GCF_026521175.1 of Aminobacter sp. MET-1. NCBI lineage: Bacteria > Pseudomonadati > Pseudomonadota > Alphaproteobacteria > Hyphomicrobiales > Phyllobacteriaceae > Aminobacter > Aminobacter sp. MET-1. The sequence goes on along the minus strand of NZ_JAMSHL010000003.1, from coordinate 291,284 downwards.
TGGAACTGGCCGGCGCCGGAAAAGCCGAGGTCATGGGCCAGTTGCGTCATGGGCGGGGGCGAGGGGCGCATGAGCATGCGATAGGCGGCATCGAGTCGCCGCTCGCGGATGACCCTGGCGACACCGCCATCGGCCTCGAACATGCGGTAGAGATGGGCCCGCGATACCCTGAACTGGCGCAAGAGCATTGCCGGGCCGAGCTCCGGATCGGTCAGCTTCGCGTCGATGACGTCGAGCAGGCGCCGGCGCAATACAGGCGCAAGGGCAGGGTCCTGAAGGGCCGTGTCGGCCGGGTTCTGGTTCAGGGCCGAGGCGAACAGGGCGACGGCGGCGTCCTCCAGCGTCGGCGCTTCGGTTTCGCGGATGTCCGGCGCGACGTCGTTCAGGCCGACGATGAAGTCGGCCAAAAGGCGGGTCAGAGGCTGGCCCGCCTTGAACTGCGTGCCGTGCAGGCTTCGCCCGGACAGCCTGTCCAGCCGCTCGCGATGCAGGAGGACGCTGAGGGTGGAGCCGGCGCTCACCGATGCCTGGAAGGTTCGATCCATGTCGAAGGCATAGACGTCGCCGGGGCAAACCGTCATGGCCACGCCCTCGCAATCGGCGACCGCCATGCCTGATGTGAACAACTGGACGAGGTAGAAGTCCTCAAGGCCGCTCTGGCTGACGATGCTTCGGTCCCTGACATAGTTCTGCGCATTGAAGCGCGCGCGGCCGACCATCATCGGGCCGATCAGGCGAGTGGCGAAGGAACCTTCGAGGAGCAGGGGGCTGTTGCTGTCCGGTGTCGTGTCGAACAGCGGGCGGGTCACGTCACGCCAGTAGTCCGCGCGCAGTTCCGGCTCGACCAGATCGGTGGAAAGGAGGACGGCGCCCTGCGTCACAGCGCACCATCTGTCGACCGCCACATCGCTTTGCCCCCTCGATGCGCAACTGTTCGGTGACCTTGCGTAAGACTGTCGCGGACGCCGGTCCAGCGACCATGGCGGGTACAGATGTGTCCAGACACGGCAAGGTAGTGGGGCGGAGACAAATCGCGCCAAGAAATGAGACGCCACGCTGCTTCGATATAGCAGGTTCTATGCAACTATCCACTTGCGGCGGGCATGATCGGGCTGGCGGCGATCTTTACGCTGCACGGCCCCATCAGTGATTCCTGTGGGGATGCTCGCATCAGATCATCGATGCGGGGCGCCGTGCGGCTTCCCGTGGGGGAGCTTGGCATGGCCGTCTTCAAGAGCGTCTTTTCACTTCAACGATCGCTGCGGACGAGAGCGGATAGCGTCTCCGCCGGTGCGGTGGCGGTGGCGCTCCTGTCATCGGCGAGCACTGCCCTTGCCGGCGACTATCACTTCAACTCCTCCGGCAACGTCGTGTGGCAGCAGCTTCCTTCCAGCGGTTTCGAAGCGCCAATCATCCTTCAGGCAGGGGATCGCGCCATCTACGATCGTGCCGGCACCGGACAGTCGATGATTTTCGGACCCATCGTCAGGAATGTGGGGCAACTGGTGTTTCGGTCACCCTATACGGGCAGTGGCTTTGCCAACCCGCCGGGCTCGTTGACCGGCCCGTTTGCCATTCATGGGCTGGAAGGGCTGGGGGTCGACAGCAAGGTCGACCAGCAGATCACCCTGTCCGAGCAACTCATCATCGCCGGCAGCCAGGAATGGCGCGTCGACAGCGCCACCGGCAGCGTCACGCAGCTGGGGCGCACCGCATCGCGCTCGCTGAGCCTCGGCAGCTACATGCTGACGCTCAATGCGGTCGGCGCGGGCAATTCCTTCATCCTGAACAATCCCGTTTCCGGAACCGGCGGTCTGATCGTCAAAGGCGCGGGCACCACCTTCCTCAACAACGCGAACACCTATTCGGGCGGCACGTTCCTGGATGGCGGCACCGCGGTGGTAACGGCCGACAACAATCTCGGCGCGGCATCGGGCGGGCTGGGCTTCGACGGCGGCACGCTGCGGCTCGGCTCTTCCTTCGCGACAGCGCGGGCCGTCGCGCTGGCGGCCGGCGGCGGCACGATCGACAGCAATGGCAACAACGCCACGCTTTCCGGTGACATCTCAGGCATTGGTGGCCTGACCGTCGCCGGAACCGGCACCGTGACGCTGACGGGATCGCTCGGCTACACCGGTGCGACCGATATCGAGGCAGGCAGGCTCATGCTGTCCGGAGCCGCAAGCCTGGCAAATTCGAGCGTGGTGATCGCCGACGGGGTGTTCGACGTTTCGACGGTCGGCGGGGCGTCCACCGAAATCCGCTCGCTCTCGGGCGCCGGTTCGGTAGTGCTCGGCACCACCCAACTGGTGATTACAAACGCGGCCGACAGCTATTCAGGCCTGTTCCTGGGCACCGGCGGTCTGACCCTGCAGGGCGGCATTCAGGAGCTGACCGGAAACAGCGCGGGCTTTGGCGGAACCTCCCGCATCGAAGGCGGCACGCTTGCGGTCAACGGCAGGCTCGGCGGCGTCATGGATGTGCTGGGCGGGCGGCTGCAGGGCAACGGCCAGGTCGGCAACACCGCCAGTTTCCTCGGCGGCGTCATCGCACCGGGCAATTCCATCGGCACGCTGACCATTGTCGGCAGCCATACCGGCAATGGCGGCATGCTGGAGATCGAAACGGAGCTCGGCGGCGACGGGTCGCCCACCGATCTGTTGGTCATCACCGGCGACAGCATTCTAGGCAGCGGTCCGACGCAGGTCAGGGTGATCAATGTCGGCGGTATCGGCGGCGTGACCACCGGCGACGGCATAAAGATCGTAGATGTCGGCGGCGTCTCGGCGGCGGGAGCCTTCGTCCTCGCCGGACCGGCGATTGCCGGCACCTACCGCTACGACCTGTTCCAGAACGGCTTGAGCGGCCCCGCCGATGGCGACTGGTACCTTCGCTCCGCCGGTCTCGCGCCGACGCTGCCGACCTATGAGATCTATCCGCAGGTGCTGCTCGACCTCGTGGGGCTGCCGACGCTGCAGCAGCGTGCAGGCGTCCGGCACCGGTTTGCCATCGACGGCACAGGATCCCAGGAGGGCGGTGCGGTCTGGTCGCGCATCGAAGCTGCGCATGGCCGCAGCCAGGCGCAGGGATCGACGACCAATGCCGCCTTCGACAGCAACACGCTGCGCATGCAGGCCGGCATCGACGGCCAGATTGCCGCCGATGCCGGGGGCATGCTGATCGGCGGGCTCAACCTGCACTATGGCCGCACCAGCGCCGACATCTTCTCCGACATCGGCGGTGGAACCAACGGCACCTCGAGCTATGGCCTGGGCGGGACGCTGACCTGGTATGGCGAAAGAGGTATCTATGTCGACGGCCAGGCGCAGGTGTCGGTGCTGCGCAGCGACTTCGCCTCGAACCAAGCCGGCAGCATCGGCAAGGATATCCACGGCAGCGGCTATGCGTTGAGCCTGGAGGCCGGGCGGCAGGTCGGGATCGGCAATGGCTGGTCGCTGACGCCGCAGGCGCAGCTGGCCTATTCGGCGGTCAGTTTCGACAGCTTTACCGATCCGTTCGGAGCCGAGGTGTCGCTGAAGGACGGCGACAGCCTCAAGGGCAGGATCGGGCTTTCGGCGGACTGGCGGCGCGACGCCGGAACGCATGTCTATGGCGTTGCCAGCCTGACCTACGAGTTCCTCGACGGCACCACCGCGACGGTCAACGGCATGGACCTGACCTACAGGCCCGAGCGCCTCGGCGGCGAGATCGGACTTGGCGGTGCCTATCGCTGGAACGACGGCAGATATGCCCTCCATGGCGAGGCACTGGCCACGACCAGCTTCCAGGACAGCTACGGCTTCAGGGGGGTGGTGGGCTTCACCGCCGGACTGTAGCCGCCGACGGCGCCTGCCGGCGTCGTTCAGCGCAGGAAGATCAGGCCCATGCCGGCGACGACCAGCGCCGCTCCCGCCCAGGCGCCGTTGGCGGGACGCTCGCCGGTTCTTGCCCACAGCATCGGCAGGATGATGACAGGCGAGGTCGCCGACAGCGTCGAGACGATGCCGACCTTGCCGCCCGAAAGCGCAAAGAGCAGCAGCGTCATGCCGATGCCGAGCGCGATGAAGCCTGTCAGCGCGGTGAGGGCCGCAACCTTGAAGGTCAGCGGCCCCTTGGGCTTGACCGCTGGGATCGGCAACTGGATCAGCACTGTCAGGCAGACGGCGGCGATGCCGACGCGCAGCATGGAGGCGAGGAAGGGGTCGATGCCGGTGGCCATGACCGGGCGGGCGATGATCGATCCCACGGCCTGGCCGGTGGCGGCGCCGAGGCCGAGCGCCACGCCGATCCACAACGGCCCCTTGACCTTCTCCCAGGCATGCAGCTGGTCGCGGCGCTTGCCGAAGACGATGGCGAGCACGACGCCGGCAACTGTCAAAGCAATGCCTGCTACCGCGTTGGTCGACAGGTCCTCGCCGAGCGCCAGCCAGCCGAGCAGGGCGGCGATGGGCGCATTCAGCGCAAACAGGATGCCGGAGCGGCGCGGGCCGACGCGGTTGAGGGTGGCAAAGAGCAGCGTGTCGCCGACGAAGATGCCAACGAGGCCGGAGACCAGCAGCGGCGCGACATTGGCGGCGTCAAGCTGTTGCCAGGCGCCGGTGGCGAGCACATAGGCGGCCAGCAGGCAGGTGACGAAGATCTGGCGGAAGCGGTTGAAGGCGAGCGCGCCGAGATGGCCGGCAGGGCCGGCCGAGATCAGTCCCGTCACCGACCAGCAGGTCGCGGCTCCGAGGGCGGCAAGTTCGTGGATCGGCATGGGAGCTCACAAGGTTACGGCACGCCACAGAATCGGCGGCTCAATCTAGGAGCGCGGCAGCCTTTGCTCAACGGATCCCTGGGCCGCCGTGGCCTGTCGTAGCTCCTAAAGGCTAGGCCAGCGGGCCTTTACGGCTACATCCTGCCATCGCCTGTGGTGATAGGGTGCGCTCCGGGAGAAACGGCGGCTGCGCCGATGCGCCCGCACGCCTCCGCAACCAAGGAGGATGAAATGGCATATTACGTCTTTCTTACCAATTTCACCGACCAGGGCGCACGCACGGTGCGGGACTCGCCCAAGCGCGCCGACGCATTCAGGGCGATGGCCGAAAAGAGCGGCGCCAAGGTGCATACGCTGCTGTGGACGCTCGGCAAACATGACGTCATCGTTCTTCTCGAGGCGCCCGACGACGCGACCGCGACCGCGCTCAGTCTCTCGGTGTCGGCGCTCGGCAACATCAAGACCCAGACGCTGAAGGCCTTCGACGCCGCCGACATGCGCAAGATCATCGACAAGATGGTCTGACATGCCGGTTCGGGCGGGAGCTCTTGCCATGCCACATGGCTTCCGCCCGTTCTTGATTCCGGCTCCGCGCTCGCGCTAGCGTGACCTCGGGCGAGCTGTTCGGGATTCGGATTTGAATTTTCACAAGACCAGTCGCGACGCGTTTGCGGATGCGGAGGCGTTCATCCGGGAAAACCTCGTGGTGTTGCCGGTGCCGTCGATTGCCGGCATATCGCTCTACACCGCTCATCCGGGCAGCGGCCTGCGCCGGCTGGCAAGCGACGACGATGGCCCAGCGCCTTACTGGGCCTATCGCTGGGCCGGCGGTCTGGCGCTGGCGCATCATGTGCTTGCCCTGCCGGAGGCGGTGCGAGGGCGACGCGTGCTCGACCTTGGCGCCGGTTCGGGGCTGGTCGGCATTGCCGCGGCCAAGGCCGGGGCGGCCAGCGTGCTGTCGGCCGAGATCGATCCGAACGGGATCGCCGCCATTGGTCTCAACGCCGGGCTGAACGGCGTGACGGTCATGCCGTGCGGCGACGACCTGGTCGGTGGCGCGCCGCCCGAGGTCGACCTCGTGCTGGTCGGCGACCTGTTTTACGCGCGGGAAATCGCCGAGCGGGTGGCTGTGTTCCTCGACCGGTGCCTGACTGCCGGCATTGCGGTGCTGGTCGGCGATCCCGGCCGCGAGTTCCTGCCCTTGGCGCGGCTTGATCCGGTGGCCGAATATGTGGTCGCCGATGTCGGCAGCGCTGCGGCGCCAGCCAGGGTCTATGCCTTCGTGGCCTGACGGCCGACCGCAGCGCGCCGAATTCCTGCACTGTCGCCTCGCCACGCGCCGCCGTCACATGGGGCTGTTCGTGGACCGGCTTGACTAATTCTCATATTTGAGAATATTTCTCTCATATGGATGAGATCGACGATGGCATGGATATCAGGATCGCGCAGCGGCTGCGGACGCTGAGGGCCGAGCGCGACTGGTCGCTGGACGAGTTGGCGAAGCGCAGCGGGGTCAGCCGGGCGACGCTGTCGCGGCTGGAAAATGCCGAGGTCAGCCCGACGGCGAGCGTGCTCGGCAAACTTTGCGCCGCCTATGGGCTGACGATGTCCCGGCTGATGCACATGGTCGAGGGGACGTTTCAGCCGGTGATGTCCAGGCAGGTGCAACCGGTGTGGAGCGATCCCGAGATCGGGTTTCGTCGCCGGCAGGTGTCGCCGCCGGCGCAGACGCTGGCCGGCGAGGTGCTGGAATGCGAGATGGATGCCGGCACTGATATTTTCTACGAGGCGCCGCCGCATCAGGGGCTCGAGCATCATCTGCTGCTTCTGGATGGGCAGCTCTCGGTCACCGTCGACGGCGGCACGCATGAGCTGAAGCCGGGCGACTGCCTGCGCTACCAGCTGTTCGGACCGAGCGCCTTTGCCACGCCCGCGGGGCAGGGCGCGACATACATGCTTTTCATCGTGTGAGACGTCATGAGCGAATTCGAGATTTCCGTGTTCGGGGCCAGCGACATCGAGGCCAATCTGGCCGAACTGGGCCAACTCCTGCATGCCTGCGTGCATGCAGGCGCGAGCATCGGCTTCGTGCTGCCTTATTCATTGGCCGACGCCGAGAGCTTCTGGACCGACAAGGTGCTGCCGGGTGTCGGTGAAGAAACGCGCATCATGCTGGTGGCAAGGCAAGATGGCCGCATCGCCGGCACGGTGCAGCTCGGCTACGACACGATGCCCAACCAGATGCATCGGGCCGACATCAACAAGCTGATGGTGCATCCCGACTTCCGCCGCCAGGGCATTGCCAACAGGCTGATGGTGGAGATCGAGGCGCATGCCCGCAGGCTGGGCCGCCGCCTGATGACATTGGACACGCGGACCGGCGACAGCGCCGAGCCGCTGTACACGTCGCTGGGCTATGTCACCGCCGGCGTGATCCCCGCCTATGCGCGCGATCCCTTCGGCAGCGACCGTCTCGACGCAACGACTGTCATGTACAAGCTGCTCTAGCGTGCCGGTGCGGCACAGGTAGCTGCCGGGGGCTCCGGACCGGCAACTGTCCGACGCCCTGTCGCAGATACTGATTCCGGATGCGCGGCTAAGGCACTGGCCGCCATATTCTTTCTTCGCATCGGCCGATGCGGCGGGCATAAATGGCTGACGTGCCGATCTTCGAGTCGGCATCGACGAACGGGCCACCTGCCAGGAGCCGCCATGGGCGAGAACCTTCACAACATCTGGCTCAACGATGCGCTGGTGTTCCTGTTCGCCGCCGGCGTGCTGGTGCCGCTGATGCGGGTGGCGCGCATCCCGAGCGTGCTTGGCTTCCTGCTGGCCGGCCTGGCGCTCGGGCCCTTCGGCATGGGGGCCCTGGCGGAACGCTGGCCGCTGCTCAGCCATTTCACCTTTGCCGATCCGGAAGCGGCCGAACCTTTTGCCGAGCTCGGGGTGCTGTTTCTTTTGTTCCTGCTCGGGCTCGAACTGTCATTCGAGAAGCTGTGGTCGCTCAGGCGCATGGTTGTCGGCGCGGGCGGGCTGCAGGCGCTGGCGAGCGTCGCTGCAATCGCCGCCGTTGCCGCCCTGTTCGGCGCCGAAGGCCGCGTCGCGCTGGCGATCGGCCTTGCGCTGGCGCTGTCGTCGACGGCGATCGTCATGCAGACGCTGACCGAGGAAAAGCGCGTTGCCGGGCCGGTGGGGCGGGCAGCACTCGCCGTGCTGCTGTTCCAGGACATGCTGGTGGCGCCGATCCTGATCCTCATCGGCTTTCTCGGGCAGGGGCCGGATGCCAGCCTGCTGCCGGCGCTGCTCGAGGCGCTGATCCAGGGCGGCATCGCGGTTACGATCATCCTTTTGTTCGGACGTTTCGTGCTCAAGGACGCCTTCCGGCTTGCCGCACGCGCCGGCGGACGCGATTTCCTTATGGGGCTGACGCTGCTGGTCATCGTCGGCGGCGCCGTGTTCACCGCCGCTGCCGGACTGTCGCTGGCGCTGGGCGCGTTCATGGCGGGTCTTCTGCTCGGCGAGACCGAGTTCAAGCACCAGGCCGAGGTCGACCTCGAACCGTTCAAGGGCCTGCTGCTCGGCCTGTTTTTCATGACCGTCGGCATCGGCCTCGACCTTGCCACCGTATGGAGCGAACTGCCGACGGTGCTGGCAGGGCTGGTGGCGCTGCTTGTGGTCAAGGCGGCCATCGCCAGCTTCGCCTGCCGCGCCTTCGGGCTGGAGCGGGCGCGGGCGGTCGAGACCGGCTTTTTGCTCGCGCCGGCCAGCGAATTCGCCTTCGTGGTGGTGACGACTGCGGCGGCGGCCAATGTGCTCGACGCGCCGACGGCGACGCTGGTGACGGGCATTGCCGGACTGTCGATGCTGGTCACGCCGCTGGTGGCGCTGATCGGCCGGCGCATCGCGGCCCGTATCGACGCCAGGCGGCCGTCGGACATTGCGCCCGAAACCTATCCCGATCTCCGGGGGCACGTCGTCATTGCCGGCTTCGGCCGCGTCGGTCGCACGATTGCGCGCATCCTCGATGCCGAGGAAACCGACATCGTGGCGCTGGAGCGCAATCCCGAGATCGTGGCGCGCGAGCGCAAGGCGGGCCGCAAGATCTATCTGGGCGATGCCGCGCGTCCCGAAATCCTCGCCCATGCCGGGGCCGAGGGCGCCAGCCTGTTCATCGTCACCGTCGACAATGCGGCCGATGCCGCCGCCATGGTGCATGCCGTCAGGCAGATGCGCAGCGATGCGCCCGTGCTGGCCCGCGCCCAGGACGCCGCCCATGCCCGCCAGCTCTACGAGGCGGGCGCCGAATTCGTCATTCCCGATGCGGTAGAGGCCGGCCTGCAACTGGCCGGCAGGGCGCTTCTGGAGTTCGGCTATTCCAACGAGGTGCTCAAGGATCGCATCGCGACCGAACGCAGCGTCGAATACCAGCGCGCCGGGGCGGAGTAGGCGCGCCCATCGTGCCTAGCGGTTAGAACCTGCGGTAACCCTTGCTTCCTAGCCATGGAGCTCGTCCTCAAGGGACATCGTGATAGTCGCGCACATTTTTCGTATGAATGTATAAATCGCCAAAGCTGAAATTCATGATGTTGTCAGATGCCTCCAAGCCCGCACGCGTTCTCCTTGAATCAAATCGATCTGAACCTGCTTCGTACGTTCGACGCATTGATGCAGGAGCGCAGCGTCACAAAGGCGGCGGAACTCCTTGGCAGGACGCAGTCGGCCACAAGCCATTCACTTTCCAGGTTGCGGCATATCTTCAAGGACGAATTGTTTTCTCGCGATTCAGGGGTGATGGAGCCGACGCCTCGGGCGAAAGAACTGGCTGCGGTTCTTACTCGCTCGCTGGCTGACATTCGTCAGGTCGTTGAAAGGCATTTGAATTTCGAGCCTGCGAGCACATTCAGAAACTTCAGGATCGGCCTCTCGGATTCCTCGGCCGTTACGATCCTTCCGAGCCTCATCCAGAACTTCTCGGCTCAGGCGCCAAATGCAACGCTCAACGTCTTGCACACAAGAGAGGCTGAAGTCCTCGACTTGCTGAAATCCAAGCAAATCGAGTGCGCGGTGCTCGGCAACTTTTCGCTCAAGAGTGACCAGATTACGGTCGTGCAACTATCGACACACAAGATGGTCTGTGCCGGCTGGAAAGGAAATTGCCTGCTGGATGACTTCACCCAAGAGCGCTACTTGTCTTCGCCTCATCTTCAGATCTCTGCAGACGGCAAGGCGGATGGCGTTGCAGATATCGTTCTGAGAGGCCTTGGCCTCAAACGGAAGGTTGTCGCCACCATTCCGCACTATCTCGTAGCGCCCTGGATCATCAAGGACACGCCTCTCATAACGGTTTTTGGCGACAACTTCATTTTCGCGGTCTCCGAAGAAACCGAGACCAAGATCGTTCCGGCCCCGTTCCCTCTTCCGGACGTTCGGGTCTCCATGGTTTACGAACGTAGTTTGGAGGCCGATGCGGGACATGCCTGGCTGCGAAGCCTGATCATCGCCACGACAGAGGTGCAGCGGGCATTGAAAGAAGCGGCGTATAGACGCCTTAACATCTCCGGCGGTCCTCAACCTTAGCATAGATGTGCGCCACGCGTTGGTCCCTCATGAGCTGTTTCACGATGGTACTATGCATAGCATGCATAGTCTTATGTCGCATTATCAATTTCACCGATCATGCAGGCGACTGCTATCCGTAGGCCACGGTTCAAACAGGGAGGAACCAATGAAGCGTGGCCTTACAACGAGTGGCGTGGTTCTTGCGCTCTCGGCATTTTCGACCCTCAGCAGCTTTGCTGCGGACATTCCCGTAACGGATGCCGTCAAGACCAGCGGCAAGCTTACAATCGCCAGTTCCCTCGCCTACGCCCCCTTCGAGTTCACTGACGCCTCCGGAAAGCCGGCTGGCCTGGACATTGAGATGGCTCAGGCCGCAGCCGACCTGATGGGGGTGAAGCTGGAAGTCGTCACAATTCCCTTCGCCTCGCAGATTCCGGCTCTCGCATCGGGGCGCGCAACGATGGCCTGGACCACCTTCACGGTGCTGCCTGAGCGTTTGAAACAGGTGGACTTCATCTCCTTCATGGAAACCGGCTCCGTGGCAACGGTGAAGCCGGAGGACAAGGACAAGTTCACAAAGAAGCTTGACCTTTGCGGGCACGCTGTCGCGGTTCAGACCGGCACTTCCGGCGATATCGCTGCCGACAGGATCTCGGCCGACTGCAAGGCCGCCAACCTGCCGGAGATCAACAAACAGATCTATCCGGAGCCAAAGGACAGCATCGCTGCGGTGCTGTCAGGTCGCGCCGAGGCCTGGTTGGATGACTCGACGGCCACAGGCTATTTTGAGAAAACGAGCAAGGGGCAGCTCGTCGTTACCGGCGACAGCTATTATCCGTCACCGCTCGGGATCGCGGTCCCGAAGGGAGACAAGGCTACGGCGGCCATGGTGGATGCCGTCCTCAAGGAATTGATGGCGAACGGCACCTATAAGAAGCTGCTCGACAGCTACAACATGGGCAAGTCGTCCCTGGACGCGCCGGTCATTTACACCGACGTCTCTCAACTGAACCAGTAACCGCCATATCTCATCCGAGATCGACTGAACGCCCGGTGGCCTCGACTGCCGGGCGGGGAGAGCTGTGCGACACCCATGAAAAACGATCAAAACTCCGCGGCAATTGCCAAGCTTAAAGTGGTTCCGCTGCCCCACCCGTTCCGCCTCGCGGCCATCATGCTTGTGCTGTCGCTTCTCGCGCTGGCAGTTCGTAGCGCGGCAACGAACCCCAAGCTGCAATGGCCCATCGCCGGAAGCTATCTCTTCAATCCGCTGATCATGAATGGTCTCCTGGTGACCCTCATCGTGACCGCTCTGGTAATGGTGATCGCCGTTATCCTGGGCACGATTGCGGCACTTATGATCTTGTCGCCGAGCCGGCTGCTTTCAACGCCGGCAAAAGTGTTCGTCTGGTTTTTCCGGGGAACGCCGGCGCTGGTCCAGCTCATACTCTGGTACAATCTGGCGCTGATCGTTCCGCGCTTCGAGCTTTGGCTGCCTGGTCTTGGCACCATTTTTTCAATTTCGACCAACGACGTCATGACGCCTCTGGTCGCGGCCGTCGTCGGCCTTTCGCTCCACGAATCCGGCTACATGGCGGAAATCATCCGCAATGGCCTGCAGTCAGTCAACCAAGGCCAGCGGGAAGCGGCTCTGTGCCTCGGGATGAAACCGAGCCTGTTGATGCGCCGCATCATCATCCCCCAAGCCATGCGCGTAATCATCCCTCCATCCGGCAACGAGACGATTAACCTGCTCAAGACCACTTCGCTGGTCAGCGTTGTTGCAGTGGGTGACCTGCTTTATTCGGCGCAATCCATCTACGCCCGTACGTTCGAGACCATACCGCTGTTGCTGGTTGTAACCTTTTGGTACCTCGTAGTCGTGGCGATCATGTCGATCGGCCAGTTTTACCTGGAACGCCATTTCTCTCGGGACAAGGCCACACGGCAAGGCAAGGGCACGCTGAAAGCAACATTCAGCAATGCCTTCTCCGTTCGCAGGAGGGTCACACAATGACTGTTTCAAGAACACATCACGGCCGCTTTGGTATCGACCAGAATGTCATGGTCTATGCCGAAGGCGTCCGAAAATCCTTCGGTTCCCTCGAAGTGCTTAAAGACGTCAGCCTGAGCGTCCCGACAGGCAGCGTCGCCTGCATCATCGGGCCTTCGGGTTCGGGCAAGAGCACGTTCTTGCGATGCATCAACCATCTGGAGAAGATCGATGGCGGCCTGCTCCTCGTGGACGGGGACTTCATAGGGTATGAGCTTAGGCAAGACCGGCTCCATGAACTGCCAGACAGCGCAATCTGCCGCCGTCGTGCCGAGGTCGGTATGGTGTTCCAGCAGTTCAACCTTTTCGGCCATCTGACCGTCCTGCAGAACGTCATCGAGGCACCAGTCCATGTCCGGGGTGAATCGGTCAAATCTGCCACGGAGCGGGCGCTCCATCTGCTTGGCAAGGTTGGTCTGGCCGAGAAGTGCCACGCTTATCCGCGACAGCTCTCTGGCGGGCAGCAACAACGCGTGGCGATAGCTCGGGCGCTTGCCATGCGGCCCAAGGTCATTCTCTTCGACGAGCCTACTTCGGCGCTCGATCCCGAACTCGTTGGCGAGGTTCTTGCCGTCATGAAGGATTTGGCGCGGGACGGCATGACCATGGTGGTGGTTACACACGAAATCGGGTTCGCGTCAGAAGTCGCCGACCAACTCGTTTTCATGGACGGTGGCGTCGTTGTCGAGCGTGGCGTTCCAAAGGAAATGATTGCAAATCCGCAATCACAACGCCTCCGCGAGTTCCTGGCGCGCGTCAAGTAGCCCGATCCCACAAACAATCAGATGTCGACCTCGTGAATCCGCGGGGAAGGAGATCCCATGCCCACAAACACCGCTCGTTCTGTATCCCATCAGTCGCTCCATGACTTTAGCCAGGCAATAGATCGGACAGCTCTCAGCACCCTCAAATGGGAGATGGAAATCGACCGGCTGGGCGACCCGGACCTTCTCTCGTTTGGAACCGCTGATCTGGATTTCCGGTCGCCACCGGCCGTCGTTGAAGCGTTGCATCGTGCGGTCGATGCCGGCCATTTTGGTTATCCTCTGAGACGACCCGGCTACTACGACGCGGTCACGGGCTATCTGAGCAGACGTTTCGGATGGCAGGTGGAGAAAACGTGGATCGATTCCTGTGTCGCGATTTATCCATCGATGCACTCGATCATCATGGAACTGACCCAGGCCGGCGACGAGATCATCTACCAGCCACCCGTCCACCACGTTTTTGCGGAGATCGTGAAGGCCAACGACCGCGTGCCCGTCGCCAATCAACTGATCAATCGCGGCGGCACATACGAGATGGATTTTGCCGGGCTTGAGGCCTGCATTACTGACCGAACGAAGTTGTTGTTGCTCTGCAGCCCGCACAATCCGGTTGGCCGGGTCTGGACTCGCGACGAGCTGAAGGAACTGGCACGCATATGCTCCGAACGCGGAGTCATCGTGGTTTCCGACGAGGTCTACAGCGGGATGCTGTATGAGGGAACGGAATTCACACCCTTTGCGGCGGTTTCAGAATGGGCTGCGATGAATTCCTATTGCTTGCTCTCACCAAGCAAGCCCTTCAATCTTACCGGACTGAAGCATTCCATCGTTGTCACTCCGAGCCCGGTCCTGCGGGATGCCTTCCGGCGCGGCTTGCTGCGCGCCAATCTACAGTATGGTGGCAGCGTACTTGGATACGCTGCTGCCGAGGTGGCGTTCCGGGATTGTGACGATTGGAGCCACGCGCTGATGCGCCATGTTGCCGGCAATCACGCATATGTCACGGATTTGATCCGGTCATTCCTGCCCGAGGTCAGGGTTCCGGTAGCCGAAGCAGCATACTTCGCCTGGCTGGATCTCTCTGGGCTCAACACGCCGAAGGCTGTCTATGAGCCGCTGATTGAAAGGCAGGCGAAGCTCATCGTGACTTATGGCGAGCCGATGGGGCCTGGTGGAGAGAACCACATCCGCATCAACCTCGGCACTTCGAGATCGATCTTGGAGGCGGGCATGCGACGGCTGCTCTCGGTACTCGTTCCACTTACCGGACGTTCCTTTGATGAAAGCGCTCGCTGATGGCAAGCACAGCAGAGACGCGTCTCGCAGCCCTGGGCATTGAGTTGCCGGAACCTCCGACCGCAGTGGCGAATTACGTGGCGACGATGCGATCGTCGAATTTGCTTTTCGTGTCCGGGCAGCTTTGCCTTGACAGAGACGCCCTCGTTGCCAGCGGCAGTGTCGGCGGAAGCGTAACGGTGGCAGATGCCACCGTTGCGGCAAGAGCTTGCGCTATCAACATTCTTGCACAGTGCCGCAGCGCGTTGGGCGGCCTGGATCGTGTGCGCCAGGTCGTGCGGCTTGGTGGCTTCATCGCCAGCACCCCGGATTTCGAGGATCAGGCGAAAGTCATGAATGGCGCATCTGATCTAATGGTCGAAGTCTTCGGCGATGCCGGCAGGCATACGCGGTCCACCGTTGGCGTGATGTCGCTGCCAAAGGGCGCGGCGGTCGAAATCGAAGCCATATTCGAGGTCGAGCCTTGATATTGGCGGTGGAGCCTAATTGCACGGCAGGATTCGGTTCGCGACGGAATTAACTCGGACGGCTTCAAAGGGGTCGGCAGCCGAACGGCGGCTTTCTCACAGAGCTGTTCCGTCCAAGGTCCACCGTAAGCATCAGGTCTGGGTGAGCTGTGCAAATCCGCGGTCGGGGCCCATCAGCACCATCACTGCAACAAGCATGCATTTCACAGTTGGCGTTGGGCATGGTCACATTCGTGGCCTGTAGGCAGTGCGTCCGGCGGCGCAGGCGGGACCTTCCGGATTGATTCAGCGCGGGCGACCAAGTCCGTGTGACACAATGGTTTTCGTGCCTGAGGGCATTGCGACGCCTGGCTGCTCCACGCCAGCGTGGCCGTCGCCATGTGTCAGCATACAGGTGTTTTTTGCACTGCAGCGGATTGACGGTCGGCCAATTACGGATTACGAATGACGAAATATGAAAATCGTCAGTCGTAAAAAGAGCGACCCGAAATGAGCGAAGCAGCCGAAAGCACGGTGGATCTGGCCCGACAGGAAACGGTCGGGCGCATTCTCGATTCCGCCGACCGGCTGTTCCGGCACTATGGCTATGCCAAGACCAATGTCGCCGACATTGCCCGCGATCTCGGCATGTCGCCGGCCAACATCTACCGCTTCTTCGCCTCCAAGGTGGAAATCCACCAGGCGATCTGCGGCCGCATGCTGGCGGCGGTCTACCAGATGGCCTGCCAGATCCTCCGTGCGGAGGGCAGCGCCACCGAGCGGCTGCGCCGCTTCATCCATGCCCAGCATCGGCTGACCGTCGAGACCATGCTCGACCAGGAGAAGGTGCACGAGATGGTCATCGTCGCGCTGGAGCGCGACTGGCATGTCATCGAAAAGCATATCGACCGGCTGCATGACCTGATGGCGGAAGTCATCGCCGAGGGCATCGCATCGGGTGAGTTCGCCAAGCAGGATCCCCAGATTGCCGCGCGCTGTTTCGGTGCCGCGACTGCCACCCTTTGCCACCCGCAGATGGTGTCGCAATGCGTCAACAAGCCGAACCGTGCGACCTTCGAGGAACTTACGGAATACGCGCTGAAGGCGCTGAAGTAATCGGGCGGCCTCCGGGCCGCCATCCAGGATCAGTCAGACAACCAGGAGTGCGAACGATGTCTTCGTTCCAGACCTTCGCTGCGAAGGTGCGTCCTTTTGCGCGCGTCGTTTCCGTCGTCATGATCGGTGGGGCCATCGCGGCCTGCTCCGAGGCCAAGACCGAGACCGTGGAGGCGGTCAGGCCGGTCAAGGTGGTGGAGATCGCCAATACCAGCACGACGCGCGAACTCGACTATTCGGGCGCGGTGAGGGCGCGGACGGAGATGAATCTCGGCTTCCGCGTTGCCGGCAAGATCACCGAGCGCGTCGTCAATATCGGCGACAAGGTGAAGCCCGGCGACCTTCTGGCGCGTATCGATCCGACCGACTTCCAGTTGGCGGTGACGACGGCCGAGGCCAATCTCGCGGCGGCCGAAAAGCAGGTCGAGACCGCCAGGCTGGCCGACCAGCGCTCGGAACAGCTCTTCGCCAAGAAGTTTGCCTCCGAGGCCCAGCGCGAGCAGGCGGCCCTGGCCTACAGGCAGGCATCGTCACAGCGCGATGCCGCGGCATCCGCGCTCAGCCAGGCCAGGAACCAGGTCGGTTATGCCGAGCTGCGTTCGGACCAGAGCGGCATCGTCACCGCCATCAGCGCCGACACCGGCCAGGTGGTGGGCGCCGGGACGCCGGTGGCGTCGGTTGCCGTGGATGGCGAAAAGGAAGTGCAGATCGCGGTGCCGGAACTGGAGATCACCCAGTTCGCTCCCGGCCAGCCGGTGAAGGTGACCTTCTGGTCGTATGAGCAGATCCTGCTCGACGGCACGGTGCGCGAGGTGGCCGGCAGCGCCGACCAGCAGTCGCGGACGTTTTCGGTGCGCATCACCTTGCCAGACGACAAGCGCGTGCTGCTCGGCATGACGGCGCGGGTCGCGGCCAGTGTCGAAAGCGGGCAGAAGCTGGTGTCGATCCCGCTCAGCGCGCTCGCCAAGCAGGACGGCAAGAACATCGTCTGGGTGGTGAAGGACGGTACCGACACCGTGCATGCGCGCGGCATCAAGGTCGCCGACTTCGTCGCCGACGGGGTGCAGGTGGCCGAGGGGCTGCAGCCCGGCGACCTGGTGGTCGCGGCCGGCACCCAGTTCATGACCGAGAACCTGAAGGTCAAGCTGCCTGAGCAGCGCGCCGCCGACAACGCCACGAACTAGCCGACCCTTTCCATCGACCTGCCAGGCGGCCGAACCGGCCGTGTGGCGGCCAGGACATTGACCCTGCGCAGCGCCGCCGCGGAAGACGGCCGGCCTGCGCCATCCGGAACCACTGTTATGGACAGCTCCAGCCAGGACAAGCAGCCCTTCAACCTGTCGCGCTGGGCGATAGGCCATCCCAGCATCGCGCGCTTCCTGTTTGCGCTCATCATCATCACCGGCGCGCTCGGGCTGATGCGCATGGGCCAGAGCGAGGATCCCGATTTCACCTTCCGCGTCATGGTGGTGCAGGCGATCTGGCCGGGCGCCTCGATCGAGGAAATGCAGGATCAGGTCGTCAACAAGATCGAGCGCAAGCTGCAGGAGACACCGCATCTCGACTGGGTGAAGTCCTATACGCGCGCCGGCAGCGCCATCATCACGGTCCAGGTGAAGGGCAACACCAACCAGGCCGATGTGAAGGAGGCGTTCTACCAGGTGCGCAAGAAGGTCGGCGACATCGCCTCCGAGCTGCCGCAGGGCCTGATCGGACCGTTCTTCAACGACGAGTTCGGCGACACCTTCATCACGCTGCATTCGATATCGGGCAACGGCTACAGCTATCCCGAGCTGAAGGCGTTCGCGGTCAAGGCGCGCGACATGCTGCTGACGACGCCGGGCGTCGAAAAGGCCGTCATCCTGGGCGACCAGCCACAGCGCATCTATATCGACGTGGCGTCGAACGTGCTCGCCGGGCGCGGGCTGACCCTCAACGACCTGCGCAACGCCATTGCCGGGCAGAACAATGTCGATCCGGCCGGCACGGTCGACACCGGCACGCATTCGGTGCGCATCTCCGTCGAAGGCGACGTCAGCAAGGTCGAGGATATCAGGGAGCTGCGGCTGCGCGCCGGCACCCAGGTCACCCGTCTCGGCGACATCGCCACCGTCAGCAGCGGCCTCGAAGACCCCTATCAGCGCAAGTTCCGCTTCAATGGCCAGGACAGCGTCCAGCTCGGCGTGGTGATGGCCAAGGGTTTCAAGGTCACCGATGTCGGCAAGGCAGTCGAGGAGACCTACAAGCGCTTCGAGGAATCGTTGCCTTACGGGGTTTCGGTCGACCAGATCTCCAACCAGCCCGAGGTGGTGACGGAGGCCATCGGCGAGTTCATGAAGGCGCTGATCGAGGCGTTGCTGATCGTGCTGGTGGTGTCGTTCCTGTCGATCGGCTGGCGCTCGGGCCTGGTCATCGCCATCACCATTCCGCTGGTGCTGGCTGCGACCTTCGCCATCATGTACGAACTCGGCATCGATCTGCAGCGCATCTCGCTCGGCGCGCTCATCATCGCGCTCGGCCTGCTCGTCGACGACGCCATGATCGTGGTCGAGCTGATGGAGCGGAAGCTCGAGGAGGGACTGGTCAAGATCGAGGCGGCGTCCTTCGCCTATTCGTCGACGGCGTTCCCGATGCTGACCGGCACGCTGATCACCACGGCCGGCTTCATTCCCGTCGGCTTCGCCGAATCCACGGCCGGCGAATATGTGCGCTCGCTGTTCTTCGTCGTCGGCATCGCGCTGGTGACGTCGTGGTTCGTGGCTGTCTATTTCACGCCATGGCTGGGCTACATGATCCTCAAGCAGCGTAAGCATGCCGGCAGCCATCACGACGTGTTCGACACCAGCTTCTATCGCCGCCTGCGCTCGACCGTGACCTGGGCGGTGAGGCATCGCATCATCGTGCTTGCCATGACGCTGATGGCCTTCTTCGGCTCGCTGTTTGCCTTCCAGTTCATCCCGCAGAATTTCTTCCCGCAGTCGTCGCGACCGGAAATCCTCGTCGATCTCTGGCTGCCCGAGGGCACCAGCATCAAGGAAGTGGAGAAGCAGGCCGAGGCGCTGGAAGCCCGGATGATGGACGATCCGGACAAGAAGTTCATCGCCACCTTCATCGGCGAGGGCGCGCCGCGCTTCTTCCTGCCGCTAGACCAGCAGCTGCGCAACCCGAACTACGCCCAGCTGCTTGTCATGGCCAATGACGAGCCGGCGCGCGAGCGGCTGATCGTCAAGCTGCGCACCATCCTGGCCGAAGACTTCCCCTCGATCCGCGGC
This sequence comes from Aminobacter sp. MET-1, assembly GCF_026521175.1. NCBI lineage: Bacteria > Pseudomonadati > Pseudomonadota > Alphaproteobacteria > Hyphomicrobiales > Phyllobacteriaceae > Aminobacter > Aminobacter sp. MET-1. The sequence continues at coordinate 272,019 of NZ_JAMSHL010000003.1, read as the reverse complement.
AAGGTCGACCGCCTGTTCCTCGGACCGCCCACGGGCTGGCCGGTGCAGATGCGTGTCATGGGCCCCGACCGCACGGAGGTGCGCCGCATCGCCGACCAGGTGAAGGCCAAGTTCGCCGAGAACCCCGAGCTCAGCGCCATTCATGACGACTGGCTGGAGCAGGTGCCGGCGATGAAGCTGGTGGTGGACCAGGACAGGGCGAGGGCGCTCGGCGTTTCCTCGCAGCGCATCCGCCAGATGCTGCAGGCAACCATGTCGGGCGCGCCGCTGGACAATTTCCGCGACGGCGAGGAGACGGTGTCGATCGTCGCCCGCGAGCCGGAGGCCAACAGGCAGCTGCTGTCGGCGGTCAACTCGGTCTACATTCCGACCGACTTCGGCAGTTTCGTGCCGTTGTCGCAGGTGGCCAAGGTCGTGCCCGTGATGGAGCAGGGCATCGAATGGCGTCGCGACCGCCTGCCGACGATCACGGTGCGTGCGACGCTGCCCGACGGCGTTCAGCCCAACGACGTTGCCATGAAGCTGTACAGCGACCTGAAGCCGCTGCGCGACGGCCTCGCGCCCGGCTACAAGGTCGAGATCCAGGGCGGCGCCGAGGATGCGGCCGAGAGCCAGATGTCGATTGCCGCCAAGGCGCCGATCATGCTTTTGGTCATCGTGCTGCTGCTGATGGTGCAGCTGCAGCATTTCGGCAAGGCGATGCTGGTGCTGGCGACCGGTCCGCTCGGCATCATCGGTGCCGCCGCGGCACTGCTGATATCGGGCGCGCCCTTCGGCTTCGTCGCCATCCTCGGCGTGATCGCGCTGCTCGGCATCATCATCCGCAACTCGATCATCCTCGTCGACCAGATCGACCAGGACATCGCCGCGGGCATGGAGCGCTCCGAAGCAATCGTCGGGGCCGCGGTGCGCCGCTTCCGCCCGATCACGCTGACGGCGATGACGGCGGTGCTGGCGCTGATCCCGATCTCGCGCGGCGTGTTCTGGGGGCCGCTCGCCTATGCGATGATGGGCGGCATCCTGGTGGCGACGGTGCTGACCATCCTGGTGCTGCCGGCGGGTTATGCCCTGTTCTTCGGGCGCGAGCCCAAGAAGAAGCAGGTCGAGCCGGAAGCGGAAGATCATGGCAATGTCGCCGACATCCCCCATGTTCCGGCACTGGCGGCCGAATAGGCCTGCCGTTGGCCCCAAAAGAAAAGCCGCCCTTCGGGGCGGCTTTTTCGTTCGTGCGCGGAACTGAAGCTCCTACACTCGCGGCCCCAGCGTGTTGCGGCCGTTCTGGTGGAGGGTCAGGGCGGTGGCGCGGCCGTCGGGCCCGATGTCGAAGCTGATCTGGGCGTCGACGATCTTGAGAAAGAACTGCCTGTCGTTCTCCGGAAAAATCTCGTGGCGGCCCTGGCCGGTCGCCTGGGCGAAGAGGCCTTCGGCATCGCGGGTGATTGCGATCTCGAAGCTCGGGGCGAGCCTGTAGATGCCGACATAGCGGTCATGGAGGTTCGGATCGATCCTGGCGACGACGCGTTTGCGCGGCGCCGGCAAAAGCGGGTTGTCGCGATCGAGGATGTGGGCGCAGATGTCGTTGACGCCGATTTCGGTCGCCGTGTTGGACAGGCCGACGACGCCGATGCGCTTCGCCGGCATGATGGCGAGGAAGGAGCGGTAGCCGCCGGTGCCGCCGTCATGCAGGATCGCCTGGTTGTCGCCGTCGCCGGAGACGAGCCAGCCAAGTGCGGTCTCTGGGCCGGAATCGTCGGTCGGGCGGCGGATCGACAGTGTGGTCTCGAGCGCCCTGGCAAGCTGCGATGGGCGGCCTTCCAGCACCATCTCGATCAGCTTGAACAGGTCGTCGACCGTCGATTTCAGTGCGCCGGCGCCGGCCAGCGTCGGCAGGTCCCAATTGGCGACAGGCATCAGGTCGGCGTCGTGGCCCAGCGCCAGACGCGCCTGCATCTCGGGCGTGGCGTCGATTGCCGTCGAGGTCATGCGCAGCGGCGCCAGAACGCGCTGGTGCAGCAGGGTGGCGAACTCCATGCCGGCGGCGCGGGCGAGCGCGTGGCCGAGCAGGCCCATGCCGAGGTTGGAATATTCATAGTGGTCGCCGATGTCGCGCGGCAATTGGTAGGCCGACAGGAAATCGTACATCTGCTCGACCGTGTAGTCGGCATAGGGATTCTCGTCGTCATCAGGGGCGAAATTGTCGGGCAGGCGCGGCAGGCCGGAGGTGTGGGTGGCCAGGTCGGTCAGCGTGATCTGGCGGCCGGCGCGCGTCGGTACCGTCACCGATGCGGGCAGGTATCTTGCCAGGGGATCGTCAAGCGCCACTTCGCCGCGGCCGACCATCTCGCCGAGCAGCAGCGTGGTGAAGACCTTGGTGATCGAGCCGATCTCGAACACGGTGTCGCCATCGACAGGCCGCGTGTGGAATGCGCCGAAGCGCCCATGGGCGACGACCTGCCGGCCGGCTGGACCGAACGTGCCTATGACCATGCCGACGCCCTGTTGCTGCCGGTCGATGCGCTCGACCAGGATCTGGCTGATCTCGGCTTCGGACGGGAAAAGCGAGGCGTGTGCGGTCATGGCAAGGTTCATCGGCGACGGCTCTCTATTGCGGATGGAGAAAAGAGCTAGCCGGCGCAGATTACAACAGCATGGCGGGAAGGGCAGGCGTTTCGAATGGGGTTCAAACGCCTGATCCCTTCCCTCCCCACAAGGGGGATTCTGCTACGGCTTATTTCGCCGCGACTGCCTGGCCGGCGGCAAGATCGGCCGGTGTCAGCCCGACCAGCTCGCGGTAGCGGTCGGGATCGGTGGCGCCCTCGGTGACGATGAGCAGCACGCGCGAATGGGCATCGACGCCGATGGACTTGCGCATCTCGGGGTCGCGGGCGGCGCGGAACAGCCCGGCCATGCCGGCAGCGCCGCTTTCGCCGGCAACGACGACAGGATCGTGGCCGAGCGGACGCGCCAGCCGGTTCATCGCCTCGACCGCATCCTCGTCCTCGACGGTCATGAAGGCGTCGGCCTTGCGGGCCAGGATGCGCCAGGCGAGCAGCGAGGGTTCGTAGCATTCGAGCATCGCCATGACAGTCGGCTCGCCATGATTGAGCTTGACCGGCTTGCCGGCGCGCGCCGTCTCGAAGATGCAGGCGGCGCGGGCCGGGTCGACCACGATGAAGGTCGGGCGTTCGTCGCCGAGGCGGGCGTCGAGATAGGCGGCCATGGCGGCGGCGATGCCGCCGACGCCTGCCTGGACGAAGACATGGGTCGGCGGCTGCGGCAGCTTTGCCAGCGCCTCGCGCATGATCGCCGTGTAACCCTGCATGACCAGGCCCGGGATGCGCTCGTAGCCGGGCCATGACGTATCGGAGACGACGGTCCAGCCCTTGGCTTCGCAGACCCGTGCGGCTTCGGCGACCGAGTCGTCATAGGTGCCGGCGACGCGCACCATCTCGGCGCCGTAGCGGGCAATGGCCTCGACCCTGTTGTCGCTGACGCCGCCATGGACGAAGATCACCGAACGTGCGCCGACAAGCTGGGCGCCTTGCGCGACCGAGCGGCCATGGTTGCCATCGGTGGCGCAGCCGAAGGTCATGGACGCGGCGATCCTGGCGACGTCAGGGGAGAGCAGCTCGTCGATGCCGACCGGCCGGCCGAGCCTGGCCTCGGCCGTTTCGAGCACCAGGCGGATGACTGCATAGGCGCCGCCGAGCGCCTTGAAGCTGCCGAGGCCCAGCCGATAACCCTCGTCCTTGAGGTGGATCGCGCCGACGCCGAGATCGTGGGCGAGGGCGGGCAAAGCACGCAGCGGGGTGGCGCGGTGATTGGGCCGATGCTCGAGGAAGCGCGCGACGGCTTCACCCGCCTCGACACCGAGGGTTTCGGCATCCCCAGATGCAAGCGGCTTGCGATAATCAGGGTGCTGGTTGCGGATGAGCATGCGTTTGAATCTCCTGCCTCGATGCATTGATATTGCAAGCGGAGTGAGAAAGGCGCTCTAATGTGGCCTGATTTGTGCAAGTTTGTTTCGTTAGGGTGTCTCTTGATCCGATCCGCTTTGCCCGAACTTGACGAGTTCGACCTCAAGATCCTCGACATCCTGCAGCGCGACAACGCGACGCCGCAACGCGAGATCGGCGAGGCGGTGAACCTGTCTGCGCCGGCCGTGCAGCGCCGTATCAAGCGCCTGGAGGAAACAGGCGTGATCTCGGCCAATGTCGCCGTCATCGACCCCGGCAAGGTCGGCCGGCCGATCACCATCGTCGTCGAGATCGCAGTCGAGAGCGAGAAGATAGACCTGCTCGACGCCGTCAAGGCGAGCTTTGCCGCCGCACCCGAAGTGCAGCAATGCTACTATGTCACCGGCGAGGCCGACTTCGTGCTGATCGTGACGGTGACGTCGATGGCTGAATATGAGGCGCTGACCCGGCGGCTGTTCTTCGCCAATCCCAACATCAAGCGCTTCCGCACGCTGGTCGCGATGGACCGGGTCAAGGCCGGCCTGACCGTGCCGCTCGGCTAACGGGCGGAGTTGCTCAGCCGGGCTTTCTTCGCACCAAAGATCGCTTGACGTCTGTAATGGTATAACATTATTGATACCGCATCGAAATGCAGCAAGGAGAGCATCGTGCCGGTGCGAACAGCAAGACGCCTGCCCGTGACGGTCCTGTCGGGCTTCCTGGGGGCGGGGAAGACGACGCTTCTCAACCACGTTCTCAACAACAGGGATGGCCGCAAGGTCGCGGTCATCGTCAACGACATGAGCGAGGTCAACATCGATGCGGCGCTGCTGCGCGATGGCGGCGCCAACCTGTCGCGGACCGAGGAAAAGCTGGTCGAGCTCAGCAATGGCTGCATCTGCTGCACGCTGCGCGACGACCTGCTCAAGAGCGTCAGGGAACTGGCCGAACAGGGGCGCTTCGACTACCTGCTGATCGAATCGAGCGGCATTTCCGAGCCGCTGCCTGTGGCCTCGACCTTCGAGTTCCGTGACGAGCATGGCGAAAGCCTGTCCGACGTGGCGCGGCTCGACACGATGGTGACGGTGGTCGACGCGGCGAACCTGCTTAAGGACTATGCCTCGTCGGAGTTCCTGCGCGACAGGGGCCAGTCGCTCGGCGCGGGTGACGAACGCACTTTGGTCGACCTGCTGGTCGAGCAGATCGAGTTTGCCGACGTGGTGGTGCTCAACAAGGTGTCGGCGGCAAGTCGTGACGACATCGAGGCGGCGCGCAGGATCATCCGGGCGCTGAACCCCGATGCCCATGTGGTCGAGGTCGATTTTGGCGCGGTGCCGCTGGCGGAGGTGCTCGACACCGGCCGCTTCGACTTCGACCGGGCCGAGCAGCATCCGCTGTGGTTCAAGGAGTTGCACGGTTTCGCAGATCATGTGCCGGAGACGCAGGAATATGGCATCAGCTCCTTCGTCTACCGCGCCCGTCGACCGTTCGACCCGGTAAAACTCAAGGCATTCATATCGCGGGAATGGCCAGGCGTGATCCGCGCCAAAGGCTTCTTCTGGCTGGCGACGCGGCCGCACCATGTCGGCGAACTCAGCCAGGCCGGCGCCCTGGTGCGCACCGCCAGGCGGGGCCTGTGGTGGGCCGCGGTGCCGAGGTCGCGCTGGCCCGACCATGCCGAATGGCAGGCGGCGATGCAGCCTTATCTCGATCCCGTCTGGGGCGATCGGCGGCAGGAGATCGTCTTTATCGGCTGCCACCCGATGAACGAGGTGCGCATCCGCGCCGAACTCGACAGCTGCCTTGTCGACGCGGAAGGTTTTGCCCCCGAACTCTGGCGCAATCTCGCCGATCCGTTTCCGGACTGGGAGAAGGCAGCGGCATGACGCTTGCCAGGACGCTGCTCACGCTGTGGCGGGGCTCGCATACGGATTGCGCGTGTCATCCTCCCAGGACCAGCGCCTTCCGTGCCGAGGAGGTGCCTCGGGCCGATAAGCCCGAGGCACGCCAGCGCGTCAGTTGCGACGAGGCTCCGGAAAGACCGGATCGAGGCTCAGGGTGATTTCGGCGGGGGCGCAGAACACCGCGCCGGGCACATGATCGCTTTCGGCCAGCGCAAACCGCACCGCCGATTCCCTGTCGGCGAAGATGCCGCCGACCATGGCCTTTTCGTCGCTGACCACCCAGTGGCCGGAGGCGTCGCGGCCGACCATGAAGCGATGGCTGTGGAGTGCCGGATGGATGTCGTGAGCAGCGCTGCCCATGATTTTTGCCTTTCCTGAAGTTCTTTCAAAGCGATGCGGTCGAACCGCGTCTGCACTGATGATGCGAGGCCTTCGCCATAGGGTTTCGATTGAGGGCGAAGGACAAGGACATCGGGATTTCACAGGTGCCGCCTGATGAAGCCGGGCCCCGGGCGTGCGGGGCGGGCGGCGCGCAGGCGCGGCTGCGGTTCGAAAGCGGTCAAGGCAGTGCGGATCGCTGCCGCCGTCTCCGGCTCGGCCTCGAGCAAAGGCAGGCGCATATCGGGCTGGATCCTGCCCATGGCGTGCAGCGCATATTTCACCGGCACCGGATTGGTCTCGCGTTCGAGCGCCGCAATCAGCGGGCGCAGGCGCTGCTGAATGGCGCGGGCGGTGTGGGTGTCGCCCCGCCGGCAGGCGTCGTGCATGTCGACGCACAGGCGCGGGACGACATTGGCGACGACCGAGATGGTACCGCTGCCGCCCATGGTGTTGAAGCCGAAGGCAGTGGCGTCATGCCCCGACAGGGCGACGAAGCGGCTGCCGAAACGCTGGGACTGGGCCATCTGGCGCGACAGGTCGCCGGTGGCGTCCTTGAAGCCGACGATCGAAGGGATGTCGGCGAGCCGCGCCATGGTTTCGGGCGCAAGGTCGACGCCGGTGCGGGAAGGCACGTTGTAGACGATGATGGGGATGTCGACCTTTGCCGCGACCGTCTCGAAATGCCTGACGATGCCGCTCTGCGTCGGCCTGTTGTAATAGGGCGTGACGATTAGGACCGCATCGGCGCCGAAGTCGCGCGAGGCCGCCGTGAAGGCCACGGTCGCATCGGTGCTGTTGCTGCCGGTTCCGGCAATGACAGGCACGCGCCCGGCAGAGACCGCGACGCAGGTGCGGATGACGGCGATGCGCTCGTGCCAGGCAAGCGTCGGCGCTTCCCCTGTCGTGCCGCAGGGCACCAGGCCGTTGATGCCTTCGCTGATCTGCCATTCCGTCAGCGCGGCAAGTGCGGCGAGGTCGACCTCGCCACCCCGGAAGGGGGTGACGAGCGCCGACATGGCGCCGAACAGGCGCCGGCGAAGCTGGTCAGTGGTCATGGAAAAAACTCCTGTTGGGCTGGAGAGGGGACGCCGGCCTTGGGCCGCGTCGGGATCGCTGCGGAAAGGTCCTGAGCAGAGCCATCAGCACGGCTGCGGCGAGATCGGCATGTTCGGCCTTGCGCAGCCGTGCCGACGATCCGGCGCGCATGGCGCACTGCCAGCGGCCGTCGTGCAGGGTAAGCGTTTCGATGGCGCGCGGCGGCTCGGCGCTTTGGGCAAGCAGCGTCACGGCGTCGAGCAGCGCATCGGCTGCCATCAGCGACTGGAAGCGCCGGCGTGTGGTCAACGCACGATCCTCGATCGCCGCGAAGCTCGCTGCCACCGCCCAGACATGATGCTCGCGCAGGATTCTTGCAGCGGCGATGCGGTCGGCCAATGTCGGGTCGGGCTTCATGGTGGAACAGAGATAGGGCTGCACCGCGTGAAGGTTCGAGACGCAGCGGCAGGGAGATTTATAGGGAAAGCATAAAGATCGGCGGGGCCGCTCGCGGCGGGGCGGTCCGGCGAAACAAACTTGCAGCGCGGCGGCCGCAACAGAGCGCAATTCTCGCCCGCCTTGCCCTATGAATTGCCGCTTACGACAACGGCCAGACGGTGCGACAGCAGATGATCCTCTATTACCAGACCCATTCGCCCTTTGCCCGCAAGGCGCTGGTGTTCGCCCACGAGGCGGGCCTCGCCGACCGGCTCGAGGTCATCCACCAGGAAACCAGCCCGACGCTGCGCAATGATCGCGTCTATGCCGAAAACCCGCTGGGGAAAGTGCCTGTCCTGATGCAGGCGGACGGCGAGCCGATCCTCGATTCCGATGTCATCTGCGCCTATCTCGACACGCTGCATGACGGGCGGAAGCTGATCCCTGGAGAAGGCGAGGTCCGTTGGCAGGCGCTGCGGCTGCAGGCGGTGGCGCAAGGGCTGGCGCAGACCGGCATCGGCTTGCGCTGGGAAACCGAAAGGCGGCCCGAGCAACTGCGCTACGAGGCGCTTGCCGAGGGTTACCGGGACAAGATCGAGGCGACCTATGACTGGCTCGAAGCCGCCGTGGATGCCGACGCGCCCCTGCATGTCGGGCATATCGCGCTGGCGACCGCGCTGTCGTGGATGGCGTTTCGCGACCTGCCGTCGTTTCGCGGGCGGCAGCGGCTGACGCGCTGGTTCGACGCATTCGAGCAACGGCCGTCGATGCTGGCGACGCCGCTGTCGGGCGAGACGCACGACCGCTGAGGTGCTGCGCGCCTTCAGGCGCGCAGCGGCTAGCCTTGGATCAGGCCGGCTTGACCGGCGCGTTCATCGCCCAGGCGACGCCGAAGGGATCGCGGAGCCGGCCCCAGCGGTCGCCCCAGAACATGACGTCGAGCGGCACCTCAACCTCGCAGCCGGCATCCACAGCGCGCTTCCACCAGGCGTCGATGTCGTCGCCGAGGATGAGCTGCATGGTATAGCCCTGCGCCTTTTCGTGCGCATGGCCGTGCTCGGGAAAGGCATCGCTCAGCATCATCGACGAGCCGTTGACGTAGAGATGGACATGCATGGTCCGTCCCTTTTCGTCCGCCGGGACCGCAAAAATGGTCTCGGCGCCGAAGGCACGCTTGTAGAACTCGGCCGCCTTCAGGGCGCCGTCGACCTGCAGATAGGCGACCAGGCCGCCAAGAACCTTCGGTGCGGGGTAGTCGATCTTCTGTGCTTCAGACATTTCAGTCTCCGTTCCTCGTTACGAGCCAATCACCGCCTTTTGCGGCGTCTGTTGCAGGCATCGTTGGCCGCCTTCGGCCGATGCCTCGCCACTAGGACGAACGAAGTCCGCCCAGGTCGACATGGCCGACGACATTTTTTCCACCGCAGCCGAGGCGGGCCGAAGGCGCGCGGTTCTGTGCTGAAACAGCGAGCTGGATCAGGCAAGAACTTGCGAACGGGCGCCGACCACGTCGCGTATGTGCAATGCCAGTTCCTGGGAAAGGCGCGTCGGGCCTGCATGCGGCTGATAGAGATTGATCCAGAAGCTCGGCAAGGACGGCAGCCCATGCCGCTCGCCCAGGATTTCAAAGCCCGGCGGTACGGTCGAAGCGAGCAGCGGCGCCACCGCAATATCGGCGTCGAGTGTCGCCAGGATGGGATCGAAATTGCTGTCTTCGCAGACCCAGCGCCAGACCCGTCCCTGGTCTGCCAGTGCCTTGAGCGCAAAGGGTCGCAGCATGCAGGTTTCGTCATCAGTCGATATGGGCAGCGGATCGCGCTCATAGGCCTGGCCACCCTTGGCGCCGACCCAGACCAACGGGTCGGACAGCAGCGTCTCGCCATTGTGGCCGCATTTTTTCTCCACCGCGAAGGTCAGGTCGACCTCGCCGCCATCGAGCTTTTCAAGCAGGCGCTGGGTTGTGTCGCAAATGAGTGACACGCGCACGCGCGGCCAGGCCTGGTCGAATTGCTTGAGGATGGGAGCGCCGAAGCAACGGACGAAATCGGAAGGAATGCCGAGGCGGATTTCTCCCTCGAATTCGGCTTCGTTCATCGCCGACCAGACCTCGTCATTGTTGCGGACGAGGCGGCGCGCCTGGACGACAAGGCGCTCGCCCGTTGGCGTCAGTTTCAGGCCCTTGCGGTCGCGCTCGAAGAGGGCGCAGCCGAAACTGTCCTCGAGCCGCTTGACCTGCTGGCTGACGGCCGCCTGTGTGAGGTTGAGCACTTTGGCCGAACTGGTCATCCCGCCGGTGTCGACCACGGCCAGGAATGCCCTCAGCAACGCGATATCGATGTTGTATGGCATAAGGACCTCTTATCGAGGTCATAATATACATTCGTTTCCATTATGCCAGTCGGGTCGTTAGCCTGTTCCCATTCCCTGGAGACCGGCCATGACGACCATGATCGAAAATCAAGGCAGGACCGCACGTCGCGGCAGGCTCGCCCGCGCCATGCTTGTAACAGTCGGTTCGGCGGCGTCGGCCATTCGCCAATGGGGTGCCGCACGGAGACTGTCGCGCCTGGACGATGCCGCATTGAAGGATCTCTGCATCTCGCGCGGCAACATCGAGTGGGCGGTGCGGCAGACGCAAGGGTCGCAGGACAATCAAGGGCCGTGCTAGCGATCGCTCCTTGCCGCTCTCAGTGAAGCTGCTTTGCTTATTTCCCCGGCCGTCCTGATTTGCCCGGCCGCCGCTTTTCGCGCGCGGCTTCGGCCGGGTCCTCGTAGGAGCCGGCGCCGATCTTGGCGCGCTTGATCGGCTTGACGCCTTCGACCGGCTTTTCGGTGCGGCGGACGGTCATCTCGTCGAGGTTGTTCTTCTTGAACAGCGACTTGCCGTCGTCGGGAACGCCATAGTCGGAGCCGTGGGCTTCTGCCGCCGATTGTTTCTTGAACAGCGAGCGCGACACGGCGCCGGCTGGCGTCGTCATGTCGGTGCCCGGGCCCATGTCGTCGATATGAGGCTTGGCAAACAGCGACTTGCCCGACGGCCTTGTGCCGTCGGCGCCCATTTCATCGAGTTCGGGCTTGCGGAACATGTTGGGGCGCGCGGCCTTGGCGGCCTCCTCGGCGGCGCGCGCCTCGTCGAGCTTGCGGAAACGCTCCTGCTCCTCGGCGGTGCGGTGCTTGGCGACGCCCTTGTTGTGCTTGCCCTTCTCGCGGCCCGAGGACGGGCTCTGACCCTCGACCTCGCGGGCCAGCGGATCGTCGGAGATGGCGAGCTCCATCTCGCGCAGGCGCTTGATCTCGTCGCGGATGCGGGCCGCTTTCTCGAAGTCGAGGTCGGTGGCGGCGTTGCGCATCTGCTTGTCGAGGGCTTCGAGATGGGCCTTGAGGTTGTTGCCCATCATCGAACCGGCATCGTCGGTGAACTGCGAGATGTCGGCGCGGACGTGGTCCTTCTCGTAGACCGAATCGAGGATGTCGGAGATGCGCGACTTGACGCTCTCCGGCGTGATGCCGTTGGCCTCGTTCCACACCATCTGCTTTTCGCGGCGGCGCGTGGTCTCGGCCATCGCGCGCTCCATCGAGCCGGTGATCTGGTCGGCGTAGAGGATGACCTTGCCGTCGACGTTACGCGCCGCGCGGCCGATGGTCTGGATCAGCGAGGTTTCGGAACGCAGGAAGCCTTCCTTGTCGGCGTCGAGGATGGCGACGAAACCGCATTCGGGAATGTCGAGGCCTTCGCGCAGCAGGTTGATGCCGACCAGCACGTCGAAGGCGCCGAGGCGCAGGTCGCGCAGAATCTCGATGCGCTCCAGCGTGTCGATGTCGGAGTGCATGTAGCGGACGCGGACGCCGTTTTCGTGCAGGTATTCGGTCAGGTCCTCGGCCATGCGCTTGGTCAGCACCGTCACCAGCGTGCGGTAGCCGGCCCTGGTCGTCTCCCGGATTTCGCCGACGACATCGTCGACCTGGTTCTTGGCGGGGCGCACCTCGACCGGCGGGTCGATCAGACCGGTCGGGCGGATGACCTGCTCGGCGAACACGCCGCCGGCCTCTTCCATTTCCCACTGTCCCGGCGTGGCCGAGACGCCGATGGTGAGCGGGCGCATGGCGTCCCATTCCTCGAAGCGCAGCGGACGGTTGTCCATGCAGGACGGCAGGCGGAAGCCGTATTCGGCCAGCGTCGCCTTACGACGGAAGTCGCCCCTGTACATGCCGCCGATCTGGGGCACGGTGACGTGGCTTTCGTCGATGAAGACGAGCGCGTTGTCGGGGATGTATTCGAACAGGGTCGGCGGCGGATCGCCGGGGCGGCGGCCGGTGAGATAGCGCGAATAGTTTTCGATGCCGGCGCAGGAGCCGGTGGCCTCGAGCATCTCGAGGTCGAAGCGGGTGCGCTGTTCCAGACGCTGGGCCTCGAGCAGGCGGCCAGCCTTTTCAAGCTCTTGCAGGCGGTGCTGCAGCTCTTCCTTGATCGACTTGATGGCCTGATTCAAGGTCGGGCGCGGCGTCACATAGTGCGAGTTGGCGTAGATCTTGACCGACTTGAGGTCGCCGGTCTTCTGCCCGGTGAGCGGGTCGAACTCGGTGATCTGCTCGATTTCGTCGCCGAACAGCGAGATGCGCCAGGCCGAGTCTTCAAGGTGGGCGGGGAAGATCTCGATGGTGTCGCCGCGCACGCGGAACGAGCCGCGCACGAAGTTGATGTCCTGGCGCTTGTATTGCTGGGCGACGAGGTCGGCGAGCAGCTGGCGCTGGTCGAGCCGGTCGCCGACCTGCATCTGGAAGGTCATCGCCGTATAGGTTTCGACCGAGCCGATACCGTAGATGCAGGACACCGAGGCGACGATGATGACGTCGTCGCGTTCGAGCAGCGATCGCGTCGCCGAGTGGCGCATGCGGTCGATCTGCTCGTTGATGGTCGATTCCTTCTCGATATAGGTGTCGGTGCGCGGGACGTAGGCCTCGGGCTGGTAGTAGTCGTAATAGGAGACGAAATACTCGACCGCGTTGTCGGGGAAGAACTTCTTGAACTCGGCATAGAGCTGGGCGGCCAGCGTCTTGTTGGGCGCGAGGATCAGCGCCGGGCGCTGCGTCTGCTCGATCACCTTGGCCATGGTGAAGGTCTTGCCCGAGCCGGTGACGCCGAGCAGCACCTGGGTACGGTCGGCATTGCCGACGCCCTCGACGAGGTCCTTGATGGCGGTGGGCTGGTCGCCGGCCGGCTCGAACTCCGACTGCATGACGATCTGGATGCCGCCTTCGGATTTTTCCGGCCGGGCGGGGCGGTGGGGAACCCAGATCTCGCCGTTTTTGTGCAGCGGGTTGCCGCTCTCGATGAGCGCCGAAAGCGCGGCCACCGTGGCGGTGACGCCTGAATTGGACAGCGACGCCGCGTCCTCAAGCGAAATGTCGAGGCCGGCGACCGGGTTGAGGCCGGCGGCCGCGCGTTCCTTGGCGGAGGCAGCGCCACCCATCGAGGTGCCGCGCGCCGAACGGGTCGGCGCCGAGCTCTTCTCGGGGATCTTTTTGGCCTTGGGCTGGGGCTTTTCCGCTTCCCGCGCGATCTCGTCGGCCCAGTCGGAGATCGACCCGGACAAGGGGGCTCCCGTGAACTCAGCCTGAGGCACCTCGCCGAAACCATCGCGATGCAGCGGTTCGGACGCGTCGAGATAGGCGGTCACGCCATTGCCGCCGCGCTTGTTCGCAGCACGTCCAGAGATCGCCGAAGGCGATTTTTTGTCGGGAGATTTGGCCATGAGCGGAATATGGGCGGTATCGGTCCAAATGGAAAGGGCGCGGCGCCGGAAAGCCGGCGCACGCGCCCATGCCTGTTCTTGCTGCTGACAACAGGCTGTCAGGAAGTGCCTACCGCGGGCAGGGGAAGCCGGGCGCTATCTTGCAGTGCGCGCCGGGCGGACGCGGCCTGGGTGGCCGTGGCTTGGGCGGGCGATTCCAGTTCGGAGGCCGGTTCCAGTGCGGCGGACGATAATGCGGCGGACGCACGACGATGGTCGGCGCCACGATCACTGCCGGCGGGCGGCCGACATAGTCGGAGAGAAAGTTGGCCGAGACCCATCCCCTCAGCCTCGGGCCGTAGACATTGCACCAGTTGCCTTCGCAGCCGCGCAGGTCGACGGGCGTGCCCTCACGCAGCATTCCGACCTTGGCATAGCCGGTGCCGGGGCCGCTGCGGACGTTGACATTGCCGGTGGTGAAGGCGTCGGCCGCCATGGCTATCGCCGGCAGTACCATCGTCCCGGCCAGCACCGCTGCGGTGACGGCAAGTTTTCGAAACATCATGGGCAGTTCTCCGAGCCGAAGTTCATGTCGAACCATGACAAGCTAACGCTCCTTGTCATTCTGGCCAGTGGCCTGATGTCGTTATGCTTTATACCTGTGTAACGATGCGATTGTTGCCGTGCCGCAGGCTTTTGCCATATTTAAGCCACGGCTAATGGCTTCTGGTCGCGCACCATCTGTCGGACCGGTCGCAAGCACGTGATCCCAGCGCAATCGTCGTTTGAACATCTGCCGGCCGATGCGAGGGGCGCATGAAGATCGTGCATCTGGTCGGCCATGGCGGGCTGAATGGCGTGGCAACGAGTTCCAGGATGCTGATCCAGGCCCAGCTCGACGCCGGCCACGACATCATGCTCGTCCAGATGAAAGGCTCGTGGATCGAAGGCCAGCCGTTCAATGGCCCGATCCGGACGGTCACGTCCGACCTGTTCTCCAAGCCGGACGAACTTCGCCGCGTCGGCTATGCCATTCGCGACTGGGGCGAGGACGTCGTCCACGCCCATGGCAGCCGGGCCAACAAGTTCGGGCTCGTGTTCCGCTGTGCCGCCGGCACGCCCGTCGTCATGACGGCGCATGCGCGGCAGTTCCAGCTGCCCTGGCTGTTTGCGCATGAGGTCATCGCGCCGAGCAAATGGACCGCGGATTATTATGCCAGGCACATGCTGGTTTCGCGCCGCCGCCTCCATCTCATTCCGAACATGTTCGACACCGGCAGCATCGCGCCCGCAACCGCCGAACGCAGGCGCGCGGCGCGCCGCGCCCTGGGCATCCGGGAAGAGGCATTCCTGATCGGCTCGATCGGGCACCTGTCTCAGCGCAAGAACCAGCTCGACATGGTCGGTGTGCTGCGCGGGTTGCTGGCCGGCGGTGTCGATGCGGAGCTGCTGGTGATCGGCGCAGATATCGACGGGGTCGAGCCGATGCCCGGCTGGAACGCCGCCTTGGCCGGTTCCGAGGTTGAGGGCAGAGTCCATCTGCCGGGGCAGCGCAAAGATGCTCTGAATCTGCTGCCGGCCTTCGACCTGTTTCTGATGACGTCGCGCGACGAGCAGGCGCCGATCGCACCGCTGGAGGCCATGGCGGCTGAAATAGCTGTGTTGTCGACGCGCGTCGGCAACATGGTGGACCTGTTGCCGGAGGAGCGCCTGTTTGCCGTCGGCGATGTCGAGGGCATGACGGCTGCCGCGTTGAGGCTCCGGGACAATGCGTTGCGTGCCACGCTGGGCGCGCAGGACAGGCAGACACTTGTGCGAAAGCTTGCCCCGCAGCGGATCGTCAGCGAGATCGACGGGGTCTATCGCCTGGCAATGGAACGGGCCGGCCGGCGTCCAAGACGACGCGCTGCATAAGTATAGCCGGGCCACCTTCGCACAATGTTTTGCTGGTAAGGTGGGTTGGGTGACAATTCAGGCGCAGCGTGTCCAACTATCCTCTCTCCTACAAGCTTTCCTGGCCGCTTCGCTTCCTGAAGCCGTCGTTGGGCGGGAACGTTCCGGGCTTCCTGCCGGCGCAGGGCGAATTCTTGCCGCCACCGCAGCGCAGTGCGCGGCTGGCCTTCGTCGGCGACATCTCCGCCGTGGCCAATCGCCGGCCGCCCGAATGCGATGCCGGTTTGCGGCAGCTGCTGGCATCGGCAGATCTGGTGATCGGCAATTGCGAGAGCCCGGTCGTCGAGCGGCCAACAGCCCGGCTGGGCATGCTGGTCGGTTCGCATCACGCCATGTCGGCACAGTTCCTCGAGGGCGCGCTGGGATCCGTGGGCATCAGCCATGACAGGCTGGTGCTGTCGCTTGCCAACAATCATGTGCTCGACCAGGGCATTGGCGGTTATGACGAGACGCTGGCGGCGCTGGCGAAGCTCGGCATCGCCACAACAGGCACCGATGTTGCGGCACGCAAGGTGGCGGTCGGTCCGCTGACGCTGGCGCTGGTCGCCTTCACGCAATGGCGCAACGCCGATGCCCAGGAATTTGCCGGTCGCGTCGGCATGGCCGAGGATTTTTTCGCGGGCTGCAAATCAGTGATACCAGGCTGCGAAGGTGTGGATCTCATTTGCGCCGTGCCGCACTGGGACTGGGAGTTCCGCCATTTTCCGCGGCCGCAGACGCGCGCCTGGGCCGAGCGCCTGGCCGAGCTCGGCGTCGGGCTCGCGGTCGGGCACCACGCCCATGTGGTGCAGCCGGTCGAGCGGATCGGCGACACACTGGTGGCTTATGGCGTCGGCGATTTTTTCGGCACCGCCTTTGCCAGGCAGCCCTGGCCGGGCCGGATCGGGGCGATCATGGTGGCCGAGATCAGCGCCGACGACGAGACGCGCGGGCAGGTGGCGTCGTATCGCATGGTGCCGTTTGCCCGGCTGCGCGCCGGCGACCGCGAACGGCTGCTACAGCTTGAAGCGGTGCCCGGCGCGGCGGGAGAGAGGATGCGGCAGCGTTGGGATGCGATTTTCGCCGGCGGCTAAGCAATTCCAGGAAAAGTGCGCAGCGGTTTTCGGTCAGGAATTGCGTAAGAACAAAAAGAGAGAGGGTTTTCCGCATTTCGAAGAAAAGCGGAAACCCTCCAGGAACCTGCTGATGCTCGCGACCTGATTCCGCATCCTGCTCCATGTCGTTGTTTCCGCATGATTTGCGCCGACCGGCCTTGCGAAAGACGCGGGCGACTTTTTCGCGGAATTGATTATCATCCGGCGGGGCTTGCCGGCCATGCCGGCATCTGGGGGACAGAATGAGCGCATCCGGTTTCATGCCCGACGAAGCAGTCATCGCCGGGATAAGACGAGACATCGAGGCCTATGAGGCGCAGCGCAAGGCGGCAATCCGGTCGGTGCGCTGGCGGGTGCCGGTCTATCTCGGCCTGCTGGTCGTCGTGGTCATCGGATTGGCCATGGTGCTCAATCTTGGCGCCGACCCTTACGAGCTCTGGTTCTCGACGCTGCATATCTATCTCTATCTGGCCGCCTTCCTCGCCTCCTTCGCCGTCTATGTGCTGGCGGCCAGCACCGGCGGCAACCTGCAGGCCTCGCTGCGCGACAAGCTGCTGCCGATCGCCTTCGGTTTTGTCCAGGACATCAGGCTCGCCAAGAACGTGACGCCGAAGAGCTTCGCCAGGCTGCCGCGCGAGACCATCGGCGACTTCGACGGCAGCCAGTTCGACGACGTCATCTCGGGCAGCTATGACGGCTTTTCATTCGAGCTCTACGAGGCGTCGCTGTGGCAGCGCTCCGGCAAGGCCGATGTCGAGCTGTTCGATGGCGTCGTCGTCGCCTTCGACATGGTCAAGCCGTTCGACGGCGTGCTGGTGGCAACGGTGAAGACCACTGCCGTCATGGGCTTTTTCCGGGAGATGTTCGGCGGCCGGCTGACGGAGATCAAGTCGGGCCTTGCCGATATCGACGCGGCCTATGATTTCCGCACCGACACTCCTGATGCCGCGCAGCCGCTGGTTTCGGGGCAGATGGCGCAGGCGCTCGGCTGGCTGAACGAGGTCTGGCCTGGCGCGCCGGCACGCATCGCCATCAATGGCAGCGACGGCTTCCTGCTCCTGCCCGACAAGAGGGACTTCTTCGAGCTTCCGCCCGATGCGGTCACTGTCGACTACAAGACCCATGTCGAGCCGATGATCGCCGATATCGCCACCATGCTGGCGACAGCGTCATTGGTGCGCAAGATCGGCACCTGACGCTCCTGGGCCTTGAAGCGTTTCGGAAACCGATCCCGGTCTGCGGGCCGATGCGTCAGCCGTAGCGCAGCTTGAGCCCGAGAATGGCGAGGATGAAGAGCAGCGTGACCGAGTTCGACAGGATGACGGGCAGCGAGCCGAGCGCCACGCCGTAGACGATCCAGAGCGAGATGCCGGTGGCAAGGGCCGCGTTGGTGCCGAGCGAGATGTCGCTCGTCTTGCGCTCGCGCAGGATCTTCAGGATCTGCGGAAGCCACGCAAGCGTGGTCAGGACAGCGGCGACGGAGCCGACGATTTCGAACAGGGGGTGCAAGGCGGGAGCTTTCAAATGAGCACGCTTTGTGCAGGCCAAGATATGCCAGAATCCGCGGGTGCTGTGAAGCGGCGCGCCTCGGCTGGACCAACGGAACAGTGGTGCAAAACGTCGCGGGGGCAGGCGGCAAACCCATGCTGGTCGTCGCCTGTTTCAGGTCTTTCGTGATCGGCGATCTCGAAATCCGGCACCGGAATGGCCGTGAGGTGACCGGCATATGACGGCGCCGAGACCTTGCCTGATATAGCTTTCGACGCTGCACAAGAGCAGCGAAGCAGGTTGCAAAGGCTTGTCCTGCCTTCGAATGTGGCAGAATTAAGCTTATGATTCTGTTCGATAATTTCACTCAACGTGATTTGCGGTGCGGCGTGGCGGCGGGCATTCTCCAGGTCGTTCGGCGGGCCTTGCTACGAGGGCAGGGCCAGCCCGGACAGACCAGAACGGGAGTACCAGACATGAACAAGATCCTTGCAACGGCCGTCGCTTCGCTTGCCTTCATTGGTGCCGCCTATGCGGCCGATCTCGAAGGCACCGTCGCCTCGGTCGATCCGGCAACGCGGTCGATCACGCTGGAAGACGGCAAGACCTATGTCGTGCCTGAGAGCATTTCGGTCGAAGGCCTCGCGGCCGGAGCCAAGGTGAAGGTGACCGTCGACGACACGACAGGTGCGGTGACGGCCATCGAAAAAGCCTCCTAGAACCCAAGGTTTCGCTGACGGCGCCCGGCCGGCATTCTCCCCGGCCGGGCGCCGAAGCGTTCCATCGGCGCCCTTCCAAGCTGCCGACGCCGGCCCTTCGGGGCCGGCAATCTTTTGTCCCCAGTCTAGAAGCCGGGGGCGAGGTTCTGGGCGAGCCAGGACGACGAGCGCCTGGCCGCATCAAGCGTTCCGGCGGCGGCGTTGCCGAAGCCATCGCGCACCAGCGCGTAGCCATTGGCGGTGCGATAGAGCACGGAGCGGCCGCCCTCGACGATGCCGGCCACCGTCGTCCGCTCGGCCGGCTTGGCCTCAATGACCTCAGATGGCGCCGATGCCAGTTGCGGCTCGGCAAAAACAGTGGTGCGGCAGATGCCGGTGACCAGCGGATAGTCGTGGTTGCCCTGATGCAGGATGCGGCTCTTCATCGCCGCCTCGCAGTCGGCGACCGAGGTCCATTGTGCCGGCGTCTCGCCGATATATTCACACAGCTTGGCATCGCAGTCGCAGCCGACAATGGTCATGGCGACAAGTGCTGACTTGATCACGGTCCGAATCCCCAGGGAAAGTTAACACTGCGATTTCTCTGCTGCGATCGCGGCGCCAGTTGGCCGCAATCATGGCATGATGGTGGCTTCGGCTTTCGCGGCAACGTTGTGGCGCACCGGAGCCGGTTCCGGCCTTGGCGGCTTGTGCTGCGAGTTGATGTGAACTTCCCAACCTTTTCCTTGCGCAATTGCCTCGGCGGCTAACAATGGGCGCGGAGGCGGCGGCCATTGACTGCCGGGAGGGTCTGGTTGGTGAAGATCGGCGTCATCAGGAATCCGGTGGCAGGCGGCGGGCGGCTCGACGCCCATTGGGCCGATGTCGTTGCGACGCTTTCGCAGCGCTTTTCCGACCTCGAGATCCGCGAAACCGAAGAGCCCGGCGACGGCGCGGTGCTGGCGCGCGATCTCGTCGCGCTCGGCTGCGAGATCGTCGTGGCCGCCGGTGGCGACGGCACGATCAGCGAGGTGGCCGACGGGCTTTTGCAGATGCAGGCCGAAACCGGCAGCACGGCGGCGCTCGGCATCCTGCCTTGCGGCACCGGCCTCGACTTCGCCCGCGGCTTGGGCATTCCGGTCGATGCCGCTGCGGCGGTCGAGCGCATCGCCAGCGGCACCGACCGGCTGATCGACGCCGGCCGCATTTCCTTCATCGAGGATCATGGCCGGCTGGCGAGCCGCCATTTCGTCAACATCGCCAGTCTGGGCATGTCGGGGGCGACGGTGCGCGCCGTCAATGCCGACAGGCGCAAGGGGCGCGGCTCGGCCAAGGCGCTGTTTTTCTGGCGCACTGTCGTCGAGTTCCTGCGCTACCGCTTCCAGGACGTGCGCATCACCGTCGACGATGGCGAACCGGTCGAGGCCAGGGTGGCGCTGGTGGCGGTGGCCAACGAAAAGTTCTTCGGCAGCGGCATGATGATCGCACCCGACGCCGTGCCCGACGACGGGCTGTTCGACATCGTCATCCTGCGCGCGGCAAGCAAGTTCAAGCTCATCTTCGACATCCGCCTGCTCTATGGCGGCCGCCACCGCAACCACCCGGCCATCACGATCATGCGCGGGCGCAAGGTGGTGGTCGAGCCGCTGGGCGATCCGCTGGCGAATGCGGCGCTGGTCGACATCGACGGCGAGTCGCCGGGGCACATTCCCGCGACCTACGAGATGGTGGCGAAGGTGCTGAAGGTGAGGTGTTGATTCAAGCAGGTCGGGAAGAGAGTCGGGAAATCAGCCTATGTGACTGATTTCCTTGCGCTGCCCTCATCCGCCTGCCGGCATCTTGTCCCCGGAAACAGGGAGCTGCGGCAACGTTTGCACCACGCTCTCGCCGTTCTTCGCAGGGAAAGGGTGAGGGCAGATTCGCAAGGGCAGTTTCCTGGCCGTCCGATCAGGCGTCCATGGACCTGACCATCGCCTCGATCTTCGTCGCCTTTTCGAAATGGTCGAGCTCGTGAGTGCGGATCCACCATTCGGCGGCCTCCATCAGAAGCTCCGGGTCGTCATTTCGGTTGGCGAAAAACGCATAGAACGACAGCCCGACATCGGGGCCCTTGGCGGCGATCTTGCGCGCGCACACGTCGAGTATTTTCGCCCTCAGGCTCGGCCTCACCGGAGATTCCCTTTCCGTCAAACGCGCGAGAGCTATCCCTCGGGCGTGGGAGGATGTCAAAGGCCGGCGCGCCCTGTCAGAGTTTCGCCGGGAAACCGGGTGCGCGCAGGTCGGCGCCGGTCGCATCCTCCAGCAGCCTGACGATCATCGTCGACCAGGCGTCGCCGCCATAGATTTCCTTGCCCTGCCGGAAGATGGCGTTGACGCGGTCGGCGAGGTCCAGCGGCACGCCGCCTTCGCGCGCCATGGAAAGCGCAAAACCCAGATCCTTCAGCGCCAGGTCCATGGTGAAGCCGATGTCGTAGGAGCCGTTGAGGACAAGCTGGCTCTCGGTCTCGTGGACGAAGCTGTTGCCCGAGGAGGCAACGATGGCGTGGTAGGCCTGGGCGAGATCGAGACCGCCCTTTTTCGCCAGCATCAACGCCTCGCCGGCGGCGACCAGGTGGATGAAGGCCAGCATGTTGGTGATGACTTTTATCACTGCCGCCGAGCCGATCGGTCCCATCAGGAAGGCGCGCGCGCACATGGCTTCGATCGCCTGATGGTGGCGGTCGTAGAGGGCTGCGTCGCCGCCGATCAGGGCCGTGATCCGGCCGTCGGCGGCGAGGTGGACGCCGCCGGTAACAGGACATTCGAGGGTTTCGACGCCGCCGGCTTTGGCCAGCGCCGCCAGCCGCACGACCTCGTCGCGGCCGTTGGTCGACATTTCGATCCAGGTCGCGCCCTTGGGCAGTCCGGCCAGCAACCCGTCGGGGCCGGTCAGCACCGCTTCGCTGATCTTGGGCGAGGGCAGGCAGGTGATGGCGTTGCCGGCGCGGGCGGCGGCGTCGGCCGGGCTTGTGGCGGCGCTTGCGCCCAGTGCTACGAGGCGCTCGATGGCTTCGGGGTTGCGGTCGTAGACGACGACCTCGAAGCCGCCACGCACAAGGCATGCCGCCAGATTGGCGCCGAGATGGCCGAGGCCGATGAAGGCGTAGGCGAGGGGCCGGGTCACACGCGCCTCATGGCATCAGTGGCGTCTGCATCATCTGCAAATGCAGATGCGAGCCGTCATAAGGATTGGCCTCGCACACCGCCTCGTCGAGCTCGACGCCGAGGCCGGGTTCCTTCGACGGAATGACGTTGCCGTCCTGCCATTCGATCTTCTTCTTCAGCAGCCTGGCGTGGAAGCCGTCCCACTGCTTGAGCGATTCCAGGATGAGGAAGTTGGGCAGGGTGACGGCGAGCTGGATGTTGGCGGCGCCGACGATCGGGCCGCAATAGCAGTGGGGCGCAATCTGGATGTGGTAGGCCTCGGCCATGGCGGCGATCTTCTTGGTTTCGAGGATGCCGCCGGAGCGGCCGAGATCCGGCTGGAGGATGGTGGCCGCCCGGTTTTCGATAACGCGGGCGAACTCGAATTTGGTCGTCAGCCGCTCGCCGGTCGCAATCGGGATCGAGGTGCCGCGTGCGACCTCGGCCATGACCTCCGGCATGTCAGGCGGCACCGGCTCCTCGAACCACAGGGGATCGTAGGGCTCTATGGCGCGCGCCATGCGCAGCGCGCCGGAGGCGGTGAACTGGCCATGCGTGCCGAACAATATGTCGGCGCGGGTGCCGACCGCCTCGCGGATCGCCTTGACCATGCGGGCCGACAAATCGATGTCGACGAGCCGGGGCTGGTGGCCGTCGAAGGCGGTGTAGGGGCCGGCCGGGTCGAGCTTCACGGCGGTGAAACCCTGGTCGATATAGAGGGCGGCGCATTCGGCCGCCATGTCGGGATCGTTGTAGACGTTTTTCGGCGCGACGTCCTCGGTGTGGACGCTGCCGGTGTGGGGGTAGAGATAGGTGTAGCTGCGCAGCGTCTCGTGCACCTGGCCGCCGAGCAGCTTGTAGACCGGCTTGCCGGCCTCCTTGCCGATGATGTCCCAGCAGGCCATCTCCAGCGCCGAGAAGCAGCCCATGGCCGAGACGTCGGGGCGCTGGGTGAAGCCGGAGGAATAGCAGCGGCGGAACAGGTTCTCGATGTCGTGCGGATCCTGTCCGACAAGATAGCGCTCGGCCATGTCCTCGATCATCCGCGCCGTCACATGGGCGGAGAAGGTGGCGTTGTAGGCCTCGCCGTAGCCGACGACGCCGCCGTCCGTTGTGAGCCTGACAAAGATGAAATACTTGCCGCCGATGCCGGGCGGCGGGTTGTTGACCACGAAGGTCTTGACGTCGGTGATCTTCATCGGTGGTCCTCCCGGTCGCGTGAAATCCTGGGCCTTAGACGCTGGCCCTCATCCGTCTGCAGCGTGAGTTCTCAAGGCTATTCACCCCGCATCCTCCAGCACCAGTTCGGCGCCCTTCCAGCCGGTCATGATCGAGGCGGCATTGGTGTTGCCGGTGATGTTGTCGGGGAAGATCGAGGCATCGATGACGCGCAGGCCGGAAATGCCGTGGACGCGCAGGCGCGGATCGACCACCGAGGTCGCCGGGTCCGGGCCCATGCGGCAGGTCGACACCGGATGGTAGACGGTGCCCGAGCGCTTGCGGAAATCCTGAATCAAGTCGGCGTCGGAAGCGATTGACGGACCTGGCAAAACCTCTTCCGCGATGATGTCCGCGATGGGCGACTGCGCGGCGAGCCTGCGCAGGAACTTGACCGCGTCGAGCATCTCGGCGACGTCGCTGTTGGTGGAAAACGCATTGGGCGTGATGCGCGGGTGGACGGTCGGATCGGCGGAGCGGATCATGATCTCGCCGCGGCTCGACGGGCGGCAATTGGACAGGCCGATGGAAAAGCCGGGGAAGGGATCGGGCGTCAGGATCGGGCGCTCGCCGGCCTTGGGCAGCACGGTGGAGAACACCTGGAAATAGAGCTGCATGTTGGGGCGGGCGCGGCTCATGTCGGTGCGGAAGAAGCCGCCGCCCTGGTTCATGCTCATCGACAGCGGGCCGGAGCGGAGCAACAGATATTGCATGCCGGCCAGCGCCTTGCCCCACCAGGGACGCAGGAGCTGGTTGAGCGTCGGCACCTTGGCCTTCCAGGTGTAGTTGATGCCCTGATGGTCCTGAAGGTTGCGGCCGACATGTTCGTTGGCGTGCAACACGTCAATGCCGAGATCGCCGCGCAGGGCCGCGGGGCCGATGCCCGAGAGCTGCAAGAGCTGGGGCGTGTTGATCGAACCGCCAGACAGGATCACCTCGCGTCCGGCGCGGGCGGTCTTCTTCACGCCATTCTGCAGATATTCGACGCCGACGGCGCGCTTGCCCTCGAACAGCACTTTCGTCACCAGCGCCTTCGTCTCGACGCGGACATTGGGACGCTTCATCGCCGGGCGCAGGAAGGCGCGCGCCGCCGACATGCGGCGACCGTCCCTGGTGGTGATTTGATAAATGCCCGCACCCTCCTGGGCCTCGCCGTTAAAGTCCTGATTCAACGGCAGGCCGGCTGCCTGGGCTGCGGCCAGGAAGCGGTGGGTCAGCGGGTGAACGTTCTTGCGGTTGTCGGTGACATGCACCGGTCCGCCCGTGCCGCGCAGGTCGGTCGCGCCTGCCTGGTTGTCCTCGATCGCCTTGAAGGCGGGCAAAAGGTCGTCGAACCCCCAGCCGGGATTGCCGGCGTCGCGCCAGGCGTCGAAATCCTCAGGCGCCCCCCGGATCCACACCATTGCGTTGATCGAACTCGACCCGCCCAGGATTTTCCCGCGCGGCCAATGATCCCGGTTGCCGGCAAGGCCCGGGTCGGCCTCGGCGGCGTAGTTCCAGTTCACTTCAGGGTCGAAGAAGGTCTTGCCGTAGCCGAGCGGCATCTGGACGAAGAAGCGGCGGTCGGTGCCGCCGGCCTCCAGCACCAGCACCGAGAAGCGTCTGCCGGCCGACAGCCGCTCGGCCACCACCGAACCGGCGGACCCTGAGCCGACTATGATGAAATCGAACGTCTGCATGCTGGTTGCGGCCTGTCGGAATTCCACGATGCGGCCAGACTATCGCCTCGGCAAAAGGCTTCGGCGTCGGTTACGGCATGGCCTGTGAAAAATACGACCGGGCAATGCCAGATATGCGGCGTTGACGCGGCTGCGGCAGCAAAGATACGGGTGAGGACGGGAACGATTCAGGGGGAAGACGATGGTCCACTATGCCGATGGCCAGCCGCGCGGCGAACTCACGCTGAGGACGCTTGCCATGCCGGCCGACGCCAATGCCGCCGGCGACATCTTCGGCGGCTGGGTCATGGCGCAGATGGATCTTGCCTGCGGCATCCGCGCCGCCGAGCGCGCCCGCGGCCGCGTGGTGACGGCGGCGGTCAAGGAAATGGCCTTTGCCAAGCCGATGAAGATCGGCGACACGCTGTGCATCTACACCCATGTCGAGCGCGTCGGCCGCACCTCGATGACGCTCAAGGTCGAGGCCTGGGCGCAGCGTTATCTCTCCGACATGATGGAAAAGGTGACCGACGCCGATTTCGTCATGGTCGCGCTCGACACGCAGGGCCGGCCGAAGCCGGTGCCGGCGGAGTAAGTTTCAGCCCGCTGGTCGGGCACAGGCCGAAGCAAGCAGTTCGTCCAGCTTTTCCGGGAAGGGCTGGCCGGGTTCATGTGCAAACTCGAAGATATCGGTCCTGCCCTCATATATTCGGTAGAGTTCGTATGTGTCGTCGAACACCTCTACCGATATCTGAGGTGAGCCGTCCCACCCCAGCAGGAGCGTTGGCCAATATCCCGGGCCGACATGCCCGGGCGGCGCCAGGCGCGCGCTCGTATGCTCGATGAAATCTTCGGCATTTCTGATCGTCTGCGGCGAGAATTCGCGCTCCTGCGACGACAGCAGCAGGCCCACGGCCTCTACGACTTCGGTCCAGTCCGGGCGCATCGAAATCCGGTCTACCCCGTCACCGCATCGAACTTCGTCCGCGCCTCGGCGACGCGACGCTGGTTGAGGCGGGCCCATTCGCCGAGCGCAAAGACCGGAACCAGAAGCTCGCGACCGAGATCGGTCAGCTCGTAGTCGACGCGCGGCGGGATCATCGGGAACACGGTACGGGTGATGAAGCCGTCACGCTCCAGCCCGCGCAGCGTCGTGGTCAGCATCTTCTGCGAAATGCCGCCGATGGCGTGGCGAAGCTCGTTGAAGCGCATCGGGCCGTCGCCGAGCTTGCCGACGACAAGCACGGTCCATTTGTCGCCGACACGCTGCAGGATATCGCTGACGGCGCGACAGTCTTCGGTGCGGTGCGGGTGCCTCGGTTTCAAAAAGGTGCCTCCTTGTGCAGGCGTTTCTCGGTCACCAATATAGTGTCGGTATCGAACAGATACCAATTCCGCCCGAGATACCGAGTAACCTACAGAGAGGTTCCTGCCATGTCCAAGCCCAAGATCGCCATCGTCGTCGGCTCGACGCGCGCCGCCCGCTTCGCCGACGTGCCCGTGGAGTGGTTCGCCAAGATCGCCAAGGCCCATTCCGACATCGAGGTCGAGATCGTCGACCTCAGAGATTTCCCGCTGCCGTTCTTCGACGAGGTCGCGTCCTCGGCGTGGGCGCCGTCCCAGAACGAAGTCGCCCAGCGCTGGCAGAAGAAGGTCGCCGAATTCGACGGCTTCGTCTTCACCGCCGCCGAATACAATCACGGCCCGACCGCCGTGCTCAAGAACGCGCTCGATTACGCCGCCAGGGAATGGAACAAGAAGCCGGCAGGTTTCATCGGCTATGGCGGCGTCGGTGGCGCGCGTGCCGTCGAGCAGTTGCGCATGCATGCCGTCGAGCTGCAGATGGCGCCGACCAAGGCTGCCGTTCACATCGTCTGGGCCGATTTCCTGGCCGTGCGCCAGGGCGAAAAGAAGCTGTCGGATTTCGAGCATCTCAACCAGTCCGCCAATGCGCTGGTCGATGAGATCGCGTGGTGGGCGAGGGCGCTCAAGATCGCGCGTGAGGCCGACGTGCTTGCCGAAGAAGCCAAGGCTGCCTGAGCAGCAATCCCAGGTTCCTCCCCCAGGGTTCCTTCCAAGAAAAAAGGGGTGGCGCGAGCCACCCCTTTTTCTTTTGTCCATTTGGGTTCGAGTGAATTGGCCCTCACCCGCCAGGTGAGGGCTGTTCGATAAATCGCGTCAGCGTGCCGGTTCGCGCTGCGCGCCGGGCAGGCGGGCGGCCAGCACCTTGTCGATGCGGCGGCCGTCGAGGTCGACGACCTCGAAACGCCAGCCCTGCGCATCGACGCATTCGCCGGTCGAAGGCAGGTGATGCATGTGCGACAGCACGTAACCGGCAACCGTTTCGTAGTCGCGGTTTTCGGGCAGGTCGATGCCGAGCAGGTCGGCCATCTCGTCGGCCTGCATGTAGCCGGCGAGCAGCCATGAGCCGTCCTCGCGCTGGACGGCGAATTCTTCCTCGTCCTCGTCGAGGTCGGAGCGGAAGACGCCGGTGATGGCTTCCAATATGTCGGCGGGCGTGACGATGCCTTCGAAATGGCCGTATTCGTCATGGACCAGCGCCATCGGCACGTCGGACTGCTTGAGGGTTGCAAGCACGTCGAGCGCATCGGCCTGGTCGTGGACGATGGGAGCCGGGCGGATGTGCTGGCGCGGGTCGAACGGACGGCCGGCGAGCAGGGCCGCCAGCAGTTCGCGGGTCTGGAGCACGCCGACCATGGCGTCGTCGGAGCCTTCGCCGGCCGGCAGGCGCGAATGCTGGGTTTCCATGAGAAGCTTGCGGACGGCCGCCTCGTCGGCCTGAAGGTTGATCCAGTCGACATCGGTGCGCGGGGTCATGACAGCGCGCACGGCGCGGTCGCCGAGACGCATGACGCCGGCGATCATGCGGCGCTCATCCGATTCGATGGTGCCGTGATGCTCGGCCTCCGCGACCAGCATCTTGATCTCCTCGTCGGTGACCTTTTCCTCGCTCTCGCCGCGCTGGCCGAGCAGCCAGAGGACGGCGCGGCCGGAGATGTCGAGCAGCCAGACGACTGGCAGCGCCACCTTGGCGAGCAGCGACATGGCAGGCGCGACGCGGGATGCGACGCCTTCGGGGTCGCGCAGCGCGATCTGCTTGGGCACGAGCTCGCCGATGATCAGCGAGGCATAGGTGATGACGGCGACGACGATGCCGACGCCGAGCGCGTTGGCGGCACCGACACTCATGCCGACACCGGCGAGATAGGCGGCGAGACGCTCGCCGAGGGTGGCGCCGGAGAAGGCGCCAGACAGCACGCCGACAAGCGTGATGCCGATCTGCACCGACGACAGGAACTTGCCTGGGTTGGAGCCGAGTTCGAGAGCGCGCGCCGCACCACTGACATTGCGGTCAATCATGGCCTTGAGGCGCGCGGGACGGGAAGAGACGATGGCAAGTTCGGACATTGCCAGAAGGCCGTTCACACAGATGAGGACGACCACGATACCGATTTCAGCGTAAAGCATAGCCGCCGCTCAATAGCATCTCGACTGCCGTTTCGGAAAGGTGGTCGCTGAAACTCTTTCGAAAGCCGCCACCGTGCCGCCGCTACTTGGCCTCGACCAGCACGGCCATGACGATCTTGCCGTCGGTGTAATAGGGGTTGCCCTGGGCATTGCGGCTCGCTGCGATGAAGCCGACGCCTGCTTCGGCCCTAGTGGATTGCAGGCAACCGACGGCATCGAGGCTGGCGATCACATAGTTGCGGGCGGCATCCAGGTCGGCTGCGATGCCATGGCTCTCGCTGCCGCCGAAATCGGAGTGTTCGTCGAGGGTGGCGCTTCCGTACCAGGTGGGGCGGCGTCCGTCGCCGCTGGCGAAGCTGTGCCAGAGACGCAGGCGATGGCGCTCCTTGCGACCGGCATCCGCCATGCGCTCGAACGCCATATCCTCTGTTTTGCCGTTCAGCAGCAGGATGCCCGATGGCAGGTTGTCTTCCTCGAAGTCGGGCAGGGAGGACGGGTTGTTTTCGTCGGCAAAGACGGGGCTCTTCTTGTCGGCCGGGCTCCAGCCGGCGGTCGCCATGGCGCTGACCACGTCGTGTTCGCTGCCGACCAGCCCGACATTTATTGGCTCGCCGTCGGCGCCGTCAGGCGTTTGCGTCATGTAGGATCCGGGCTCGAGCGCGCCGTCGAGCAGGCGCGACGACCAGAAGGCCGATGTCATGACATAGGCGAGCAGGAGGTATGTCGCGCAGATGGCGACGAACCAATAGGTCGCCTGTCGAAACAGATTTCCTCGTGCCATTTGACGCCGTCGCTCGCCAAACCGAACCAAGAATAAGCACAGACTAAAGAAATAGGCAATTGAACGTGTACAGGCTGATGAAAACGACTAACGGTTGCTTTTCCTCACATCAGCGGCAGGCGCGATAGCCGTTGCGGCGCTGCTTGATGTCGAAGTGGAAGTGGTTGCGGTGATCGTAGTTGTAGCCGGGACCGAGCACCGTGTTGAAGTAGCTGCAGCCATCGGCGCGGATGGTGTTGAGGAAGCCGCGGGTGCGGAAGGCGAACAGGCCGGGCTTTTCGACGTCGATGTCGCGGCCGCTGTTGAGCTCGATGCGCATGATGTCGAGCGCATTGCCCTTGCCATGCTCCGACAGCGTGCGGGTGCCGGCGATCTTGCGGCACGAATAGCTCGAGCCCTGGTGAATGGTCTTCACGCCCGAGAAGTAGCGCAGGCGGGCGGCGGGAACGAGGTCGCGCTTGGTCCAGGCGGCGAAGCTGGCCGCCATCTGGCAGGTCACGGTTGCCGCCGGCTTCATCTGCACCGAGCCGATGGCCGAAACCTTCACCGGATAGTCGATGCCGCAGGTCGGGCCGTCCTGGATCGACGGCAGGTCCTGGTATTGCACGCCGAGCTTCTTCAGATCGGAACGGCAGTCGACCTCGTCGGCCGGCATCACCGCAGGCACGCGCTGCGGCACCGTCCGCTGCAGCGTCGAGGGGTCCTCGGGCTTGGGATAGGCGACCATATAGGGATTGGACGGCACCAGCGTCTGCATGCCGCGGCCCTGGGCCGGGGCGAGCGAGGCGGTCTGCACCGGCTGGGGCATCTGCGGCTCGATCTGGCCGAGCTGTTCGGCCTGGGCGTCGAATGTCGGTTCGATCGGGGCGGAAGCCATCGTCTGCGACCCGGGCACCATGATCGGCGCGGGTTCCGCCTGCTGCGCGATTGCGGCACGGGGCAGGGAGGCCGTCTGCGAACCGACATCGACAGCCGGCTGCAGTGCGAAGACGTCGCCCGTGGTGCAGGCGCTGACGCCAAGGCCCGTGGCTGCGAGCGCAGCGGCAAGCCACAGCAGCCGCTGGCGCGGCAGGCTGGCTGGTCTGACTGTGATTTTGGCGCGCGAATGTGCGGCCATGCGCAGGCTCCTGTCCCTTAACGGAACGAGCCTAGCCGTTAACCGTAAAGGAAAGGTCAGCGCCGGGATTCATGGCTGCGGCGGAAATGCGGCCGGGACCGGCTATTGGCAAAACGTGCCGCCGTTCCTGCGTGGCGCCAGGTCGAAATGGAAATGGCGTGAATGATCGGCGTCGCTGCCGGGGCCGAGCACCGTCTTGAACGGACCGCAGGCGGCCTTGCGGACAGCGGCGAGAAATTTCGCCTCGGCTTGCGGCGGGGCCGGTTCGACCTCGATCTCCTTGCCCTTGGACAGCCTGAAGCCCGAGATGTCGAGGGCATTGCCGAAGGCATGCTCGGACAGCTTTCTTGTGCCGTTGCGCGGCCGGCAGACATAGCCGGAGGCCTGGTTGATCGACGCCAGCTCGTCGCCAAACTCCGCCTTCGCCGCCGGTGCGATCACATCGGCGGCGAATCGCACCGAGGCCTCGGCAGTGGCGCAGTTGACCACTGCGTCGGGCTCGAGGTCGACCGAGCGCGACAGGCGCTTGAGCTTGAGCGGAAAGGGCAGCGCACAGCCGTCGGCGGCACTTTGCGCCGGGCTTTCGTCGAACTCGGCGCCGAGCAGCTTCAAGCGCGCCCGGCAGGCCGTCTCCTCAGCGGGCATGGTGGCAGGTCTTTGCGCATGGGAGCGGGCGTCGGGCAGCATTTGCGGGGCGGGCGGGCCGAACATCTCGCCCGGCGCGGCCCGTGGCGCGCTTCGGTCGTCCGGGCGCGGCTGCGGTATCGGGATCGCGGCCTGCTCGGCGGGGCGTTCGTCCGGATTCGGGCGCGGCGTGTCGGTCAGCGGCGACAGCTGGGGTATCGGCGCCTGTGCCGGCAAATCGGGCTGCCTGGCCGATGCCTGAAGTGACGAGGCGGCCAGAAGGGCAGGGACAAGAAGCAGGAATGCGGTGTGGCGCGGGTCCAAATGCATCGCCGTCAACGGTCGATGCCATCGGCGGTTGCGTTTTCGGGCGCCGTCGAGGCATCACTTTCGGTGACGCCGGTGTCACCGAAACGCCTGAGGCCATACGGTCAGGCGCCCAGCACCTCGAGCCCTTCCTCGAGCCAGTCGCCCAGCATGGGCATGCCGAGCAGGTATTTCGCGGTGCGGCGGTTGCCGCGTTGGCGGGCTTCGGCCACGGCATCCTGCCATTCGGACGCGTCGTAGTCGCCGCGTCCGACCCAGGCGAGCGCCACCAGTTCGGCGGCTTCATCGACGTTGAGGTCGCCGATCAGTTCGCGCAGCTCGCGGGCGGTGAGGTCCTCGGTCTCTTCCTCGGCAAGCCCGTCGTGGTGATGGTTGTCCCTGGCGTCGCCGTCGAACTCGACCTCGTGCTCGGCGCCATCCTCGTAGTCTTCGTTGACGCCAGCACTGATCGCCTTGGCCTTGAGGATGAACAGGCGAACCGTGTCCGGGCCGATGGACAGGTCCCAATCCTTGTCACGCCGTTGCTGCACGATCGCGCTCCGGTCCTGCACCTTGGGCGTCGGCTCGAAAACCGGGATCGATTTTCGCAACGCGTGGTGCATAGGTCTAAAATCCTGGAGCATCCTTGGTGTCCGTCCGGACGCAGAGCGCTCCAGGCCAAGCCTCCCGCCCTGATGATACCGCATTTGGCGGCGACGTCATCAACTCGTTGTTTCGGCAGCCCGCTTCCGGTTGACATGACGCCGCGTCGGGCTGAAAGAAAGCCGAATTCCCCTCCCTCCATACACGGTTTCCCGCCATGGCAATGCTCCTGTCGCCGAAGATACTTCCGGTGCTGATGCTGATCGCATCCAACGTGTTCATGACTTTTGCCTGGTACGGGCACCTCAAGTTCAAGGCGGCGCCCCTTTACGCCGCCGTCATCTTCAGCTGGCTGATCGCCTTCTTCGAGTACTGGCTGGCGGTTCCGGCCAACCGCATCGGCCACGAGGTCTATTCGGCCGCCGAGCTCAAGACGATGCAGGAGGTGATCACGCTCACCGTCTTCGTCATCTTTTCGGTCTTCTATCTCAAGGAAGGCATCACCTGGAACCACGCGCTCGGCTTCATGCTGATCGGCGGCGGGGCCGCGCTCATCTTTCGCGGCTGATGCCGGACGAAATGCCGCCGTCCATGCGTTGACCTCGCCGAGGGGACGCAATGGTGGAGGTCAAGCCATGCAAACCCGATATCTCAAACTCCTGGCAAGCGTGCTCGTTTCATTGCCGCTGTTTGCGGCACCCGTGCTTTCGTCCGGTGGCGGCGGAGGGGGCGGCGGTGGCGGTGGTGGCGGTGGTGGAGGCGGCGGCATGTCCGGTGGCGGCATGTCCGGCAGCGGCGGCGGCAGCGGCAGTGGCAGTGGCAGTGGCGGCACCCAGATCAAGTGCCGTCCTGGTCTCATCTACAGCATCAGAAGCAAGAAGTGCGAGCATGCCAAGGCGGGCATGATCGATGACGAAAGCCTGTTCCTGGCGGGTCGTGCGCTGGCCATAGACGGCAAATATGACGATGCCATCAAGGTGCTGACGCTTGCTGCCGACAAGACCGACGCGCGTATCCTGAATTATCTCGGCTATTCGCACCGCAAGGCCGGGCGAATGCTTGTCGGCCTGGGCTACTACCAGGAGGCGATCCGCAACGACCCCAACTACATGCCTGTGCGGGAATATCTCGGCGAAGCGCACCTGACCTTCGGCGACATAGCGGGCGCCCGGGCGCAGCTTACCGAAATTGCCAGTCGCTGCGGCACGAGCTGCCGCGAGTATGGCTTCTTGTCGGAGCAGATCCACGGCTACGTCAAAAGCTAGGCAGCTATCCGGTGTGGCCTTTCGCTGCCGAGCCCGAAGGGCCGCCGGACGTTCGGTGTTTTCAGCGCTCGGCCGGATGAAACATCGCCTGAAATGCGTTAGCTTCCGTATGGGCAATCTCAGGAGGTGGCAATGCAGTCCCGATATCTGATGCTTGTGGCCGGTGCCGTGGTGGCGCTGCCATTGTTTGGGGCGCCGCTGTTTGCGGCGGGCGATGGCGGCAGCTCTGAACAGCAGCCCAAATGTACCGGTGGGCAGATCTACAACGGCAAGACCAAGAAATGCGAAGCGCCCAAGGCGGGCATGATCGACGACGACAGCATCTACAAGGCCGGCCGGGCGCTGGCCATGGACGGCAAATATGACGATGCCATCAAGGTGCTGACGCTTGCCGCCGACAAGACGGACCCGCGTATCCTGAACTACCTCGGCTACTCGCATCGCAAGGCCGGCCGCGTGCTCGTCGGCCTCGGTTATTACCAGGAAGCGCTGCGCAACAATCCGGACTACACGCTGGTGCGCGAATATATGGGCGAGGCCCATCTGATGCTTGGCGACGTCGCTGCCGCACGCGTGCAGCTGTCCGAGATCGAAAAGCGCTGCGGCAAGGGGTGCCGCGAATACGGCATGCTCGAAGAGCAGATCGAGAGCTATTTGAGGGGGTAAGCGAATAGTGAGTGGTGAGTAGTGAGGGGGCGGCGCTGGCTGCGACCGCTCTACTCACTATTGCCTGTTAACTCCCTTGCCGCTCGCAAATCCGGCCTCCCGACACTATCTGATAGCCATCACCAACAAGGGAGAAGCCGCATGACGACCGAGCAGGCAATTCTGGCTGGCGGGTGTTTCTGGGGAATGCAGGATCTGATCCGGCGTCTTCCCGGCGTCCTTTCCACGCGCGTCGGCTATTCCGGCGGCGATGTGCGGAATGCGACCTACCGCAACCATGGCAGCCATGCCGAGGCCATCGAAATCGTCTTCGACACGTCGAAGACGGATTTCCGCAACATCCTGGAGTTCTTCTTCCAGATCCACGACCCGACGACCCTGAACCGGCAGGGCAACGACCGCGGAACGAGCTATCGCTCGGCGATCTTCTACACCTCCGATGCGCAGAAGCAGGTTGCCGAGGAGACGATCAAGGACGTCGATGCGTCGGGCTTGTGGCCGGGCAAGGTGGTGACCGAACTGGCCGCCGCCGGCGACTTCTGGGAAGCCGAGCCGGAGCATCAGGACTATCTCGAGCGCTATCCGCATGGCTACACCTGCCATTTCGTCCGCCCAGGCTGGAAGCTGCCGCGCCGCTCGAGCGCTGCCTGACAGCGCTGCCTGGTATCGGCGTGGCCGTGCAGCCGCGTCGCCATCTGGCCACCGCATAGGCAAGGGGATCGGGCCAACGCCCGGTCCCTTTTTGTTGCTGGACGGATTGTTCCTAATCTGCCCTCGACAGCCTGATCACTGTCCCGTCATCCTCGTCCGTCAGCAGCCAGATCGCACCATCGGGTGCCTCGACCACGTCGCGGATGCGGCCGAAGCTGTCCTGCAGCATGCGCTCCTCCGACAGGATCTTTCCGCTGGCGTCGCGGTGCAGGCGGACCAGCATCTGGTACTTC
Source organism: Aminobacter sp. MET-1 (assembly GCF_026521175.1). Taxonomy (NCBI): domain Bacteria; kingdom Pseudomonadati; phylum Pseudomonadota; class Alphaproteobacteria; order Hyphomicrobiales; family Phyllobacteriaceae; genus Aminobacter; species Aminobacter sp. MET-1. The sequence goes on along the minus strand of NZ_JAMSHL010000003.1, from coordinate 237,486 downwards.
AGCGCGCCCACGAGAAGGTCGCCCTGCCATTCGGGAAACATCTTGCCCCGGTAGCTGACCAGTCCTGACGGCGCGATCGAGGGGTCCCAGTAGTAGAGCGGCTGCTCGTAGCCGGGGGCGGCCGTTCCGATGCCGATCTTTGAGCCGTCATAGTCGGTGCCGTAGGTGATGACAGGCCAGCCATAATTCTTGCCGGCTTCGGGGTGGTTGATCTCGTCGCCGCCCTTGGCGCCGTGCTCGACCGTCATCAGCCCGCCCATGACGGGGTCGAGCGACGCGCCCTGGATGTTGCGGTGGCCCTTGGACCAGATCTCAGGCGCCATCTTCCTGCCGTCGGGCGAGGGGTTGTCGGAGGGAATCGATCCATCTGTCTTGATGCGTACGACGGCGCCCGCGGCGTCGTGCATGTCCTGTGAGCGCATGCGCTGGCCGAGGTCGCCTGTCGTGATGAACAGCGTGCCGTCGTCATTGACGATGATGCGCGCGCCAAAATGGACCCGTGCTTGGGACTTCTTGTCGGTTGCGAAGATGACCTTGAGGTCTTCGAGGCGTGGGGCAGAGCCGTCACGCACCAGCCTGGCGCGAGCCACCGTCGTGCCGATGCCACCGGGCCCGGCTTCCGAATAGGCGAAGAAGATCGTGCCGGATGTCTCGAAGTCCCTTGAAACAGCGATGTCGAGCAGCCCGCCTTCGCCGCCGACGGCAACCTTGGGCACCCCGGCGACGGGCTTGGACAGGCTGGAATCGGTGAGGATGCGGATACGGCCGGGGCGCTCGGTGACGATGGCCCCGCCGCCGGGCAGGAAGGCGAGGCCCCAGGGATGCTCGAGGTTGTCTGTGACGACGTCGGCACGCAGCCTGACCTTGTCGGTGGCAAAGCTCAGGCTCTCGGCCTGTGCGCCCTGCAAGGACAGCGTCAATGTCATGGCAAGCAGTGAAGTCCTGAAAATCATCGCCCGTCAGTTTCCGTTGCGTCGTTGCCGGCATTGCAACGCGCCGAAGCCCTGCAAATCCAATCACAAGGGGGTGACCGCAAGCGTCTCCTCAGGCGGCTTGCCAACAGGCCGATGGCAGCCGCGTCATTTTTTGACGTGAATTCTGCTGGAGTATTGCTATATTGAGGGGACATCGATGTGAGACGGTTCCGTTGGCGAGGCCACCGGACCGTTTTCTTTTTTGTGCCTCGCGGCAGCAAAGTGCGCGGGGCAAAGGCCAGGAGAGGTCGACTATGAACAAGGTTCCGATGACGGCGGGTGGATTCGTCGCGCTGAAGGAAGAGCTGCGCTGGCGCCAGCAGGAAGAACGTCCGCGCATCATCGAGGCCATTGCCGAGGCTCGCTCGCATGGCGACCTTTCGGAAAACGCCGAATATCACGCGGCCAAGGAATCGCAGAGCCTCAACGAGGGACGTGTCAACGAACTCGAGGACCTGATCGCGCGCGCCGAGGTGATCGACGTCACCAAGCTCAATGGCGACAAGATCAAGTTCGGCGCCACGGTGGTTCTGGTCGACGAGGACACCGAAGAAGAGAAGACCTACCAGATCGTCGGCGACCAGGAAGCCGATGTGAAGCTCGGCCGTATCTCGATCTCGTCGCCGATCGCGCGTGCGCTGATCGGCAAGGAAGTGGGCGACGCCATCGAGGTCAACGCGCCGGGCGGCGCCCGCGGCTACGAGATCGTCCAGGTCCAGTTCATCTGAGGCGAGGCACGGCTTGGCAGTCGCGCTGCCGGATCAGGCAAAGATGACCGAAACGAAAGCCCGCGCCGGAAACCCCGGCGCGGTCGACATGGCGCGCATCGAGGTGGTGGCGCCCAATCTCAAGAAGCGTCTTTCTGGCGTCACCAGCACCATCGTGCAGTTGGTGCCGGTGCAGGCTCGCGACCTCGGCATCGCCGTGGTCGGGCCGGGCCTGCCGGACAGCCTGCCGAAGATGCGCTGGTGGCAGCTGCCGTTGCTGCTGAAGCGGCCATCCTCCGGGCGGCCGCGCATCTGGCACGCCCGGCGCAATGTCGAGATGCTGGCCGGGCTGGTGCTGCGCCACGTCTTCCGTACGCCGCTCAGGCTTGTGTTCACCTCTGCCGCCCAGCGCGATCACAGGCCGTTCACCAAGTGGCTGATCCGCCGGATGGACGGCGTGATTGCGACCAGCCGTCTTTCGGGGGGCTTCCTCGAAGTGCCGCACAAGGTCGTCATGCACGGTGTCGACCTCGAAAAATTCCATCCCGCGCGCGGACCTGAAGATGAGTTCGCCGCAGCTCGCCTGCCCGGCAGATATGCCATCGGCTGCTTCGGTCGTGTCCGCCACCAGAAGGGCACCGACCTTTTTGTCGACGCCATGATTTCGCTGCTGCCCCATCACCCCGAATGGACGGCGGTCATCACCGGCCGTGTCACCGCAGAGCACAAGGGCTTTGCCGACGAGCTTGCGCAGCGCATCGCTGCCGCCGGTCTTTCGGACCGCATCCTGTTCCTCGGCGAAGTGCCCGACGTCGCGGTCTGGTATCGACGCGTCACCGTCTATGTCGCGCCTTCCCGCAACGAGGGTTTCGGTCTGACGCCGCTCGAAGCCATGGCCTCGCGCACGGCCGTGGTGGCGAGCACCGCCGGTTCCTATCAGGAGATCGTCACGCCGGGCGTCACCGGCGCCGTCGTGCCTGCGGGCGATGGCGGTGCGTTGCGCGAGGCGATCAGGCCTTATCTCGACGATCCGGCGCTGGCGGTGATGCATGGCTCCGCAGGGCTCGAGGATGTGACAAAGCGCTTCCGCCTCGAAAACGAGGCGACCGGCCTGCGCGAAGTCTACGAGCGGGTATGGGCGCAGGGCTGAAGCAACCGCCGACGCTGGGGAAAGTCACGGCCGATCAATTGCGTCAGGTTGTATTCTGGATTCGACTCAACTTCTCGCCTGGGTTGCTTGCCCGTTTTTGGGGAAATACACAGATTTCCCCACATCCTGACGGAATTCCTGATAGAGACAGGAGCTTGTAAAGCCGTCTGCTCCCGGCTTGCCGCAGGCTGACGTTTGCCGTATTGCCGCATCGGGTTCGGGGGCACGATTATGCGAGATCGTGCTTGAAAACATATTCTATCAACCTCGATGGGCTGGGCAGCCTGTCCGGGCAATGGCCAGATGCAGACGTGGTCGGCGTTGTGGCGACCGCTCATGTCATGTCCGCCTATGTCATGTCTGGTGAAGCCTGTCAGCGCCTCGGGAGAGGCAGTTGAACGGCCGTTCTTTGACTTTCGGGCGCGTCGAGGATACGCACGGCGAGACGCATGGCGTCGCGCCGGTGGCTACAATGGATGCGATCGACGAGGGATCCGCGAGGTCTGCCCGCTCCGGCGGGTTGCTCGACTATTTGTTTGTCGCGCGCGACAACAATTATGGCCTCACACGCGACGTCAAATTGCTGGTGGAGGCAATCGGCGAGGCCGGCGGACGGTCGGGCTTTGCAGCCAGCCGCGGGCGCAGGCTGCTGGACTGGCTGCTGCGCCGGCGAGCGGCCTCGGCCATCATCCATATCGAGCGTGCATTTCCCGCCTGGTTTTCCGCCGGGGTGCGGAATTTCCTCATCCCCAATCAGGAGCGCTTTCCACGTCGGCATATCGCGAGACTTCGCAGAATCGATCGTGTCCTTGCCAAGACCAGGCATGCCGAGACCGTCTTCTCGGCGCTTGGCGTGCCGACGACCTATATCGGTTTCACCTCGGAGGATCGTCTCGACGCCAGCGTCGAAAAGGACTGGAGCCTGTTCCTTCATCTGGCTGGGGGCAGCACGCTGAAGGGCACGGAGGATGTGATGGCGCTGTGGCGCGCGCATCCCGAATGGCCAAGGCTGATCCTGGTGCAGAAGGCCGAAAACGCGCCTGACAGCGTGCCTGACAACGTGACGCTGCTTTCCGGTCATATCGATGATGCCGAGCTGAAGCGGCTGCAGAATGCCTGCGGCATTCACCTGTGCCCGTCACGGGCTGAAGGGTGGGGCCATCACATCGTCGAGGCAATGTCGGCGGGGGCCGTGGTGGTCACCACCGACGCGCCGCCGATGAACGAGCATATCGACGCGAGCTGCGGCGTCCTGGTGGATGTCGCGCGCTCCGAGCCACGGCATCTCGGCGAGAGTTTTTATGTCGACCGCAAGGCGCTGGAGGCGGCCATCGCGCGCCTGCTGATCATGCCGGCGGCCGAGAAGTCCGTGCTTGGGACGTCGGCACGCAGTCGCTATCAGGAGATCGATGCCTCCTTCCGCGCGCAGGTGGCGCGGCATCTGGGTGACGTGTCGGCCGTCGCGCCGCAAAAGCCGGATATTGCGGCAATCCGACATCCATGACCGGGAAAGCTTAGGAGAGGCGGGGATATGGGGCTTTCGGTCATCATCATCACGCAGGACGAAGAACAGAATATCGGCCCGTGCCTGGAAAGCGTCGGCTTTGCCGACGAGGTTGTCGTTCTCGATGGCGGAAGCTCCGACAGGACGCGGGAAATGGCCGCCGAAATGGGCGCCAGGGTGCATGTCGCCAGCAACTGGCAGGGTTTTGGAGTCCAGAAGAACAGGGTCCTGGCGCTGGCGCAGGAGCAGTGGGTGCTGTCGCTGGATGCGGACGAGCGTGTTTCGCCTGAATTGGCCGACGCGATCAAGGCGGTCGTTGCGGGGCAGTCGTCGAGCGATGCCTACGAGATGTCGCGCATGACCTGGTATTGCGGCAAGTTCCTGCGCTACTCCGGTACCAGTCCCGACTATGTGCTGCGCCTGTTCCGGCGCGGCACTGCGCGCTTCAGCGATGCGCTGGTGCATGAGCGGCTGGTGCCGGATGGAGCCGTCGCACGGCTGCCGGGGAAGCTTCTGCATTACAGTTTCCGCAACTTCTCCGATGTCCTGAAGAAGACCGACGCCTATACGGAAGCTTCGGCAAGGCAGGCGCTGGAGGCGGGGCGCACATCCTCGGTCGGCAAGGCCGTATCGCGCGGCATGTGGATGTTCTTCAGGACCTATGTCCTCAAGTGCGGCTTCCTCGACGGCGGACACGGTCTTGCCAACGCCGTCTCGGCAGCACAGGGAACCTATTATCGCTACCTGAAGATATGGAACGGTCAGCAGGCCGGCCCGAAGGCGCCGAAATGACTGGAGGTCCCGGCGTTCCGTCGATCACAGTCATCGTCAATACCTACAACTGGGTTCCGGCGCTCAACCTGTCGTTCCGCTCGCTGATGGCGCAGACCGATCGCGACTTCGAGATCGTGGTCGCCGACGACGGATCGGGAGACGAAACCAGGCAATTGGTGCAAAAGCTCGCTGCCGCGACCGATATTGCCGTCAACCATGTCTGGCACGAGGATATCGGGTTCCGGCGTACGCAGATCCTCAACAAGGCCATCGAGGCGTCGCGCGGCGACTACCTGATTTTCCTCGATGGCGACTGCATCACCCAGCCGGACTTCATCCGTCAGCATCGGCGCCTGGCCAAACCTGGTTATCTGGTGACGGGAAGTCGCATCATGATGGGCCCCGACCTCAGCGCCGAACTCTGCGCGCGCGGTGACGTCGATTTCAGTGCCCTGAAACGCCATGCGCTGCGATACCGGGCGGGGGGGCAGCTGGCCAAGGTCATCCCGCTGTTTGCCCGCCTTCCCGATGCCGGCTTCCGCGACTACCACAAATTCACCTGGCGGCGCGTCAAAGGCTGCAACATCGGAAGCTGGAAACGCGACGTCGTCAGGATCGGCGGTTATGACGAAGGCCTGACGGGCTGGGGGCATGAGGATGTCGATTTCGTCTTCCGCATGTATGAGGCGGGCATCGAGCGGCGTTCCGGCACGTGGGCAACCGAAGTCCTCCACATCTGGCACAAGATGGCCGACCGCAGCAAAGCCGAGGGCAATTGGCAGACCGTGATGAGCCGAATACAGGCCTCGTCGCGCATCGCAGGCGGAAAAGTAAAATGAAGGTCTATCTGATCAATCTCGACCGTTCGCCCGAACGGCTCGAATGGTTCATGGGCCAAGTGGAGGGCAAGGGCGTCGACGTCGTCAGGGTGCCTGCCGTCGATGCCCGGCAGCTGCCGAACGACGAGTTCGAACGCCTGCTGAAGCGCGCATCTGGCCATAACTCCATGTCGCCGGCGGAGATGGGCTGCCTGCTCAGCCACCGCAAAGCGTGGCAACTGGTCGTGGATGGCGCCGACGAATGGGCATTTGTCGCCGAGGACGACATTCACCTGTCCGCGGCCGCCCCGCTTTTTCTGCGCGATGACGGCTGGATACCGCAGGGCGCCGAAATCGTCAGAGCCGAGACCGACACCCAGAAGAGAGAGTTGTCCTACAGGGTCTGGTCGAAGCCGTTTGACCATGATCTCAGGCGCCTGAAATCGAAGAATTTTGGCTCCGGCGGCTATTTCATCTCTCGAGGGGCTGCGGCCAGGCTCGTCGAACACACTGGGCGCAAGATCGAGCCCGCGGATGTCATATTGTTTTCGCCGACGGAAGGCATGCTGCACGAGCTTGTTTCATTGCAGATCGTGCCGGCCATCTGTGTCCAGGATGTCTGGATAACGCCCGAAACGAGCGTGAACGCGCTTGCGAGCGAGATTGCGGGGAACCGTCACGCGTTTCACAGAACGGACACGCGATCGGCTCGGCGGCGTGGCATTGCAAAACTCAGGCATGAGGTGGTGCGCGTGGGGCGTCAAATCGCGGGCCTGATGTACAAGGCGCAGGCTGTCGGACTGAAAACATCCATCTTCCTGAGAGTTCCTGTTGGGACCGGTGTCTCCGCAGGCGGGCAGAAGTGATGAAGCTGCTGCTCATCAACCTGGATCGCTCGTCCGATCGGCTCACGCGCATGGCGCCGATTTTCGAGGAAGCCGGCGTCGATTTCAGCCGCGTATCGGCTGTAGACGGAAACACCTTGCCCGAAGCCTCCCTTCGTCGCCCAATCGGCAAGTTCTACCAGCTGAGGCGAGGTGAGATCGCTTGTTTTCTCAGTCATCGCCAATGCTGGCAAATTGCCGCTTCCGGGCACTCCAGACATACCGCAATCTTTGAAGACGATGTTCACTTCGGTCAGGACATCGGGCAGTTCTTGCGCGACGACATGTGGATTCCTGAAGACGCAGACATCGTTAAGCTGGAGACGACTTTCGTTCGCACCGTGTTGGATCGGCCGCATGCTGTCCATTTCGGTCGATCGCTTCGTCGCATGCGGGCCACTCATGCAGGTGGGGCGGGCTATATCGTGTCCAGCGCGGCTGCCCGAAAGCTGCTGGACTGGAGCGCCGAGTTCGTCGATCCGGTAGACCAGTTCCTGTTCAACGCCGACTGCGTCCCCTCGCAGCAGTTGCGGATCTATCAGGTTGACCCCGCGATCTGCATCCAGGACATGTTCATCGCCGAAGGTCGAGCAGAGTTGCCAAGTACGCTCGAAAGGGATCGTCCCGAGGCGAAGGCCGTGCACGGAGTTGCGAAACTGACAAGGGAACTGACGAGGCCGTTGAAGCGGGCCTGGTACTTTTGCTCGGCGTCAGTTCGGGGCGGAGATTGGAAAAGAGTCAAATTTCGATGACCGAGAAAATGTCGCGCAGAATTTTTGTTTTCTGGCCAGGCGCAAATCCCATGAGCGACAACAGGATGCGCTGTCTGGAGACGATGGGCAGCAGCGAATGCGACATCATCCTTGTCGATCGCAGCGAATTGCCTAAGTGGGTCCTGCAAGATCATCCATTGCACCCGGCATTTCAGTATCTCAGTCCAATTCACCAGTCGGACTATCTTCGCGCCTATTTCATGCATTTTCACGGCGGCGGCTATTCCGACATCAAGAGGACAACGGCGTCGTGGGCTGAAAGCCTCGAGCGGATGGAGGCCGATGGCTCTCTGGGAGTGGGATATGCCGAACTCAGGGACGGGGTTGCTCTGGTAAACAAGTCGCACATCGATGGCGTCTATTATTACCTTGGAAGGCGCTCGTTCTATATCTTCAACAAGATCGCATATCTCCATCTCAGGAGAAATCACGCGCAACTTATCGGCAACTGCGCCTTCGCATTCCGACCGCGAACCGAGTTTACGGAGCAATGGCTTGATATCGTTGAACGAAGGCTCGACGCGTTGCTGCCGCACCTGATCCAGAATCCGGCGCGGCATCCCAAGGAGCGGCGTGGGGTCGACTACGGCGACGGACCGTCACGATATCCTCTTGCGTGGAGCTTCCTGCTTGGTGATGTGCTTGCGCCATTGAGCTATCGCTATCGCTCCCGGCTGGGCCGCCATTTGCCGCCTCCGGACTTCCGCGACTACGAATAGCCCCGCGTCTTTCCGCTTGCGCGGCTTCTGCCATCCCGAGACCTGGAGTGTTGCTTGATCAGGGCCTATGTTATCAACCTCGACCGGTCCCCGGAGCGCATGCTGCAAATGCGCGACATGCTGCAGCAATTGGATCTCCCGTTCCAGCGGATATCGGCCGTGGACGGAAACGCGCTGTCGCCGGAACTCATCGACGAGGTCACAAGGCTCGCACCCGGCCAAAAATCCCCCACCGCAGGCCAGGTCGGCTGCTTTCTCAGTCACAGACTTGCCTGGGAGCAGATCGCCGGGGGACAGGATGACTACGGGCTGGTCCTTGAAGACGATGTGATCTTTGCCTCCAACTTCAAGCGGGTCGTGACCGACCATCAGCTCTACAAGGCAGGTGCAGACATCATACGGCTGGAAGGCTGGCCTGAGCGTGCCTGGATTTCAGCAAATGGACGGAAGGTTTGCGATGGCTACAGGGCGCATCGCCTGAGCTGGGATACATATGGAACCTGCGGATACCTGATATCCAGGCGCTGCGCGCGCAAGCTTGTCGAGGCGGCCAGACTCTACACGGCGCCCATCGACCACATGATGTTCACCACGCGTGGCGATGTGTTCAAGATGGCCGATATCGAGGCGCTGGTGCCTGCCGCCTGCTTTCAGCACCTGTTCTACCATGGGCGCGCCGACGGTCCGATGGCCTCGACCATAACATTGGCCATCACGCCGGCCATCAAGCGCGCCAAGGGCAACTTTCCGACCCGGGTGGCGCGGGAGTTCGCACGTCTGGCCGACAAGCTGGCGAGGCTTCTCCGCGGCGAGCGTCGCAAGGCGGTCCTGTTGCATCCTACCGGGCCGCTCGCTCTCGCCGGTGACGGCAAGGCCGAGGACGCCGGTCGTCTTCTGCAATAGGCCGCTCGCGAGGGCGAGAGAGGCAAGAGCCTCCCGCTGTTGTCATGGCCTCCAAGGGGCGAGGGGAACACCCGCCAGGTCCAGTCGCTTCCTGAGGTCGGCCGCAATGGCCTGCTTTCTTTCTTTATAGCTCGGCGCCCTAAATGGCAGCGCCTTCACTTTCATTCGCCTGAACTTCGAGAAGGCGTAGCTGGGGATTCCGATGTCATTGATCAGTGCGGTGCGGTACTCGACGATCCCGCTGTAGACCGTCGGAATTCCCATTGCAAAACAGGGCATGGCGCAATGAATGCGCGATGTGACGACTGTGCCAGCCTCGCTGCGATACAGTTCGAGGAGAGCCTTCGCCGTATCGATCTTGGCATCTTGAGAGAGATGCGACCAATGGGCGGGCATTATGTGGCTTTCGTAGACGAAATTCGCTCGCTCTCCTCGATCGAAGTGCTGTCGGGGGACGTCGACCAGGACCACCTTGGGGTTCGCAGGCGCCTCCGGTCGCTCGGAAAACGTCATCGTCGCGCAGCCGCTGACATATGCCTCCACACCCCAGCCACGAATGATCTCGGCAGTTCCGAGATCACGGCACCCGATGGGCTGAAATCTGCGAAAGTACTCCTTGTGCTCGCAGTAGAAGGCTGCCGCCTGGGGGGTCATGTGGAAGCCGAAGAAGATCGGAGTGATCTTGGGCGACGGCGGCCAGTTCTGCGGTTCGTGCGAGAACCAGCCATTCATCACGACGGCGCATTCCTCGCCATCGTAGCTGTTCATGTGATCGCGTTCAATAAATCCGTCATGTTCTTGAATGTGTTGAGCGACCGCAAGTGTCTGTACTACGTCTCCGATGTTGTCGGTATTGTCGTATTTCAGAAGAAGAATTTTCATTATTTTTCTTTATATCTTGCGGAGTACAGCGTGCGGCCTGACGCGGTCCAGTTTCAAGGTCTTGTCCTCGCGGAGCGCGCGATCAACGGCAAGTCGACATCCTTCGTAGTCGCTGTAGTCGTCGATCAAGACTGCGGCTCCAGAACTCAACTGAGGTGAAAGCGTCTTCAAGCAAAAGTACACCGGGTCGTGCCAGTCGCAATCGATGTGGACAAGGCTGTAGCGCTTGTGCGGATGTGGGTGAAGCGTGTCCTGGAACAGGCCTTTTTTCAGGGCGATACTGACGTCATCAACATCAAGGCCGTGCCTTGCGAATGCTGCCACGACGTCACCATACAGGTCTTTTCTGTAGCCGTAGTATTCCTCTCCAGCGAGGCCTTGAGACAGCCCATTTCGAATTACTTCATATCTGCTATGTGCATCCGACCTGTCGGACGAGCCTGGTTCCGGGATTTGCCCAAATACATCGTATCCCTCGAAGCTTCGGCTCTCTCTCAGGCTTGCAATGACAATCGCCGAGCCACCAAGGGCGATGCCGAACTCCGCAAAATCACCGGCGACATTGGACTTTTTGACGGCTTCGATCTCGCTCAGCAGCGACTGCATGCGCTCAATCGAAAGATAGGTGAGATGTTCGGCCATCACGCTCTTGGCGATGCCGGGCAACTCCCTGTAAGGGTGCGCTCGCCCCGTCAGGCGCCGAATGAGTCCGTTGAGCATTTGGAGTCCCTGGGATTGTCAGGCGCCTATTGCCACTAATCCTGACGCCATTCAACCGCCCGCGGCCAAGGACTCAAAGCGCGAGCTTTTCCCACCTCAGGCGCTTCATCACGTTTGAAACAAACCTTCCCAGGCCTCTGTTTTGTTCCGCGCTCTTTTCGAAAAGATCCGAAATCAGTCTTCTGTTGATGGAGGTGTTTCCGGCATTTTCAGAGAGGGTCGCTGAAAAATAGGTAGTGTCCCGATCGTGGGCAAATGTTGCTTCCGGGATTTTGATGGTGTCAACTCGCCTGGATCGAGTAGTTGCCGGGCCTGAGTTTTCCGCTCTCGACGAGGCTGGCAATCAATCCTTGGTATTGGGGGCTGTCAAAGCAGGCGTTCTGGGGGTCGGACTCAAGCAGCACCTGCTTGGCCTGCAAAAAGCCATCCAACGGCAGGCCCGCTGCCCGGGCAAGCAGGACGTCGACGAAAAAGATCGGGAGGCTCCCGGCTGCGCAGACTTGCGAGCCCTCAGGCGACTGCCCGATCCAGTCCACTGTCAGATAGGTCTTGAAGAGTTGTTCGGGGGAGGCGCCCTGAATGTCCGCGCAGAATGTCGGCTGATGGTCGCCGTAGTGAACAATCAGGAAGGTCTGATTGGGGTGGTTGGCGGCCAGTTTCGTCTTGAAATCATTGTAATCGTCCACCGAGGCGCGCAGTCGGCCATACCATTCGGCGGCTTGATGCAGGAGCGGGCGGTTCAAGGATCTGCAGGTGTCTGCAAACCAGTCCCTGGAGCTTACTTCGCGAGCTTCATTGGTCAGCGTCTTGGTATGCGGGCCGTGGTTGCGCATCGTCTCGACGATGGTGCAGGTTCTGCCCCGTTCCATGCGAGAGCCCAGGTCTGCGAGCGCGGCGGCGTAGACGGATGAGTCTCTCGCATACATCGTATCGACGCCATCGGCAGTCATGTAGTCGGATGCTTCGAAGACGCTGTCGATCCCGATCGTCTCGTATAAACCTCCGATGCCCATCCAGTCGCGTTGGCCAGATAGCAAGGCCGTGACGGAGTAGCCGTGAGACTTCAGGAAGAAGGGTAGGGAGACCCCGATGCGATCCCGCCAGAAGCGAGGAGCGTAGGCGCGATTCTCACCAAAAAGCAGCGTCGAGAGGCCGGTCAGGCAGCTTGTATGCGACAGGATGGTCTGGCCGCCGAAGATTTCCACCTTCAACTCGCGGAGCCCTTCCTTACCGTCGAAGAACCGGGCGATGTCAGGTTCTTCAGGGAGCTCGAAAAGCCTTGGTGGAAAGGTCGACTCTCCTCCGATCAGAATGATGTGCGGAGCTTCGTCTACCTGGCTTGCGGGTTTTCCGATATTGGCGGACGAGGGAGGCGCGCTGATTGTCAGGCGTGTCATGTCTGCCGGCCTGAAACGTTGCGCGAGCATGGTCGCAAGGAACGTCGAAATGTGCCGGCCGTCCCAGTTTGCACGCCGATATTCATTCATCGCGTAAGGCACCAGAAGCCAGGCTCCGGTCGCGCTGATCACCAATGACGAATAGACGACTGCGGGGTGGTTGTTGCTGTCTCCCGCGAAGAACAGAACCACGACGAACAGTGCAGCCAAAACGACAATCAATGCCGTGGCTGCGAATGCATCTTTTCCGTAGGTTCTGAATATGTCTCTGTAAACCTTTCTGTCGAATCCAAATATATCATTGTAGACGAGAGCAAATCTCGTGTATTTGTATTTCAATTTCGACAGGATGAACAGGCTGACGATAAAGGACACGGAAAGGCCGATCGCAACCCATCTATTTGATGTTGCGATCTCGAAGATGCCGGCAATCACCAGAAACATAAAGACCGAGAAATATCCGGTCCGCATGTTGTTTTCGGCATAGTAGATTGCGCCGCAGCAGGCGCCGGCAGCGGCAAAAATGCGATGTGCGAAATTAATTCCGGTTCCAGGAGTTGGTTCAAATCCCCACCAGTCCCTCGTCCTTCACCTGCCTGATCGTCAGCGCCGTGCGCACGGTGTCGACGTTGGGCGAGGATGTCAGTTCCTCGATGACGAAGGTCTGGAAGGTGCCGAGGTCGGGGGCGACGCAGTGGAGCATGAAGTCGGATTCGCCCGACACCATCCAGGCGCTGCGCACGATCGGCCAGCCGCGGGTGCGGTCGGCGAAGGATTTCAGGTCGACTTCCGACTGGCGGTTGAGGCCGACGAGGCAGAAGGCGACGACGTCCATGCCGAGCGCCGGTGCGTTGAGCAAAGCGCGGTAGCGCTGGATGATGCCCTCGTCCTCGAGGCGCTTGACGCGGCGCAGGCAGGGCGGGGCGGAGATGCCGACCCGGCGCGACAGCTCGACATTGGTCATGCGCCCGTCATCCTGCAGTTCGCGCAGGATCTTCCAGTCGATGGCGTCGAGATCGGCCTTGATGGGCATGGGTGCTCCGGAAAGTTTGCGCAAGAATCTTACGCTTTCTTGTAATTAAACTACTCGGGTGGACTTGGGGAAGCTCGGCCAGGCAAAATGCCCGCTTTGTTGCCCCGCTTTGTTGCATGACGAAACGGCAGGCCGAACTGTGCAGGCCGGGCGGAGCTGCGACAAAGCTTTCGGGGGAGGAACATCTTGTCGCCTTGCGCGGCAAGGGGGGGAACACCTAGATTAGGGGCTGTTGGCGCCCTGTTTTCGGGCGCTGCCCGTTTCCATTGACTGTGAAGGCTTCCAGATGACCGCCAAACATGCGCCAGTCCTCATCATCGGTTCAGGTCCGGCCGGCTATACGGCCGCGATCTATGCTGCGCGCGCGATGCTGAAGCCGATGCTCGTCGCCGGCATCCAGCAGGGTGGCCAGCTCATGATCACCACCGAGGTCGAGAACTATCCCGGCTTCGCCGAGCCGATCCAGGGCCCGTGGCTGATGGAGCAGATGCGTCTCCAGGCCGAGCATGTCGGCACCGAGATGATCCACGACATCATCACCGAGGTCGATCTCGACGTGCGGCCGTTCCGCGCCAAGGGCGATTCCGGCACGCTCTACACGGCCGACGCGCTGATCATCGCCACCGGCGCCCAGGCCAAGTGGCTCGGCCTGCCCTCCGAACAGGTGTTCCAGGGCTTTGGCGTGTCGGCCTGCGCCACCTGCGACGGCTTCTTCTACCGCGGCAAGGACGTGGTGGTGGTCGGCGGCGGCAATTCGGCCGTCGAGGAAGCGCTTTACCTCTCCAACCTCGCCAAGACGGTGACGGTCGTCCATCGCCGCGACCACTTCCGCGCCGAGCGCATCCTGCAGGAGCGGCTGTTTGCCAAGGACAACATCAAGGTGGTCTGGGATCATGCCGTCGACGAGATCGTGGGCGCACCGGCGCAGAAGCCGCTGCCGCCGTCGGTCAATGCGGTGAGGCTCAGGAACGTCAACACCGGCGCCATCACCGAAATGGCGACCGACGGCGTGTTCGTGGCGATCGGCCATGCGCCGGCGGTCGAGCTGTTCGTCGGCAAGCTCAAGCAGAAGCCGAACGGCTATCTGTGGACCGAGGCGAACTCGACGCGCACCAACGTGCCGGGCGTGTTTGCCGCCGGCGACGTGACCGACGACATCTACCGCCAGGCGGTGACGGCCGCCGGGCTCGGCTGCATGGCCGCGCTCGAAGCCGAAAAGTACCTGGCCGGCATAGAAGTGCATCGCGAAGCGGCCGAATAGGCCGACCAAACGCCTTATAAACGAGGGGAAAAAATGGCGTTGGATTGGGACAAGTTGCGCGTGTTTCACGCCGCGGCGGAGGCTGGCTCGTTCACACATGCGGCGGAGACGCTGCGTCTGTCGCAATCGGCCATCTCGCGCCAGGTCAGCGCGCTCGAACACGACATCGGCGTGCCGCTGTTCCATCGCCATGCGCGCGGCCTGGTGCTGACCGAGCAGGGCGAGATGCTGTTCCGCACAGCCCATGACGTGCTGGTCAAGCTCGAGACCATTAAGTCGCGGCTGACCGAGACCAAGGACCGGCCGTCGGGCGTGCTGCGCGTGACCACCACCGTCGGCCTCGGCGCCGGCTGGCTGACCGAGCGCATCCAGGAATTCCTCGAGCTTTATCCGGAAATCCAGCTGCAGCTGATCCTCGCCAATGAGGAGCTGGACCTGACCATGCGCCAGGCCGACTGCGCCATTCGCCTGCGCCAGCCACAGCAGCCCGATCTGATCCAGCGCCGGCTGTTCACCGTGCATTTCCATCTCTACGCGTCGCCCGGCTACATCGCCAAATATGGCAAGCCGGCCTCCATCGCCGATCTCAAGAACCATCGCATCGTCACCTTCGGCGTGCCGGTGCCGACACATCTGAGCGAACTCAACTGGCTGGAGACGGTGGGCGATTTCGAGAGCGGACAGCGCGTGCCGACATTGCAGATCAACGACATCCTGTCGATCAAGCGGGCCGTGCAGACCGGCGCCGGCATCGCCATGCTGCCCGATTATGTGGTGGGCAAGGATGCGGGGCTGGTGCAACTCCTGCCGGAGACCGAAGTGCCGTCCTTCGACACTTATTTCGCCTATCCCGACACGATGAAGGAGCAGGCCAAGCTGCATGCCTTCCGTGATTTCGTCATCTCCAAGGCGCGCAGCTGGGCCTTCTGAGACCTGATGTCAGTCGCCGCGCCACGGCGTGAGGCGCGGCAGCCAGCCCGGCACCGCTCGGCGGTAGCGCTCGTAGTCGAGGCCGTAGCGACGGGTGAGGACAGGCTCCTCATAGGCGCGCACGAAAGCCGCCATGGTCATGCCGGCCAGCACGGCGTAGGCCGCAACCAGCCAGCTCGAAAACAAAAGCGCCTGGCCGACGATGATGGCAATCACCGCCACATACATCGGGTTGCGGACGTGGCGGTAGGCGCCGCCGACCACCAGCCGTTCCGTCGGTGCGATCGGGGCAGGGGTGCCCGCGCCTTCGCGAACGAAGCGGCCAAAGGCGTGGAGCAGGACGGCCAGTCCGCCGGCGACGAGCACCGCGCCCGCGGCCGCCAGCGGCCAGGGCGCCAGTTGCCGGGCATAACCGCCAAGCAGCAGCCAGGGCAGGACGCCGGCCACCATGACCGGTGCTGCGATGAAGAAGGCGGTGCTGCCGAGGACTGCCGATGCCTTGCGCATGCCGTGCACTCCCATTCATCCGGATGCCGCCAGTTTGCCCATGGATCGATTTCTGCCGCAACAATGGACGTGGCGTGCCTGAAACGTCGTCATTGCAGTGCAGCATGAATTTCGGCCTGATATTGCCGGCAAGACGCCATGCGAATGTGCAGTGCTGCAGCAAAAATCGTCGCTTTTCAGCGAAAATTCTGGTCCTATCGCCATTCTAACAATGTTGGACCACAGCCCGCGTCTTTTTGCATGCGTGCGTTGCAAAATAGATGCTTGTTTCTTGGGCAAGGAAAGCACATATAACGATCATCTCCAGGGCGCGTTCCTCCTCCCATTAGCGCCCTCGAGTGTTCCCCTCTGGAGGTTAGCCTTAATCGGCACTTCCAAACAAACTCAGCCGGATCTTCTTGGATCCGGCTTTTTTGTTGCCTGAATTCAGACTTTTTCCCTCATCGGCCTCGATCGAACGCGCTGCTTTACGCACCATCTTGCGGCGCAGGGCGGCAGCCAAAATCCACCGATCGATCTTCCACTGCTCGGCCTCGGCTCGAGGGTGTCGGGTGGCCGCCAGGTCCCGAGATGTATCTGCGCTATCAGGCCTTGGAGCACCGATGTCGTGGACGATGGATGCCCGGACCAGGGCCGTGTTGAAGTTTGCGTTGGCGTTTCGACGACGCTCGGCGTGAGCCCGTCGAACCACGTAGTGCCGGGCATGGAGCCGGGAGGGGAGGCGGCCCTTCCCAGGGTGCTGCGTGCGGCCCGGCTGCCGCACGGCACGAGCACCGTCATTTCCGGTCGGCCGTCAGGGCATGCGCAACCACTGGTCAGAATGCCCCGCCGCACGCATTTTCGTTTCCGGTTCTGGAGGCGACGGCGCCGGCCGACATGGGGTTAACGCCCGGTAAAGCTGCATGGCCGCTCCGCGTAACAGTGACATGTAACATCGGGTAACGTTCCCCGAACCCACTGATGCGCCTAGCTTTTACTTGGACGCGGTGATGGCGCGCCGGGAGATGGGGGCATCACCCGAACGTGCCGGGCTTAGGCAACGCGCCGCGTCCAGCAGATTGCCGATGGATCAAACGTCGGCCACGAAGCGGCGGACCTGCCGTCCCGCCTCCCGCGGAACGGTCCGCAAAAAGCGGTGTCCAGGGATTTCCTTGGACGCCGCTTTTCTTTTGCCCCTCCAAGATCACATATAGAGCGTTGCCGGATCCTTGCCGGCATAGATCTGGCCGACCTCTTGGGCATAGCCGTTGAACAGCTGCGTCGGCACCAGTTCGCCCGTATGCAGCACGCGTTCCTTGGCCTGGCTCCAGCGCGGATGCGGCACCTCGGGATTCACATTCGCCCAGAAGCCATACTCGCTCGGCTGGATCGCCTCCCACAGCCCTTGCGGCTGCTCGGCGACGAAGTCGATCTTGCGGATCGACTTGATCGACTTGAAACCGTATTTCCACGGCAGCGCCAGCCGGATCGGCGCGCCGAACTGCTTTGCCAGCGGCTTGTCGTAGGCGCCGGTGACGAGGAAGGGCAGGTCGAGCGCCGCCTCCTCGATGGTGACGCCTTCGATGTAGGGCCAGGGATAGACGAAGTCGTTCTGACCCGGCGCCATCTTGGGATCGAGGAAGGTTTCGAAGCGGATGAATTTTGCGTCTGCCTTGGGGTTCGCCATGGCGACCAGCGCCTTCAGCGGAAAGCCCGTCCACGGGATGGTCATCGACCAGGCCTCGACGCAACGGTGGCGATAGAGCCGGGTTTCCAGCGGGAACTTGCGGATCAGCTCGTCGATGCCGAGCGTCAGCGGCTTGTCGACCAGCCCGCCGATCTCGATCTCCCAGGGCCGCGTCTTCAGCATCTGGGCGCTCGCCGCGATCTCCTTGTAGGTCCCGTATTCATAGAAGTTGTTGTAGTTGGCGTTGATCTCCTCTGGTGTCAGCGAGCGGTCGAGCTTGTAGGCCGCGTTCGGCCTGGCCGGGTAGAGATCGGCTGTCGGGTCGGCGTCCTCGGCGCGGGCAGGGCGGGGCATGGCCGCGGTCGCCAGCCCAAGCCCCATGCCGGCGAGAATGGTACGGCGGTTGAGGAAGATATGCTCAGGCGTGGCCTGCGCTTCCGATATCGCCCATGTCGGACGACGATGTATCACTGCCATTCGTGTGCTCCTGTCGGCCGCAAGGTTTGCCCTGCGCGGCGGCGAAATCAATCTCTGCCTGTTCACATACGCGTGCGGGATGCCAGGTGTTTCGTCGCGAGGGCAGTGGTCACGGGAGTTTGATAGTGCGTGAGGCGTTCGCTTGCGTGGTCCGGGAAGACGAGATGGCGGTCCGCAGGCATCCTCGCCTCCCGAGGCGCGACCCGCTCGTCCTGTCTCTGCGGGCGCCCGGGGCAACGGTTCTGGACTGTGGCAGCAGGCGACCGCTGGCAGCCGACATCGACGAAGACACCGGCCTGTCTCTGGCGGCGCCAGGCCGGCACGAACCGGGTCGAGGCGGCACGCCAGTTGATGCCGGGCGACCCCGATGGATCGCCCGGCATGGCTGTCACGCGGCCTTGCCGGCCTGCTGCATGGCCTCGTCGGCGAGGCGGCCGGTGAGTTCGGCCATATGATCGAACTCGGCGCGGTAGGTGGCGACGCCTGCGGTGGCCGAGCGCAACTCGATGATGAGGTCGCCGATCTCCGATTGCGGCATGGTCGCCTCGACCACGTCCCAGCCGGGCCAGCCGTCGCGGGCATCGTAGCCGAGGATCTGGCCGCGGCGCTGCGGCACCAGTGCGATGATGCGGGCGGTGGCGTCGGACGGGGTGACGATCGAGACCTTCATGATCGGCTCGAGCAGCACCGGCGAGCAGGCCGCCATGCCTTCCTTCATGGCGATCTTGGCCGCCATCTGGAAGGCCATGTCGGAGGAATCGACCGTGTGGAACGATCCGTCGGACAGGTTGACCGCGACGTCGACCACGGGGAAGCCGAGCGGGCCGGTCTTGAGGAAGTCGCGCGCGCCGGCCTCGACCGACTGGATGTACTGCTTGGGCACCACGCCGCCGGTGATGGTGTCGGTGAACTCGAAGCCCGAGCCGCGCGGCAGCGGCTTGATCTCGATGACGACGTCGCCGAACTGGCCGTGGCCGCCCGACTGCTTCTTGTGGCGGCCACGCTGCTGCACGCCTTTGCGGATCGTCTCGCGATAGGGCACGGCGGGCGCATGGCCCTCGACGGCGATCTGGTTGCGGCCTTCGAGGCGTTCGCGCACGACCCGCAGATGCATCTCGCCATGGCCAGACAGCACCGTCTCTGCCGAATCCTGGTTGTGGTGCAGGGTCAGCGAGGGGTCCTCCTCGGCAAGGCGCTGGATTGCCGCCGACATCTTGACGTCGTCCTTGCGCTCCTTGGGGCGCAGCGCGAAGGCATAGACGGGCTTGGGCGGTTCTAGGGTTGCCAGCTGCCTGGTGCCACCCTTGGCAGTCGTCAGCGTCTGGCCGGTCGCGACATTGTCGAGTTTGCCGAGCGCCACGGTGTCGCCGGCGGCGGCACCCGATTGTTTTGCCTGGTCTTTCCCGAGCATACGGTAGATGCCGGACACTTTGGCGGTGTCGGTGGCGTTGAGCCAGAGTTCGGCGCCGTCGGAGACGCTGCCGGACAGGATGCGCGACACCGACAGCTTGCCGCCATGGGAGGTGTGGATCGTCTTCATCACCTGCACGATCGTGCCGCCGTCGGGCGCGCCGAGCCGCTTGCGCGTCGCCTCGACATCGGGTGCGTCGTGGCGGATGGCCTTGAGCAGGCGCAGTGCGCCATTGCCCTTTTCAGCCGAGCCGATCAGCACCGGCGTGACCGAACCGTCGCGCAGGTCGGCAGCAAGGTCGTCGAAGATCGCGTCCTTGGGCGGCTCGATCTCCTCGAGCAACTGCTCCATCAGCTGGTCGTCATGGTCGGCCAGCGTCTCCAGCATGGCGAAACGGGCCTCGAGCTCACGGGCCTTCTCGTCGCCGGGAATGTCGGCGATCTCGCTCTCGGCATATTCGCGGTAGATGTAGGCGCGCTCGAGCGCCAGGTCGATCGAGCCGACGATGACGCCGTCCTTGCGCAGCGGGATCTGGCGCAGCAAAAGCGGCGTGCGGCTGACGGGCTGCAGCAGCTTGAGCGTGTCGCGAATGCCGGCGGATGCCTTGTCGATCTTGTTGAGGAACAGGATGCGCGGCACGCCCATTTCATCAAGCTTGCGCATGATCAGCTGCAGTGCCGGAAATTTCTTCTCGTCGGGCTCGGCAACCACGACTGCGAGGTCGCAGGCCGTGAGCACCGGTTCGGCCTCGAAGGCAAATTCGACCGAGCCGGGACAATCGATGAAGGTGATGCTCTCGCCCATGAACTGGGTCGTGGCGAAGACGGCCTCGACGCTCATGGCGTGGGCCTTGGCCTCGGGGGAGTGGTCGGAGATCGTGTTGCCGGAGGCGACCGGCTGCTGCTTGGGGATGGCGCCCGTGCGGGCGAGAAGGGCTTCAAAGAGAGTGGTTTTACCGCTGGCGTAGGGACCGACGATGGCGATGCATTTCGGTCCCGTACGCCTTCCTCCGGCGCGATTACCCATGACGAGCTGACCTCCACTCAGGCATCTTTCCCTGAAGCGGCGGCCGGCCTGTTCGGCCGTCGCGGGCACTCAAACTCTGTTCAGACCTCCTCGCGCAACGGCCCGGAAATCGGCAGGTCCGATGCACAGTTTCAACAAGCGGGAGCCTCCTTGGCACGTCCACAGGGACGCCGGCAACTCCAGGATTCAGCCTATCGTCACACGGCTTTGCGGGTTGGGCAAGGGGGAGAACGCGGTCGGGCGCACCGGTCACGGACATTTGCCGGCTGTGCCGGAATGCGGCGGAAAATGTCGCATCCAGAGCCCTTACGCTGGGGCATGCCCAATCACTATTCCGGAGGGAGCAGCAACGACGGCGATCATGCCGCGCATAACCGGAGGATTTCTCTCGCATGTCGAACGAACTCGATCACCTGAGCCACCTCGTCGCCAGCGGACGGCTGTCGCGCCGCGATTTTCTCGGCCGCGCGGCTGCGCTTGGCGTGACGGCGCTGACGGCCAACAGCCTGATTGCAGGCGCAGCCAGGGCGCAGGCGCCGGCCAAGGGCGGCATCCTGCGCGCCGGCATGGTCGGCGGTGCGGCCACCGACAGCCTCGACCCGGCCAGCTGGGCCAGCCAGGTGCCCTATACGCTCGGCCGCAGCTGGGGCGAACAGATGCTCGAGGTGTCGCCGGCGGGCGAGATCGAGCCCCGGCTGGCGGAGTCCTACGAGGCTTCCGACGACGCCAAGACCTGGCATTTCAAGATCCGCAAGGGCGTGACCTTTCACAATGGCAAGGACCTGACGCCCGCCGATGTGGTGGCGACGCTGGAGCGCCATAGCGACGAGAACTCGAAATCGGCCGCGCTCGCCTTCGTCAGCCAGTTCGACAGCGTCAAGACGGACGGCGACTATGTCGTCATCACGCTCAAGGAGCCGAACGCCGACCTGCCTTACGTGGTCAGCGACTATCACCTGATGATCCAGCCCAATGGCGGCAAGGACAACCCGACCGCCGGCATCGGCACCGGCCCCTACAAGGTCGCCGTCAACGAGCCCGGCGTGCGCCATGTCGGCGAGCTGCACAAGGGCTATTGGGGCTCCGACAAGCGCGGCCATGCCGACCAGATCGAGATCGTCGTCATCAACGACGCCACCGCCCGCACCGCAGCGCTCCAGGGCGGCCAGGTAGACCTGATCAATCGCGTCGAGCCGAAGATCGTCGACCTCATCAAGCGCGTGCCGGGCGTCGAGATCCGCAACGTGCCGGGCAAGGGTCATTATGTCTTCATCGCCCATTGCAACACCGCGCCCTTCGACAACAACGATCTGAGGCTGGCGCTCAAATACGCCGTCGACCGCGAGGAGATGGTCAAGAAGGTTTTGAGCGGCTACGGCTCGATCGGCAACGACATGCCGGTGACCAAGGCCTATGCGCTGTTTTCCGACGACATCGAGCAGCGTGCCTACGATCCCGACAAGGCAGCGTTCCACTACAAGAAGTCGGGTCATTCCGGCCCGGTGCTGCTGCGCACCTCCGACGTCGCGTTCCCCGGCGCGGTCGATGCCGCCCAGCTCTACCAGCAAAGTGCGGCCAAGGCCGGCATCACGCTCGAGGTCAAGCGCGAGCCCGGCGACGGCTACTGGTCGGAGGTGTGGAACAAGCAGCCTTTCTCCATGTCCTACTGGACCGGCCGGCCGACGCAGGACCAGGTCTATTCCATCGCCTATCTCTCAAAGGCCGAATGGAACGACACGCGCTTCTTCCGCGACGATTTCGACAAGCTGATCCTGTCGGCGCGCGGCGAGCTCGATCAAGTCAAGCGCAAGGAACTCTATCGCCAGGCGGCGCTGATCCTGCGCGACGAGGGCGGCGTCATCGTGCCGATGTTCAACAACTACATCGACGCCTCCGGCCCCAAGCTCGGCGGCTGGGTGGACGACCCCAATGGGGAGCTGATGGGCGGCCACGCGCTGACCAAGTGCTGGATCAACGCCTGATCTTTTTGTCCTTGCCCTTTTCCCGTTCGCGGGAAGAGGGCCTGCAGGACCCTTCAGGCGACCTGCCAGGCCTGAAGCTGAGCGAGCGAGGCCGTTGCCCCGCCGCAGGCGATCATCAGCACGCGGTCGAAGCGCGCCAGCGAGGCCGAATGCGTATAGGCAAGCGCAAGCGTCGCGCCGCAGGCCGGCTCGACCAGCACGCGGTGATCGTCGAGAAAGCGCAGGCACGCGTCGACGGCGGTGCGGTCGCTGACGACCACGCTGTCGATGGGCCGGCTTTGCGTCAGCTCGAAAGCGTGCGCGCTGACCATGCGGGCGCCGAGAGAGGTGGCGATGCTGGTGATGGCGGGCAGCTGCACCCGTTGTCCGGCCCTCATCGCAGCGGCCAGGGAGGCTGCGCCTTCGGTCTCGACGGCGACGATGGGGATATGTTCGAGACCGTTGCGCGCGAGGCCCTCGACGATGCCCGACATGAGCCCGCCGCCGCCGACCGACACGGCGACGGCGTCGAAGGAGACGCCCTCGGCGACCACCTCGTCGATCATCGTCGCATGGCCGGTCCACAGCAGCGGATCGTCGAAGGGGTGGATGAAGGCGGCATCAGCGTCGAGCGCCGACAGGGCGCGCTCGTTGGCCTCCTGCCAGGACGCGCCATGGACGATGACCTCGGCGCCCTCCTGCCGGATCAGGGCCTTTGCCTTGTCGGTCGTCGTCTCGGGAACGAAGACCGAGACGGGGAGCGACAGCCTGCGTCCGGCATAGGCGACAGCGATGCCGGCATTGCCGCCCGAGGACGAGACGAAGCGGCTCTTGCCCGCCTTGGCGTGATGCTCGCAGGCCGCGCCGATGCCGCGGATCTTGAACGAGCCGGAAGGCTGGAGCGCGTCCATCTTCAGCCAGATCGAACGCCCCGCCGTCAGGCTCAGGGGGCGGGATTCGAGCAGCGGCGTGTTGAGATGCAGGGCCATTGTTGTCGACCTCAAGGAAAATGGGTTCGGTGCTTATGGGCCAATTCTTCGGACGGCGCCAGCGCGCCGCATCGGCCGACGCCGGAGGGCGTGTTTGCCTCGCCCGGCCCAGCCTGCTGCTCAGGCCGCCTTGCCGGCGAGCCTGTCGCGAAGGCCGTCCATGTCGGGCACGAACCAGATCGAGTTGCCCGCGTTGGTTTCGCGGACGAAGTCGCGCAGCGCCTTGCTGTTATCGAGCTTGGCTGTGATGTCGCCGACAATGGCGCAGCGCAGGCGGTAGTTGACGAATTTCTGGAACACCTCGCCGGCGACGCCGGTGCCGAGCTTCAGGAAATCCGGCCCGAGCCGCGCCAGCGGAATGGCCAGCATGTCGGCCTGGTGCGCCCATGCGTCGCCGATGAAGTCGTTGGCAT
Organism: Aminobacter sp. MET-1; assembly: GCF_026521175.1. NCBI lineage: Bacteria > Pseudomonadati > Pseudomonadota > Alphaproteobacteria > Hyphomicrobiales > Phyllobacteriaceae > Aminobacter > Aminobacter sp. MET-1. The sequence goes on along the minus strand of NZ_JAMSHL010000003.1, from coordinate 213,607 downwards.
CGCCCGCCACGCGGATGACTTTTTCGTCGCCGGCAAAGCTGAGGACACGCAGGGTCCCGATTTCGATCAACTGGGTCATGCCGCATGAGTAGCTTCGGCTGCGCGGCCGGGCAAGGGGCACCGGGATTCAGCGCCTCGCCCTGTCGGCCGAAACCGCCATCGCCATAGCCAACGCTGCGACGACAAGGACCAGGGCCGCGCCGAATGTCGCCCGCATGCCGCTGGCCGCGGCTGTGGCCGATATCTCGGCAGCTCCCGATGTCGCGGATGCAAATGCGAACACCGCGCCCATCACCGCGGCCCCGGTGACCAGTCCGAGATTGCGCGCGAGGTTGAGCATGCCGGAAACGACGCCGCGCCGATCGGCACTGACGTCGGCCATGACGGCCGTGTTGTTGGCCGTCTGGAACAGCGCATAGCCTGTCGTCGTGACGATGATGGGCACGACATAGCCGGCGACACCTGCCGCCAGAGGCATCAGCGCGAGAGCCAGCGTTCCCATGGCCATGCCGGCAAGGCCGGCAATCGTCATGCGCCGGGCGCCGAAGCGGTCGGCGATGCGGCCTGCCGGGATGCTGGTCAGCGCCGTGACCACGGGGCCGGCCGAGAGCGTGAGGCCGACGAGTGCGGCGTCAAGCCCGAGACCACGCGACAGGTAAAATGGCCCGACTACAAGCGTTGCCATCATCACGGTGGAGACGAGCCCGCTCATGGCCAGGCTCGCGCCAAAGGCGGGCTCCCGGAGCAGGGAGAGCCTGACCAGTGGCGCTGCGGCTCGCGTCTCGACCCGCAGGAAGAGTGCGACACCAATGCCGGCGGCGACCATCAGGCCAAGGTTCAGCAGGCCGAATTGCCCACGGCCAAGCGTCATCGACAGGGCATAGGCGGCAAGCGTCACGGCCAGCAGCGCCGTGCCCGCAATGTCGAAGCGAGGCCGTTCTGCCGTCGCCTTGTCCGCCGGCAGGTGACGGTATGCCAGCAGCAGGGCGATCAGGCCGAGCGGCACATTGACCAGGAAGATCATGCGCCAACCCGGCCCCGCTATGAGCAGGCCGCCGAGCGAAGGGCCAAGTGCGGTGCCGATTGCCGACATGGCGCCGAGCAGCCCCATGGCGCTGGCGGTGCGCGCCTTGGGCACGGTGTCGCCGACGAACGCCATGGCAAGCGCCATCATCGCGGCGGCGCCCAGTCCCTGCACGGCGCGGGCGGCGACCAGAACCCGCAGACTGGGTGCCGCCGCTGACAGCGCCGAAGCCAGGATGAACAGGGCGATGCCGGCGATCAGCAGACGCCTGCGGCCGATCAGGTCGCCCAGTCGGCCGACGCCGACGACCAGCGTGGTGACCGCCAGCAGATAGGCGAGCACCACCCATTGGACCTGCTGGAACGATGCATTGAAGGCCTGTGCCAATGTCGGCAGCCCGACATTGGCAATGCTGGTGCCGAGGGACGAGAGCAGGATGGACAGCGACAGGCTGGCCAGTATCCAGCGGGTCGCTGCCGACTGCCCGCTTCCCGTCTGCTCGTATTCCGCCGTCGCCGAGTTCATCGCGCTCTCCATCCAGGTCGCTCCCCGGGGGAGCAGTGGAAAGATAGCTTCCGACCTGACATGGCGGAACACGCAGCATTTGCACTTCATCAGTGCGTTTGACGCCATGTCATGGCCATGCCTATGCTCGGCGTCATGCCCATGCCCGACCTCAACCTGCTGGTGACCCTCGATGTCCTTCTCGCCGAAGGCAGCGTTGCCCGCGCCGCCAGGCGGCTGCAGCTCAGCCCCTCGGCGATGAGCCGCGCGCTGGCGCGGCTGCGCGAAACGACAGGCGATCCGCTGCTGGTCAGGGCAGGGCGCGGACTGGTGCCGACGCCGCGTGCGCTCGAACTGCGCCAGCGGGTCGCACAACTCGTCGAGGAAGCCGAGGCGGTGCTGCGTCCGGCCGAGGACCTGGATCTGGCGCGGCTTGCCCGGACCTTCACGATCAGGACGCGCGAGGGCTTCGTCGAGAATTTCGGCCCCGCCCTTGTCGACCGCATCGCCCGCCAGGCCCCCGGCGTGCGGGTGCGCTTCATGCCCAAGCCCGACAGGGGCAGCGAGCCGCTGCGCGACGGCAGCGTCGACCTGGAAACAGGCGTGGTCGGCAAGGCGACCGGCCCGGAAGTGCGCGCGCAGGCGCTGTTCCGCGATCGTTTCGTCGGTGTCGCGCGATCAGGCCATTCCATCAGCGAAGGCGAGGTCACGCTCGCGCGTTATGCCGCCTGCGGGCACATCGCGATTTCGCGCCAGGCGCCCGACCGTGGTTTCGTCGACGAGGCGGTGGAACAGCAGGGCTTCGAACGGGAGACCGCCGTGGTGGTGGCAGGTTTTTCCGCCGCCCTGGCGCTGGCGCGCGGCAGCGATCTCGTCGCCACCGTTCCCGAACGCCACACCGGCAATCTGCGCGCCGGCATGTTCACCTTTGCGCTGCCGTTCCATCTGCCCGAGATCACCGTTTCGCTGCTCTGGCATCCGCGCCTGGATGCCGACGCCGCCCATTGCTGGCTGCGCGGTTGCGTCAAGGATGTCTGCGCCCAAGCAGCCTAGAAATGCTCCATGGTGAGCTTGCCGCTGGAGGCTTTTGCAGCACCCTCGGCGAGTTCGGCCAGCGTCACCTTGCCGAAGCGGGCAAGCAGGATCGCCTCGGCCTCGTCCATCGCCTCGGCGAGCGAGACGTTGACCGCCTGCTCGACGACGCAGTTGGGGTTGTCGCCGGCAAGGCCGATGGCGAAGAGCTGCGGCGCGCCGAGCGCCTTGTGGATGTCGAGCAGCGTTATCTCCTCCAGTGGGCGCGCCAGAACCCAGCCGCCGCCATGGCCTTTCTCGGAGCGGACATAACCCTGGTCGCGCAGGCCGGCCATGGTCCGGCGCACGACGACGGGGTTGGTGCCGAGCATGGTGGCGATGGCGTCGGAGGTGGCGGTGCCCTCGTGGTGCTGCATGTGGATCAGCACATGCAGCATGCGGGAAAGGCGGGTGTCGGGTCTCATTGAACTGCTCTCTGGCGCTGGTCTTTTGGGCGCGGCCTTAGCCGCCCCGGCGTTGGAACAGGCCTAGCAGAGGCGCGCTTACGCAACAACAGGAGTTGCGTGAAACTTGACGATCGATATCACGTAACATAATAAGTGTCGTGATATCCCGAAAGGCCTGCGGGGCCGTCGGGCAGACGCAACGCAGCAAAGGATTTTGTCATGAACCACGACGTGATCATCGTCGGCGGCAGCTATGCGGGGATTTCCGCCGGTTTGCAGCTGGCCCGGGCCAGGCAGAAGGTGCTGGTGGTCGATGCCGGTGAACGCCGCAACCGCTTTGCCGCCAGGTCGCACGGCTTTCTCGGCCGCGACGGCGTCGATCCCGGCGCGATCGCGGCGGAGGCGCGTGCGCAGCTCGAGCTGTACCCGACGGTCCGCTGGATCGAGGGCAGGGCGGAGGGTGCAAGGCGGATCGCCGGCGGTTTTGCCGTCGATCTCGGCAACGGCGCGACGGAGACGGCGCGGCGGCTGGTTCTCGCGGGCGGCGTTTCCGACAGCCTGCCCGACATAACCGGCCTCAGGGAGCGCTGGGGCCGCTCGGTGTTCCATTGCCCCTATTGCCACGGCTACGAACTGAACCAGGGCCGGGTCGGCGTGCTCGCCGTGTCGGAGCATTCCATGCATCACGCGCTGATGCTGCCCGACTGGGGCAAGACCACGCTGTTCACCAACGGCGCCCTTTTTCCCGACGCGGGGCAGTTGCGGCAGCTCGAGGCGCGCGGCACAGCGGTCGAGACAACGCCTGTCCGCGAGGTCAGGGGCGAGCGGGCCGACGTCGTTTTGGAAGATGGCCGCGTGATAGCGCTCGACGGGCTGTTCACCATGCCGAAGACATCGCTGCAGATCCCCTGGGTCGAACAGCTGGGCTGCGAGCTGGAGGTGGGGCCGATGGGCAGCTTTATCAGGACGGACGCGATGAAGCAGACGAGCGCGAAAGGCGTGTTCGCCTGCGGCGACATTGCGCGTGCGGCCGGCTCGGTGGCGCTGTCGGTCGGCGACGGCGCCATGGCCGGTGCGGCCACGCACCGCTCGCTGATGTTCGAGGCCGACTGAGCGCGAATGTTCCAAAAGAAAAGCCCGGCAGGCTCGCGCCTGCCGGGCTCTCGCTTGGGATGGACCGAGATCAGTCCTTGGCGTTGAGGTCGGTGCCGAGCGTGTCCTTGACGAAGATCACACCGATGATCAGCGTCATGGCGGCAATCGCGATCGGGTACCAGAGGCCGTAATAGATGTCGCCGGCCGCGGCACTCATGGCGAAGGCGGTTGCCGGCAGCAGGCCGCCGAACCAGCCGTTGCCGATGTGATAAGGCAGCGACATGCCGGTGTAGCGGATGCGGGTCGGGAACATCTCGACCAGGATCGCGGCGATCGGGCCATACACCATCGTCACGTAGACGACGAGGATGAACAGGATGCCGATGACCATCGGCTTGTTCACGCCTGCCGGGTCGGCGACCATCGAGAAAGCGCCGCCGCCTGCGATCGAGAAGACGCTGATGTCGGTGGCGCTGCCTGCCTCTTCAGCCGTCAGCAGCTTGTCCTTGATTGCCTGTGCGACCGGAACGGTGGCCTTTTCGCCGCCGCGGATGGCTGCAGCATCGAGCTTCAGCTCCGGATTGGCTGCCACGAAGGCGTCGAGCTTCTGGTCGGCAACCTTGGCTGCGCCACGGACCAGCGGGTAGCCGCCGTCATGGAGCGCGATGTTGACTGCCTTGACGAAGGCCGCGTCCTTGGCCTTGGCCTGATCGCCGGCTGCAATGGCGTCGTAGGATTCGACGGTCTCGTTGCCGATCTTGACCGTGGCTGCGGTGCCGGGTGCTGCCGTGGTGACGACGTCATAAGGAACCGAGTTGCGGGTCAGGAACGAGGTGGCGATATCGCAGGACGTGGTGAACTTCGCGGTGCCCACCGGGTTGAACTGGAAGCGGCAATCGCCGGGTGCTGCGGTGACGGTGGCGCGAACGTTCTGCTGTGCGGTGGCGAGTGCCGGGTTTGCGGCCCAGGTCAGCGCCTTGAACAGCGGGAAGTAGGTGACGATGGCGAGCGCCAGGCCGGCCATGATGATCGGCTTGCGGCCGATCTTGTCGGAAAGCCAGCCGAACAGCACGAAAAAGCCGGTGCCCAGGATCAGGGCGATGGCGATCATGATGTTGACCGACTGGCCGTCGACCTTGAGCACGTTCTGCAGGAAGAACAGGGCGTAGAACTGGCCGGTGTACCAGACCACGGCCTGGCCGGCGGTGAGGCCGAGCAGCGCCAGCAGCGCGATCCTGGCGTTCTTCCACTGGCCGAAGGCTTCCGACAGCGGCGCCTTGGAGCCCTTGCCCTCTTCCTTCATGCGCTGGAAGGTCGGCGATTCGTTCAGCGACAGGCGAATCCAGACCGAGATGCCGAGCAGGACGAAGGAGAGCAGGAACGGCACGCGCCAGCCCCAGGCGGCGAAGTCTTCCTTGCCGAGCCAGCTCTGCACGATCAGGATCACCACCAGCGACAGAAACAGGCCGAGAGTTGCCGTCGTCTGGATCCACGAGGTGTAATAGCCGCGGCGATCGTCGGGCGCATGCTCGGCGACATAGGTCGCGGCACCGCCATACTCACCGCCGAGCGCCAGGCCCTGCAGCATGCGCAGCACGATCAGGATGATCGGGGCGGCGATGCCGATGGTGGCCGAGCCGGGCAGCAGGCCGACCAGGAAGGTCGACACGCCCATGATCAGAATGGTGATGAGGAAGGTGTATTTGCGGCCGACGAGATCGCCGAGACGGCCGAAGACCAGCGCACCGAACGGGCGCACCAGGAAGCCGGCGGCGAAGGCGAGCAGGGCGAAGATGTTGCGGGTGGCCTCGGGGTAGGAGGCAAAGAAGGTCGCGCCGATGAAGGCTGCGAGTGAACCGTAGAGATAGAAATCGTACCATTCGAAAACGGTACCGAGCGACGAAGCGAAGATGACCTTCTTCTCTTCGCGCGACATGCCTCGCCCGCGTCGGGCGTCGGCGGTTGCCGAGATTGCCATATATGTCTCCTCCCAGAGTGCCGGCGGTCAGGGCCTGGAGACCTGTCTCCGGGAATCCGCCGAACCTTACGACGGACGAAGTGATAACGCCGGGAGGCGGCCGTTATCCATCGCTGCTTTGGGATTATGACCTTAGTCGTATAAGCAGTCCAGCGGCGTGTTTTCAGCCGCTGGAGCCGGTTTCCGGCCTGCCTGGCAGGGCGCCTCTTGTCCGGTCGGACCTGGTCGGGCGCCCCGCGGGTTCATGAGGACGCATGGCGTCCCCGGCGAGAGCCCGGACGGCTCTCGCGGCAGCCGGTCAGGCCGCCCTCTCTTCCTTCTCGACGAGATAGCCGCGGTCGCGCAGCCAGCGTGCGATGATGATTTCCACCATCGACGACACCGAGCGGTGGTCGTCCTTGGCGGCCTTGACCAGGGCTTCCTTGAGATCGCGTTCGATACGGAATCCGAGTGGGTGTGTCTTGGACATTGGTACTTCCTGGGACTGTTTCGGGACGCATTCGTCCCTGTGAGGAGGACCGGCTGGCGACAGATCAATTTGGGGCGACAGATCGCCTGGGGTGTCGCGCGATGCCGGTCAGGCGGCGCAGGTGGGGCGCGTTGCGCCGTCAGGTCTGCGCCGGAGGCGCGCGCGGGGCCTTGGTCCTGTGGCGCAGGAAGCTGAAAAGCGGGCCGGCAGGGGACGTGGCGGCATCAATGACCGCAGCGGGCATGCTGTGCCGCGCCGGGACCACCGGACTGTCGTCGCCGCCTTCACATTCGGCAAGCACGAGGCGCTTGTCGTCCTCGGCAAAGAGCACCAGCAACTGGTCGTCGGAAGTAGGCCCGCCATTGCTGGCCATGCGGACGTGTACGTCGCCAATGGCTTGATGCGGCTGGGCGAGAGCAACCGAAGTCGCCTGGGCAGCAAAAACCGAAAACAGCACCAGCAACAGACGCGCGAGCACGTACATGCTCCTTCGCTCCTGCTGATTCTGTCTAGGTTGATACAATTGATGCCTCTGAATACGTCCGTCCATTCCGACGGATATAGTTTGGTCAGAGTAGCAGCATTCGGGCCGGAACAGCAATATGCAATTCTATAACAGCGTATGAGAATCAAAGATTCTCGTCGGCTCCAGCGATCACTTTTTGCCCGTTTGCGGACGCCGGCAAAGAAAAAACCCGGCCGAAGCCGGGTTTCTCAACACTTGAAGCGCAGGCGCTCAGGCGAGCGACGCGGTGAAGCGCTGGATGCGGGTGCAGGCCTCTTCCAGCAGCGCCTCGGAGGTGGCGTAGGAGATGCGGAAGTTCGGGCCAAGGCCGAAGGCCGATCCGAAGACCACGGCCACGCCCTCGGCTTCGAGCAGTTCGGAGCAGAAGGTCTCGTCAGTGTCGATGACCTTGCCGCCTTGCGTCTTCTTGCCGATCAGCCCGGCGCAGGACGGATAGACGTAGAAGGCGCCTTCCGGCGACGGGCAGGTGATGCCGCGCGCCTGGTTCAGCATCGACACGACGAGGTCGCGGCGGGCCTGGAAGATCGCCTTGTTCTTGAGGATGAAGTCCTGCGGACCATTGAGCGCTTCGACCGACGCCCACTGGGCGATGGTGCAGGCGCCCGAGGTCTGCTGGCCCTGGATCATGTCCATCGCCTTGATCAGCTGGATCGGGCCGGCGGCGTAGCCGATGCGCCAGCCGGTCATGGCATAGGCCTTCGACACGCCGTTCATGGTCAGCGTGCGGTCATAGAGCTTGGGTTCGACCTCGGCGATGGTCTTGAAGACGAAGTCGCCATAGGTCAGGTGCTCGTACATGTCGTCGGTCAGCGTCCAGACATGCGGATGCTTGAGCAGGACGTCGGCGATGGCGCGCAGCTCGGCCTCCGTATAGGCGGCGCCCGACGGGTTCGACGGCGAGTTCATCAAAAGCCACTTGGTCTTCGGCGTGATCGCCTTTTCCAGCACTTCCGCCGTCAGCTTGAAGCCGTTGTCGATCGAGGTGTCGGCAAACACCGAGGTGCCGCCGCAGATCGCCACCATCTCGGGGTAGCTGACCCAGTAGGGGCGGGGGATGATGACCTCGTCGCCGGGGTTCAGCGTCGCCATGAAGGCGTTGAACAGGATCTGCTTGCCGCCGGTGCCGACAATGGTCTGCTCGGGCTTGTAGTCGAGATTGTTCTCGCGCTTGAACTTCCTGGCGATGGCCTCGCGCAGCGGCACGATGCCCGAAACCGGCGGGTACTTGGTTTCGCCGCGGCGGATCGCATCGATCGCCGCATTCTTGATATTGTCGGGCGTGTCGAAATCGGGCTCGCCGGCGCCGAGGCCGATGATGTCACGGCCGGCATTTTTCAGCTCGCGCGCTTTCTGCGTGACCGCGATGGTCGCGGAAGGCTTAACGCGGGAAAGGGCATCGGCAAGAAAGGCCATGACTTCAAGTCTCCGGTTCGGAAAATGACGCGGTCCGCGACCGCGGGGCTCTTGGTGCGCGTCCGATGGGGCGCGCGGCGCTGTAATGTCGCATGACGCAGGGAATCGCAAGCGGATTGAGGCTTTCGGGGCCTCTCACTTGCTGGTCCAGTCGGCTCGCCTTCTGTGCATAACGTCGGCGTGCCGGCCGGCTGGCTCAAGTTTGAGGCATCTCGTTAACCGGCGGTCAAACCTTCGATGTGATTTTGGCTCGGCAATTTCGCCAGCATTCCGGAATAGGACGGACCGTGTCGAAGAGCATCGGGCTCGCCCAATCAATCCGGCACGACGACGGTTCCGTGACCGGCGTATGGGGGGCGTTTGCCCTGCGCAGCGCCTTTCAGCCGATATTCTCGTTCCAGGGCAGCAGGCTTCTGGCCAGCGCTTATGAGGGGCTGATCCGGCCCTTTCGTGACGACGAGCCGGTGCCGCCGGGCGTCTTTTTCGGCGCCATCAGCGGTATCGAGCGGCTGCAGGTGGAAACGCTGACGCGCACGCTGCACCTCAGGAATGCGGCGGTGTTCCTGCCGCAGGATGCCGCGATCTTCATCAATTTCGATCCGTCCGTCTTCATCGACCGTTCGATCTCGGAGCACGCCCTGCACGACATGCGGCAGGTGCTCAACGAGGCCGGCGTCGACCCGCGCCGCATCGTCTGCGAAGTGACGGAGAAGAAGGCCGCCTCGGAGCAGGCGCTGTTCGACTTCGTCGATGCGCTGAAAGCCAATGGCTTCCGCATCGCGGTCGACGATTTCGGATCCGACGAGTCCGACATCAAGCGGATCCGCGACATCAAGCCCGACATCGTCAAGTTCGACGCGCACTGGATCAGCCGGCTGATGGAATCGGGCGCTGGTCTTGCCCTGCTCAAGGAGATGGTGGCGAATTTCGAGGACAAGGGCATTCGCACGGTCTTCGAGGGGCTAGAGGAAAGCTGGCAGCTGGAGCTGGCGGAGCGGTCCGGCGCCTCGATGGTGCAGGGCTTTGCGCTCGCATTGCCTGAAATCGTGCCGGCCCGCTTCGACCAGTTCGACACAGCCATGCCGGGAGCAGCCCATCGCGCGGCCGTCCCGGCGACCGGCGAGCCGGCATTGGCCGGCCGTACGCAGAGATCAGGCCGAAGCTTCGGCAAAAGGACATTTTCATGACTGACGAGTTTTTCGGATTCGGCGCGCTGCCCCAGGCTGTTGCAGGAAAGATCGTGGCCGACGAGGTCGGGCTGGAATACGGCATCCATGGCGACTATCGCCTGCGCTGCACCGTCCAGCCGATCTTCAGGCATGAGGACGGCCAGCTCACGCCCATCGCCGTTTCCGGCCAGACGGTGCCGCATCTCCGCAACGTGCCGGTCGCCCTGTCGGAGTTCCTGGCGGGTGTCGCGGCCGAGGATCGCGGCCTCGTCGCGCGCGTCTGCGCGGTGCTGCCGCTCGCCAACGTTCACAACATCGGCGTCGACGACGTCTCGCTGATGTTCCGGCACGATGCCGCCGCCGGCACGGGGGCTGTCGAGGACCTGCGTTTCATGGTCGAGCGGCTCGGTGGCGAGGGCTTCGAGCCGTCCCGGCTGATCTGCGAGGTCCCCGGCGGTGACCATGCGCTTGCCGCCGAATTGAAGGCGCTCGGGCTTCACGTCGCTTTGGGCGTCTACGGCGCCGGGCTGCCCGATGTCGATGTCGTCAAGCGGATGGATGCCGATATCGTGCGTCTCGACCGTGGCTCGTTCGAGCGCTTCTGCGCCGATGTCGCAACGGGCCGGCTGCTACGGCCGGTGGTCTCGGAGCTCAAGGCGCAGGGCGTGCTGGTGCTGGTCGAGGGCATCGACAGCGAAAGCCGGCTCGAAATCGCGCTTGCCGCCGGCATCGACCTTCTGCAGGGTGATCTGCTCGAACCGGCAATGCTGGTCGGCAGCCTGTTCGAAGAGCAGCCGCGCGAGGCTGCCGACTTCCGCCACGGCGACTGCGTCGTCATTCCGCTGTTCGGCTGACGTCAGCAGGCCTTGGTTCAGCTGACAGCGGCCCGCCCGCGTTCGGCTGACAGCTGCCCTGTCCGCAGTCGCGACCGCCATGTCGCAGTGCTGCGCTCCTGTCGCCTGTTCTGAAAGAGTTGCGCAGGCAGCGCCTGTGCGGGCGGCATCGTTGCGCGAGGCGGTATGGGCGTGCAGCTGACCAGAACGGCGTTTCTGGCGGCAATATGATCATTGTCGCTGACATTACGCGCAATGCCTGCGCGCATGAACGCGATGCCTGCACGCATGAATAGGCGGCGGTCGCTGCGATATGGGAGCGGTGGTGCCTTGCCGCGCGGGCAAGGGCCGAACCGGCCATGTGCCGATGAGCGGGGTCGGCAGGCCTGTCTTTTGGGGGGGGCCTGTGGGGCAGGGGCCGTGGTCCCGGAAAACAAAAAAGGCCCGGAAAAACAAAAAGGCGGGGTGAAACCCCGCCTTCCGTTCGGCAACTGATTCTGGATCCTCAAACCTGTGGCTCACGGCAATCTGCCGTATCGTCCTTTCAGGTCCCGGTCCCGGCGCGCTTAAAGCGCAGCCGCCAGTGCATCCGTGACTTGCAGCGCAATCGGAGCTTCCGCTCCTGCGCGCCCTAAATCAGATTGCCTGCAGAGCACCGGCAGACGACCGGCCGGTACGGCGGTCCTGCTCGATCTCGTAGCTGATCTTCTGGCCGTCGGCCAGCGAGGTGAGGCCCGAACGCTGCACAGCGGAGATGTGGACGAAAATGTCCGCGCCGCCTGCGTCAGGCTGAATGAAGCCGAAGCCCTTGGTTGCGTTGAACCACTTAACGGTGCCAGTTGCCATTGCGATAATCCTTGTCGTCTGCAGTTGGTCTTGATCGAGCTAAAATGCCAGACCTGTGGTATCGAAATTTTGGAGATAGACGTCTGCAAACGCGATGGTGTCGCGGGGCACGGATCTGTCGGCCGAAATATCAACGATGCCGATATAGGCGAGCTCGTCCGATTTTGCAAGTACTTGGCAGATGCTGCTGCCGTTACGGCATCGCGCCGGCCCTGCTCGTCGTGCAACGTCAAGCCAGAAGGGTGCTATAGTGCGATGCTGCTGTGCCGTTTGAAGGAGGTCCCCATGAAAGCTGTCCTTATCGCCGCCTGCCTGACGCTGGTCGCAGCGGAGGCGCAGGCCATCTCGCGCTACAATTCGATGAGCATGAGCTGCACGCAGGCGCAGGCTGCGGTGCGTAACCAGGGTGCGGTGATCCTGCGCTGGACGTCGCCGAGGTCGGGTGTGCCGATCTACGACCGCTATGTCCGCAACGATCGTTTCTGCCCGTCCGGCCAGGAAGCGCGGCGCGCCTTCGTGCCGACCGCCGATGCCAGCTCCTGCCCTGTCTACAACTGCAAGCAGATCGAGCGCGATCGCTTCTTTTTCAAGCGCCGCCTGTTCGCGCCGAACTGAGCTTTGCCTGCGTCGGTCATTGCGACAGGCATAGGCATGGCGACCAGGCATGGCGACGGAGATTGGGGGGATGCGCCGGCGTTTGAGGCTGCGCATCCTGTTCCTGCGGAGGCCCTATCCTGATTTTCGGGCCGGGCGCCCGTCGCGCGTCAGAAGCTGAACGACGCCTGGGTCGATGGCGGCGGGCTGACGCGCACGCCCTCGAGTTCCAGCATCCTCTCCTTGGTGACCGAACCGCCGGTGGCCGAGAAGCCGCCGATCTTGCCGCCGGCGGCGAGGATGCGATGGCAGGGAATCACCAGCGGCACCGGATTGGCGCCGAGTGCAGCACCAGTCTCGCGGAACAGCCCCTTGTGACCGGATTTTTCGGCCAGGCCGCCATAGGTGGTCGTCTCGCCGTAGCGCAGCGCGCGCGCCGCGGCATAGATGTCGAGCCGGAAATCGTCAACGCCGCTGAGATCGACCGGAACCGAGGTGAAGTCGACGTCCTCGCCCGCGGCATAGCGGCGGATGTCGGCGATGAGCAAAGCCACCCACTCCGGCACGACGCGGCCGCCCGAAACGTCGACCTCGCCTGCGAGCCGCAAAAGGCGGCGTTCTGCCGCAGCATGGGTTTTCTCCGGCAGGCAGAGACGTTTCAACCCCGTCTCGCTCCAGGCCAGCGCCATGAAGCCGAGGGCCGTTTCGAAGACGGCATGACCGGGAAGAGGCAGGGAAATGGCGGTGTCCATGATTGCTCCTCTCATGCACGGCTGTCGCGACAAATCGGTACAAATCAGGAACATTTTCGCATGTTCCGCGGGCGCCTGCCACCCGAAAAGCGTGTTCGCCTGTGGATTGCCCGGAGCACGTTCCTTGTTGTAAGGAGGGACGGGCGGGACGACAACCATAACCAGAGCGTGGATTTGCCGGCAATCAAGACCCATCTGCTGATCTCGGCGGCATTCTCCGTGGCCCTGCTTTCGGGCTGCCAGACCAATACGGCCGCACTCAGCACCGATCTTTCGACCGGCGCCGACGTTGCGCTGAGCACTGACGCGAGCCTGGCGCCATCCTCCACGGAAGCCGATATTGCGCTGCCCGAGACGGTGGCCATGGTGCCGACGTCGTTCGCCGGAACCGAGGCCTCGCCGGCCACAGCCATTCTCGCTGCCGCAGCCGAAGTGCCGGCCGCACCAGCCGCCCCGACCTCCGAAAGCCAGCCCGCCGTGGCCGCTGCTTCTCCGGCCGCTCCTGCACAGGACGCCGGCCAGGCTGTTGCCTCGGCCGAGGTTGTGCCGGTTCCCCAGGCGGCTCCGGCAGCGCCTGCAGCCGCTGCGTCGGTCGCCGCCGCGAAGACATCGGTCCCTGCAAAGCCGACGACGCCCGTCGATCCCGCTTTCGTGCCGATGGCCGGCGGCGATGTTATTGCTGCCGCCGATGCACCCAAGCTGGCCGGCGCCTTCCCGCCGGCGCCGATCATTCCCGACTATGCCCTGCCGGCGAGCGCGCCGGTGCCCGGCAGTTTCCAGGTCGCCTCGCTCGGCAATGTCGCGCCCGAAAGCTTCGCCACCTCGTCCTACGCCGCGCCCGATACGCCGGCACTTGCCTCGCGCGGCAAGATCGATGAGCTGATTACCAAATATGCGGCGCTCTACGAGGTGCCGGAACGGCTGGTGCGCCGCGTGGTCAACCGCGAAAGCACCTTCAATCCGATGGCCTACAACAGGGGTCATTGGGGGCTGATGCAGATCAAGCACGCAACCGCACGCGGCATGGGCTATGACGGTCCGGCCAACGGCCTGTTCGACGCCGAGACCAACCTCAAATTCGCCATCAAATATCTGCGCGGCGCCTGGCTGGTGGCCGACGGCGACGAGGACCAGGCCGACAAGCTCTACCAGAGCGGCTATTATTACCACGCCAAGCGCAAGGGCCTGCTCGACGAGACGGGCCTGGGACGCGACCGCGTCCGCCACCGCGGCTGAGCTTGCCGATGCCCGCGCCGCAGGGGGAGAACGACGTCCGCCTGCGCCGGGTCCTGCCGGGCGAGCTCAGGCCGCCGCATTGGCCCGACGGCTTTGCGATGCGGACGTTTCAGGCCACGGATGCGCCTGTTCTCCACGACCTTCTGGAACTCGTCTTCGACGACGGCATGAACGGGCCGTTCGACCAGTGGTGGTCGCGACTGGCTGGCGATTCCGAATTCGATCCCGAACTTTGCTTCCTGGTTTTCGACAGGGACGGTCGGCTGGCCGGGGCTGCCCTGTCGTGGACCTCCGGTTTCCTCAAGGACCTTGCCGTCCATCCCGACTGTCGCGGCAGGGGCATTGCCGAAGCTCTTCTGTGGCACGTCTTTGCCACTTTCGCCGCGCGCGGCGCGAGCCATGTCGACCTCAAGACCAACCTGTTCGCCAACGCCGCCGCAGTTAGGCTGTATCGCCGGCTCGGCATGGTCGAGGTGGACTGGGAAGGGTAGTGCTCACGCCATTGTCGTCCGGCCGCCTCGGCGCGTCGGGAGCTGTCGGCCAGTCATCGCCGGCGACGTACACCGGCTTTGTCAAACACGCCGCCCATGAGTTCAGGCCTGGCCGCGCCAGCCGGGGGCTAGGGAGGAAGGGAAGGCGGTCGTGCGATTGATGTTTCGTGCGGTCCCGAGGCCTGTTCGCCCGTGATGCAGACATAATCCCTGCAGAGCGGCGTCAGGGGACGGCGTTTATTCGCCCCTTCATCTCCAGCGCCCATGCGCGCCCTTCGTCGCCACCCCAGAGCAGCCAGGCGATGTGGCCGGCTGAGGGGTTCTGCTCATTGCCAAAATTCCTGCCGCGCTTGTCGACTTCGTGGCGGGCGAAGTAGCTGACCATGCGCTTGATGGTGTGGGGCGTAAGTTCCGTGCGGGCGACAAGCTCCTCGGCACGGCCGACGCCGATCTCTGTGCCGCCCCGACCGAATTTTTTTCTCAGCGCAAGACCCCTGGCAGCGTTGTCGGCCACCACCTGCGGCGGGATCAGGCTCGTGCCCGATGCCTCGCGGCGAATCTCGTCGAACGGGTCGTAGGCGTGGGGCATGCGGCGATTCCTGACTGACGGGGCAGGGTAGCCCGATGGGGGCGGGATGACGAGGGTGCGAGGCGGTGATGCCTTCTCCCTTGTTGGGAGGGCCAGGAAAAGCCACGCCCGGAGCCTTGGCGGAGGCCGGGGCGTTCCCTTCTCCCCTTGTGGGAGAAGGTGCCCCGAAGGGGCGGATAAGGGGTGTTGGAAGACGCGCTGCGTTTCAGGAGAGGCGCGCCAGCTTTGGTCCGCCTCACTCCCTCCAGCATCCCTCATCCGTCTCGGCGCTGCGCGCCGATCCACTTTCTCCTACAGGGGGAGAAGGGGCCTTTAGGCCGGTCCTTCGAAGAGGAGAAGGTTTGGCTGCCTGCTTCAGCGCCAGGGCTGCAAGCCGGTATCCCTGACATAGGCGAGGATGGTGGCGCAGACGCTGCGCATGTCACGGAGGGCGTCGTTGTTCCAGAAACGGAGGGCGCGGAAGCCGAGCCGGTTGAGTTCGGCGGTGCGCTTGTCGTCTCGCATGGACCCTGCATGTTGGCTGCCGTCGACTTCGACGATCAGCATGGCATCAGAGCAGAGGAAATCGGCGACGAAACGGCCGACGGGCACCTGTCGGCGAAACTTGATGCCGTCGAGGCGTCGGCCGCGTAGTTCTTGCCACAGCCTGTCCTCGGCCTCCGTCGCCTCGCGGCGCAGGGTCCTGGCGAAGGCGCGTCTGCGGGCAGGGACGGATTGGTGCGGCATGTGCCTTGAGCGAGCGGCGATGGGAAGGAAGGGGGCGAGGCGGCGATCCCTTCTCCCCTTGTGGGAGAAGGTGGATCGGCACGCAGCGCCGAGACGGCGCTGGACGGAGTGCGCCGGACCAAGAGCCGGCGCCTCTCCTGAAGCGCCGCGTTTCTTCCAACACCCCTCATCCGCCCCTTCGGGGCACCTTCTCCCACAAGGGGAGAAGGGAAGACGGGGCACTCCCGGCCCTCCGCCGGGGCTCCGCGCGTTCGTCGTTGGGAAAGCCAAACCGTTGGCTTTTCCTGGCTTTTGGCCATCACTCATCACCCCGCAAGGGGAAAACGTATCAATGCCGGAACGCCGCGCCTCTTACTTCGAAGCGTAGATGGCGCAGTTGCCGGTCGTTTTCATCTTGTACTTCTTGCCGACCGAGTTGCAGCGTTCCAGCGCCTGCTTTTCGGCTGCTGCCTGGGACGGCGCGTTGAGGGACGCGCCGCAGTAAAAGGCTTCGACGGCGCCCAGATGCGTCTGGGCATAGGCCGAGTGACCCGCTGCTGCAACATACTTCTTGTAGCCGTCCTGGCACGACCCCTTGGTCTGCTGGAACTGCAGCGGATAGCGCTTGTTGCCTTCCTGGCCGGCCAGCGAGCCCTTGTCCTTGGCCATCGCCGCGCCGGGCACGGCTGCAACCAGAAGTCCTGCCAGCACAGATGCCAGTGCCAGCCGCACAGTGTTCAACTTCATTGTCGAGTACTCCCCACCTGATGGTGAAGAATTATCTGCAATTAATGCGAGTGAAAAGGTGGAGGCCAAGAAAATCGTGCGACTTCGTTAAGACGAGGCCTTGGCATATTAGATTTTGCTTTTGCAATTTGCCGGGCGCGGGGGCTGCTGCGGCCCTTCTTCCGGGCTGTTGTGGTGTCTGCCGGGCGAGGGGGCGAGCGCTGGCGTTGCCCTCATGCGCCTGCCGACATTGGATGCCCGAAAGCCAGGCAGCTGGCGTCTCATTCGCTGCGCGGCCGCATCTCACCTCGCCGTAGAACGGCAAGGTGAGATTTTGTGGCGATGTGCTGCCTTTACTTGAAGTAGTCCTGCAGCGGACGCACCTCGAGCGAGCCGGCCTTGAGCGCGGCGATGGCTTCGGCGACGGCGGCGGCACCTGACAGGGTGGTGTAGTAAGGCACCTTCTGCATCAGGGTGGCGCGGCGGATCGACTTGGAGTCCGACACAGCCTTCTGGCCGTCGGTGGTGTTGAAGACGATCTGGATCTGGCGGTTGCGGATGGCGTCCTCGATGTGAGGGCGGCCTTCGAGCACCTTGTTGATCTTTTCCGCCGGCACGCCGTTTTCAACGAGGAAGCGCGCGGTGCCCGACGTTGCCAGCACCTTGAAGCCGAGGCCGGACAGGCGCTGGACGGCACCCAGGATGCCGGCCTTGTCTTCGTCGCGGACCGAGACGAACAGCGTGCCCGAGCGCGGCAGGTCGACGCCGGCGCCGAGCTGGGCCTTGGCGAAGGCGAGCGCGTAGTCGCGGTCGAGGCCCATGACCTCGCCGGTCGACTTCATTTCCGGTCCGAGCAGGATGTCGACGCCGGGGAAGCGGGCAAACGGGAACACTGCTTCCTTGACGGCGATGTGGCCGGGATTGCGGGCATCGGGCTTGGCGCCGTAATGGGCGAAGGCCGCGTCGAGGCTCTCGCCCGACATGATGCGGGCGGCGATCTTGGCGATGGGCTTGCCGACGGTCTTGGCGACGAAGGGCACCGTGCGCGAGGCGCGCGGGTTCACTTCCAGCACGTAGATTACGCCATCCTTGATGGCGTATTGCACGTTCATCAGGCCGCCGACATTGAGGGCGCGCGCCATGGCCGAGGTCTGGCGCTCGAGCTCGTCGACGAGCTCGGTCGACAGCGAGTGAACCGGCAGCGAGCAGGCGCTGTCGCCCGAGTGGATGCCGGCTTCCTCGATGTGCTCCATGATGCCGGAGACGAAGGTCTCCTTGCCGTCGCAGAGGCAGTCGACGTCGACCTCGATGGCGCCCGACAGGTAGGTGTCGAACAGAAGCGGGTTCTTGCCGAGCAGGGTGTTGATCTGGCCGGTCTTGTCGTTGGGGTACTTCTGCTTGATGTCCTCGGGCACCAGGCCCGGCACGGTGTCGAGCAGGTAGGACTGCAGCATGCCCTCATTGTGGATGATCTGCATGGCGCGGCCGCCGAGCACGTAGGACGGGCGCACGACCAGCGGGAAGCCGAGTTCGCCGGCCACGGTGCGGGCCTGCTCGACGGAATAGGCGATGCCGTTCTTGGGCTGCTTGAGGTCGAGCTTGTGCAGCAGCTTCTGGAAGCGGTCGCGGTCCTCGGCGAGGTCGATCGCGTCGGGCGAGGTGCCGAGGATCGGGATGCCGGCCTTTTCGAGCGCGTCGGCGAGTTTCAGCGGGGTCTGGCCGCCGAACTGGACGATGACGCCGTGCAGCGTGCCTGCCGCCTGCTCGGCGCGCAGGATTTCCAGCACGTCTTCCGCCGTCAACGGCTCGAAATAGAGCCGATCCGAGGTGTCGTAGTCGGTCGACACGGTCTCGGGGTTGCAGTTGACCATGATCGATTCATAACCGGCCTCGCGCAGCGCATAGGCGGCATGCACGCAGCAATAGTCGAACTCGATGCCCTGGCCGATGCGGTTGGGGCCTCCGCCGAGGATGACCACCTTCTTCCTGTCGGAGATCTGGGCCTCGTCGGCGAGCGCGCCGGCAAAGGGGACCTCGTAGGTCGAATACATGTAGGCGGTGGGCGAGGCGAACTCGGCAGCGCAGGTGTCGATGCGCTTGTAGACCGGGTGGACGCCGAGCTTTTGACGAGTCTTTTGAACGGCTTCGGCCTCGGACTTGGTGAGCGAGGCGAGACGCGCATCGGAGAAGCCCATCGACTTCAGCATGCGCAGGTTTTCGGCATCCTGAGGCAGGCCGTGCTCGCGCACGCGGGCTTCCATCGAGATGATGCCCGCGATCTGCTCGAGGAACCACGGGTCGATCTTGCACATGGCGTGCACGTCTTCGAGCGAGGTGCCCATGCGGATCGCCTGGGCGACCATGCGCAGGCGGTCGGGCGTCGGCGTGCCCAAGGCGGCGCGGATGGCGTTGCGGTCGTCGCCGCTGTCGCCGTCGGCGCCGATGCCGGGAATCTCGATCTCGTCGAGGCCGGTGAGGCCCGTTTCCAGTCCACGCAGCGCCTTCTGCAGCGATTCCTGGAAGGTGCGGCCGATGGCCATGACCTCGCCAACCGACTTCATGGCGGTGGTGAGCACGGGCGAGGCGCCGGGGAACTTTTCGAAGGCAAAGCGCGGGATCTTGGTGACGACATAGTCGATCGACGGCTCGAAGGAGGCAGGCGTCGCGCCGCCGGTGATGTCGTTCTCGAGCTCGTCGAGCGTGTAGCCGACGGCGAGCTTGGCGGCGATCTTGGCGATCGGGAAGCCGGTGGCCTTGGAGGCGAGTGCCGAGGAGCGCGAGACGCGCGGGTTCATCTCGATGACGACGAGACGGCCGTCGGCCGGATTGACGGCGAACTGGACGTTGGAGCCGCCCGTCTCGACGCCGATCTCGCGCAGCACCGCGATCGAGGCGTTGCGCATGATCTGGTATTCTTTGTCCGTCAGCGTCAGCGCCGGGGCGACGGTGATCGAGTCGCCGGTGTGGACGCCCATCGGGTCGATGTTTTCGATCGAGCAGATGATGATGCAGTTGTCGGCGCGGTCGCGCACGACCTCCATCTCGTACTCCTTCCAGCCGAGCACCGATTCCTCGATGAGGACTTCGGTGGTGGGGGAGGCGTCGAGACCCGACTGGACGATGTCGAAGAATTCCTGGCGGTTGAAGGCGATGCCGCCGCCGGTGCCGCCCATGGTGAAGGACGGGCGGATGATGGCGGGCAGGCCGACATGGTCGAGCGCCTGGGCGCCGATGGCCATGCCGTGGTTGATGTAGCGCTGCTTGCGGTCGCCTTCGCCGAGGTTCCACTGGGTTTCGAGCGCGTCGAGCGCTGCGTCGAGATTTTCAGGGTTCTCGGCCTTCAGCGCGGCGCGCTCGGCCTCGTGGCGCTTGCGGTCGGCGTCCTTGACGTCGGAGGCGTTGGCCAGCATCGAGCGCGGCGTTTCCAGCCCGATCTTGGCCATTGCCTCGCGGAACAGCGAGCGGTCCTCGGCCTTGTCGATGGCGTGCGCGTCGGCGCCGATCATCTCGACATTGTAGCGCTCGAGCACGCCCATGCGGCGCAGCGAAAGTGCTGTGTTGAGCGCGGTCTGGCCGCCCATGGTCGGCAGCAGCGCGTCGGGGCGTTCCTTGGCGATGATCTTGGCGACGACCTCGGGCGTGATCGGCTCGATATAGGTGGCGTCGGCGAGCTCCGGGTCGGTCATGATGGTCGCCGGGTTGGAGTTGACCAGGATGACCCGGTACCCCTCTTCCTTCAGCGCCTTGCAGGCCTGGGTGCCGGAGTAGTCGAACTCGCAGGCCTGGCCGATGACAATGGGACCGGCGCCGATGATCAGGATGGACTTGATGTCGGTGCGTCTTGGCATGGCGTGCGTCCGTAAGTAGGCCTGCGCGAAGAACCGGGACGGGGCGTTCCCCGGCCGGTGCGCAAGTGAGATTCGAGTATCAGGCTAGGCGCGCCTTATAGGGGAAGGATGGGGAGGGGGGAACCCCGAAAAATGCTTTTCCTGTGCCGGGACGCGGGTTTGGCGCGCGTCGGACGGTCGCGCGGCAATCCGACAGGCTGGAGGCAGCCACCGTTTGCGGCGGCTGCCTGCGGATCGGGTTCGATTTAGGAGGCTTGCGCGATGCGGGCGCCAAACGCTTTGAAACGCTCGACGGCATGGTCCGCCTCGATCAGGCTTTCGGCAAAGTAGAGGCCGGGTGCGGCAGGCGCCTTACCGTCGAGGCCGAGCAGCCGTTCGACCGCCAGCGCCACAGACAGCGCCGTGACAGGCGCCTGGCCTTCGGGATGGACGAATTCGTAGCGGCTGCGGCCCGAGGTGCCGTCTCTCCTTCTGCCGGAGATGGCGATGGTGATCTCGGTGGAGAAGGGCTCGCCGCGATGGCGGCTTGTGGTTTCGCCGAGCGCGAAATCGAACCGCACGGTCCTGGCGCCCGTGGTGACCGGCAGGCTGAAGACGTCGAATGGTGAATAGGTCATGCCGGGGACCTGCCTGCCGTCGATGCTGGTCACGGTGCGGCCCTGCTCGCCCGTTGCGGTCCAGTGCCATTTGCCGTCGGCGAGCGCCATGGTGTTGGGCACCATGGTCAGGCGGTTGAAGTCGGCCTCGGCGGCGGGGCCGCCCATGTCGTGCTCGTCGAGCAGGGCCGCGATCTCGATCGATTCCACCGTCTCGAAATGCCTGGCGAAATGGACGATGGCGAGGCTTGCCGCACCGCCGAGCCAGCTGCTGCCCATCAGGAACGGCGCGCTTGCCTTGTGGGCATAGATCGCAACCTCCGGCCCGATCTCATGGATGCCGGTGGAGAGGCTGAGATAGGGAACGGCATTGTCCTGGGCGTAGTGCAGGGCATTGAGCGTGTTGTCGTAGACGAACATGGCGATGGCGCTGAAGGCCTTGCCGGCGGAGAGGCCCAGATCCCGGCGGGTTAGGTCGATGACGACGGCTTCGGCGTTGCCGATCTCGCTGGCGATCGCTTCGGCCTTCTCGAGGTTGCGTCCGCCGATGGCGATGGGAACGGCGGGGTGAAGCTTGCGCAGGGTGCGGGCGGCGTAGGCGCCGACAAAACCTGAGCCGCCGATGATGAGGACGGGCTTGTGCTGTGACATTTGGGCATGACTCCTCTGTGGCCGCGCGAGGGCGGCGCAATCTTTTTTGACTTCAAAGAAGGGCAGGAGGGCAGGCGGCGGCGTCTGTCGTCGCCGCCGCAATCAGGCGAGCTTGACCAGCATCTTGCCGAGGTTTTCGCCGGAGAAGAGACCGATGAAGGCCTGCGGCGCGTTTTCGAGGCCCGAAACGATGGTGTCGCGGGAGGTGACGCGACCGTCGGCGAGCCAGCCGGTCATATCGGCGATGAACTCAGGCAGGATGTCGAAATGATCGAGCACCAGAAAACCGCGCATGCTGATGCTCTTGGTGACGATGGCCGCGAGATTGTCGGGGCCGGGAACGGGCTTCTCGTCATTGTAGCCGGAGATCATGCCGCAGATGGCGAAGCGGGCGCGCGGCTTGGCGACTTCGAGCGCCGCCCTGAGATGGTCGCCGCCGACATTGTCGAAATAGACGTCGATGCCTTCGGGCGCCGCTTGTCTCAGCGCTTCGGTCAGGTCGGGGGCCGTGCGGTAGTTGATGACGGCGTCGGCGCCAAGTTCCTTGACCCAGCGGGCCTTCTCTTCCGAGCCGACTGAGGCGACCACCCTGGCGCCCTTGAGCCTGGCGATCTGCACGACCATCGAGCCGACGGCGCCGGCGGCAGCCGAGACGAAGACGGTTTCGCCGGCCTTGAGCCCGGCGATCCTGGTCAGGCCGACATAGGCGGTGTGGCCGGGGATGCCCAACGGCCCGAGCCAGGCTTCGGCCGGAGCCTTGGCGGCGTCGATCCTGGTTGCGGTCGCGGCGTCGACAAGCACGCGGTCGCGCCAGCCGGAGAAGTGGCTGACCAGATCGCCGGCCTTGAAGTCGGGATGGGCTGAGAGCTCGACGATGCCGACGGCGGAGCCTTCAAGCGGCTGGCCGATCTCGAAGGGGGCGATGTAGCTCGGCCGGTCGATCATGCGGCCGCGCATGTAGGGGTCGACCGACATGAACAGCGTCTTGACCAGCAACTGGCCGGCGGCGGGGGCCGGCAGGCTGCGTTCGACAAGCTGGAAATTGTCGGTCGCCGGCAAACCTGCCGGGCGGCTCTTCAGGTGGATTTCGCGGGCTGCAATGGACATTGAATTCCCCTATATGTGTGGTCATCTACCACGCGTAGCTTACTACCTGTAAGTTACTGATGGTAACATATGTGACGCGCGGCGATGTTCAAGCCGCGGGCCGAAAAATTTCAGACCGGATGCGAAGGCCATGACGACTGCTAGCTCGACGAAAAAACTGCCCAAGGCCGAACGGCGCGCGCAGTTGCTGGAGGCCGCGCAGGAGTTGGTGCGCGAGGAAGGCACCGATGCGCTGACGCTCGCCCGGGTGGCCGAGCGGGCGGGGGTGAGCAAGCCGATCGCCTACGAGCATTTCGGCACCAGGGCGGGGCTGCTGATGGCGCTGTTCTCGTCCTACAATGACATGCAGTTCAAGACGCGGCGCGAGGCGCTTGCCAGTTGCGGCAAGACGCTGCGCGATGTCGCCGGCATCCTGGGCGAAGCCCATGTGCTCTGCGCCAGCCGGACCGGGCCCGAAGCCGGCGCGGTGTTTTCAGCGCTTTCGGGCACGGAGGAGATGGACGAGTTTCGCCAGACGCTGCGCGACGGCTATCTCGCCGAGTATCGGGACGCTGTTTCGCGCTTCGTCGATCTGCCCGCCGATATTGGCGAGACTGTGCTGTCGGGGCTCCTCGGGGCGGCGGAGGCCGTGTCGCGGGATGCGGCGGCGGGCCGTATTTCATATGACGATGCGGTTGCCGGCCTGGCCGAGCTGTTCACCGCGACGCTGGAGCGCTTCAAGCGCTGACGGCCGTCGCCGTCAGCGGTAGCGGAGATTGTCGCGCGACAGCTGGTCGAGGCGGCTGACGCCCATCAGCTTCATGTCGCGCTCGATCTCGCCGCGCAGATTGCCGAGCGCCTTTTCGACGCCCGTCTGGCCGCCGGCGGCCAGCGCATAGAGATAGAAATGGCCGCCGGAGCAGGCGGTGGCGCCGGCGGAAATGGCTTTCAGGACATGGCTGCCACGGCGGATGCCGCCATCGCAGATGATGTCGATGCGGCCGCCGACGGCGTCCGCTATCTCGGAGATCTGGTCGAAGGGCGCGCGCGAGCCGTCGAGCTGGCGGCCGGCATGGTTGGAGACCATGATGGCGCCGGCGCCGATGTCGACGGCGCGCCTGGCGTCGGCGACGCTCATGATGCCCTTGAGGCAGAACGGGCCGCCCCAGCGCTTGCGCACCTCCTCGGCGTCGCTCCAGTCCATCGACTGGTCGAGCATCCTGGTGAAATAGTCGCCGATGGAAATGGCGATGTCGGTGCCTTCGCTGACATGGCCTTCGAGCTGCGGCAGGCTGAATTTTTCGCGCAGCAGATAGTTCAAGGTCCATGACGGGTGCAGGGCGAAGCTGGCGAGACTGGCCAGCGTCAGCTGCGGCGGGGAGGTGAAGCCGGTGCGCAGGTCGCGTTCGCGGTTTCCGCCGGTGATGGAATCGACCGTCAGGGTGAGCACCTCGAACTTCGCCTCGCGGCAGCGTTCGACCATGCTCCAGTTCAGGCCCTGGTCCTTGTGGAAATAGAGCTGGAACATCTTGGGCGCCGAAATGGTGCGGCCGATCTCCTCGATGCCGACTGTGCCGAGTGCCGAGACGGCGAACATGGTGCCGAATTTCTGTGCTGCCCGGCCGACCGCACGCTCGCCGTCATGGTGAAACAGCCGCTGCAGGGCGGCGGGCGCGCAAAACAGGGGCATCGCCAGCTTCTGACCCATCACGGTGACCGACATGTCGACGTCCTTGACGCCGGCGAGCACGTTGGGCACGAGGTCGCAGGACTGGAAGGCCTCGGTGTTGCGGCGGTAGCTGGTTTCGTCCTCGGCCGCGCCGTCGATGTAGTGGAACACAGGCGAGGGCAGGTGGCTTTTGGCGAGGGCGCGGAAGTCCTCGACATTGCGGCAGCGATCGATGCGCGACATCAGCTGTCCCCCATCAGCTCTGTTGGCTCCCAGGCTGGGGCCAGAAAGCGAGATTAGGCCAAGTCGGCGCCGGCAAACAGCCGGTGCGGCGCGATCGTGCTTGTAGGGAACTGGACCGACCAGTACGTATTGTACGATCAGGTGGCTTGCGGGACAGGGCCGGATGGCGAAGATGACTTCATCGGGGCAGGGCACGTCGGGTCAGGGCACCGGTGTGAAACAAGACGGCCGTTCGGCGCGCAAGCGCCGCGCCATTCTGGCGGCCGCGACCGAAGTGTTCCTGCGCAGCGGCTATCTCGGCACCAATATGGACGAGATCGCAGCCCTGTCGGAGGTGTCGAAGCAGACCGTCTACAAGCACTTTTCCAGCAAGGAGGCGCTGTTCATCGAGATCGTGATGAGCATGACCAACCGCGCCGGCGACATGGTGCATGACGAAGCGCCGCGACTGCCGGAACGCGGCGAGGTCGAGGCCTATCTCTTCGACTACGCCCTGCGCCAGCTGACCGTGGTGGTGACGCCGCGCATCATGCAGCTGAGGCGGCTGGTCATCGGCGAGGTCTCGCGATTCCCCGACCTGGCGCGGGTGCTCTACGAACGCGGACCGGCACGCGCGCTCGGCATGCTCGCCGGCATCTTCAGGCAGCTGGACGAAAAGGGTGTGCTCGACGTCGACGACCCCGAGACGGCGGCAACCCATTTCAACTGGCTGGTGATGTCGGCGCCGCTCAACCAGGCGATGCTCTTGGGCGACAGCGCCATCCCCGGCCCGGACGACATGCGGCGCCATGCGAGAGAAGGCGTGCGCGTGTTTCTCGCCGCCTATGGCAGGAAGGACTGAACGGCGAGGCTGGAGCGTTTCCGCTTTTCTTCGAAACGCGGGCGCAAACTTTCCTTCTCCCCTTGTGGGAGAAGGTGGATCGGCGCGTTGCGCCGAGACGGATGAGGGGTGTTGGACGAAGTGCGACCGGGCAGAGGCTGGTGCCCTCCTGAAGCGCCGCGTTCCGTCCAACACCCCTCATCCGCCCCTTCGGGGCACCTTCTCCCACAAGGGGAGAAGGAAAGGTCGCGCCGCCCGGCTCTCCGCTATGGCTGCGGAATTGCTCTAGCCTTCGTCCTTGAGGCGTTCGAGCTGCGGAAGCTCCTGGGCGGCGGTGATGATCGAATCGAGCAGGCCGGGAAAACGGCCGTCGAGCTCGCCGCGCCGCAGCGTGATCAGCCGGCTGGTGCCGGAGACTTCCGTGCTGGTGATGCCGGCCTCGCGCAGCTTGGCCAGATGGTAGCTGAGATTGGTCTTGGAGCCGAATTCGAGGAACTGGCCGCAGCTCATCGCCACGCCTTCGTTGCGTGCCAGATAGCCGACGATGGCAAGGCGCGTCTGGTCGCCGAGCACCGAGAGCACGTTGGCGAGGCTGATCTGGTCGGGGTTGGGGTGCGGCAGTGACATGATCCGAAGGTAGACGTGGCAAGGACGGGCTTCAAGCGGCCCGTGCTGACATGAGGCTGGCAGGAGCCGACGAAAGCCACATTGACATGTCGTCGGGTTAAGTTCAATAGTTCAACGAATTTTGAACTAAGGACAGCGTCATGGACAAGCGCCTTATCTGGCTGGCGGTCGGCTCATTCGCCATGAGCACCGTCGGCTTCGTGTTTTCGAGCCTGCTTCCGGCGATTGCCGGCGACGCGCATGTCTCCATACCCTTTGCGGGTTACCTGATCATGGCGTTCTCGCTCGCCTATGCCATCGGCGCGCCGGTGCTGTCGGCGCTGGCCGGCGAGATCGACCGCCGGCGCATCCTGGCCGCCACCATGCTGGTTTTCGTCGCCGGCAACCTGGTGGCGGCGTCGAGCTCGTCGTTTTCAGGGCTGCTGCTGGCACAGATCATGATGGGCATGTCGGCCGGCCTCTACGCCGCCACCGCCCAGGCGACGGCGGTGTCGCTGGCCGGGCCCGAGCATCGGGCGCGCGCCATTGCCGTTGTCGTCGGCGGCACGACATTCGCCGTGGCGCTGGGCGCGCCGGTCGGTTCGCTGATCGCCACCATGTGGGGCTGGCGCGGCACATTCGTCGCCATCGCCTTCCTGGCGCTGGTCTGCGCCGCCATCCTGTGGGTGCGGCTGCCCCGGGGATCGCGCGGCATCAAGCTGACGCTCGGTGAGCGCTTCACCGCCGTTGCCCGGCCGGGCATCCTGCCGTCGCTTCTGGTGACGCTGCTCTATCTCGCCGGCGGCTTCACCGTCATTTCCTACATCGCGCCGCTGGCGCTGGAAGGGGCGGGCCTGCCCGTCATCGCCCTGCCGGGCATGCTGCTTGCCTTTGGCGCAGGGGCGGTCATCGGCAACCTGTCGAGCGGCTATCTCGCCGACCGGATCGGGGCGACGCGCATGGTGGTGATCTCGCTTCTGATGTCGTCGGGCTTCTGCATCGCCATTGCGCTGACGCTGAAGCTTCTGCCGCATCATCTGGCCGGGCCGGTGCTGATCGGCCTGATGGTGCCGTGGGGCATCATCGGCTGGGCCTTCCCGCCGGCGCAGGCGAGCCGCATCGTCGGTTTCGCGCCCGAGCTTGCACATCTGACCCTGTCGCTGAACGCCTCGGCACTCTATTTCGGCATCGCCTTCGGCACGGTCATCGGCGGGCGCGTGCTGGAATTCGCCCGGCCGTCCGATCTCGGCCTTGTGGCGGCGGCGTTCCCGCTGGTGGCGCTGGCGGTGCTGGCACTGTCGCGCCGGTCGGCGCGCGTTGCGGTGGCACGCTGATTTCCGTTGCCGTGGCCGTGGGGGAGATCGGACCTCGATGGCATAAGCCTCGCTTTGGAAATGCGCGAGGCGGCCATGCAGCAGGACGAGAAACACTGGAGCGACGTCGCCGCGCAATGGATCGCCTGGGCGCGTGCGCCGGGACATGACGCCTTCTGGGCCTATCGCAAGGGGCTCGTCGATTTTATCGGCGAGGGATCCGGCCGGGCGCTGGAGGTCGGCTGCGGCGAGGGCCGCGTGTCCCGCGAACTCAAGGCGCTCGGCTACCATGTGACGGCGACAGACGCCGTGGCGGCCATGGTCGAGGCGGCGCGTGAAGCCAGCTCGGCCGACGACTATCATGTCGCCGGCCTCAGTGACCTGCCTTTCGACGATGCCTCGTTCGACCTGGTCATGGCCTACAACGTGCTGATGGATGTCGAGGACGTGCCAAGTGCTGCGCACGAGATCCGCCGCGTCCTGAAGCCTGAAGGCACGCTGTTCGTCTCGCTGGTCCACCCGTTCCGCGACCGCGGCCGCTTTGCCGGGCGCGCACCCGATGCGCCGTTCGTGATCGACGGCAGCTATTATGGCCGCGACTATTTCGAGGGCGAGGAGGCCCGGGACGGGCTGACGATGCACTTCGCCGGCTGGTCGCAGCCGCTCGAGGACTATATGGCGGCGTTCGAGGCGGCGGGGCTGGCGATCACGGGCCTGCGCGAACCCATTCCCGACACTGCCGACACGGACCAGCTGCGTCAGTGGTCGCGCATCCCGCTGTTCCTGTGGCTGAAGGCGCGGATCCTCGCCTGAGGACCGGCGTCAAACCAGGACGAAATCGAGCAGCAGCTTGACGTTGAGGGCGGCGATCACGACCGCGATCAGCATGGCGATGGATACCAGCCAGCGCGGGGCGACGAGGTCGCCCATCTTCTTCCTGTTGGCGGTGAACAGCACCAGCGGGAAGACGGCGAAGGACAGCTGCAGGCTGAGCACCACCTGGGTGAGGATCAGGAGCTTGGCCGTGCCGACTTCGCCGAACCACAGCGTGACGGCTGCGGCCGGCACGATGGCGATGGCGCGGGTGACGAGGCGGCGCAGCCATGGCGGCAGCTTGATGCGGAGAAAACCCTCCATCACGATCTGCCCGGCAAGGGTGGCGGTGACGGTCGAATTGATGCCGCAGCAGAGCAGGGCGATGCCGAACAGCGTCGGCGCGATGGCGATGCCGAGCAGCGGCGCGAGCAGCGCGTGGGCTTCGCCGATCTCGATCACGTCGGTGCGTCCCTGGGCGTAGAAGGTGGCCGCGGCCAGGATCAGGATCGAGGCGTTGATGAGCAGGGCGAACATCAGCGCGATGGTCGAATCCCACGTCGCGTAGCGCAGCGCCTGGCGCTTTTCGACCAGCGTTTCGCCATAGGCGCGCGTCTGCACGATGCCGGAATGCAAATAGAGATTGTGCGGCATGACGGTGGCGCCGAGAATGCCGAGCGCGAGATAGAGCATCTCGGGATTGGTGACGATCTCGGTCGTCGGCGCAAAGCCGGTGACGACGGCGCCCCAGTTCGGGTCGGCAAGCGCCACCTGGATGGCGAAGCAGACGGCGATGACGCCCAACAGCGTGATGATCAGCGCCTCGACCCAGCGGAAGCCGAGCTTCTGCAGATAGAGGATCAGGAACACGTCGAGGGCGGTGATGATCACGCCGAGTTCGAGCGGAATGCCGAAGATGAGGTTGAGGCCGATGGCCGTGCCGATGACCTCGGCGATGTCGGTGGCGATGATGGCGACTTCGGCCATGAACCACAGCACGAAGGCGACCGGGCGCGGGAAGGCATCGCGGCAGGCCTGGGCGAGGTCGCGGCCGGAGCCGATGGCGAGGCGGGCGCAGAGCGCCTGCAGGACGATCGCCATGACGTTGGAGACGAGCGCCACGAACAAGAGCGTGTAGCCGAATTTCGAACCGCCGGCGATCGACGTCGCCCAGTTGCCCGGGTCCATGTAGCCGACGGCGACGAGATAGCCGGGGCCGATGAAGGCGGCGGCCTTGCGCCAGGTCGGGCCGTCGCTGCGGACGGCGACCGAACGGTGGACATCGGAGAGCGACCCTTCGCCTCGCGCCGTCCGCCAACCTTCAGTGTCTTCGGCCGGCCGGGTGTAGGAGTCCACCTGAGTTTCCTAGTCGCAGTTGCAATTCATTTGCAAGAATACCGGAAGGCCGCGTTTTGGCAAGCCCCCGGCCGCGGGGATTCGAACGGGCCGGTCTCCGGCGCGGCCGCGCCGTTGACTCCGTTCGTCGTGCCAATTAATAGATCGACTAGTCTATTAATTGATGATGGAAAAAAGATGCGGAAGGTCGATCCCGAAAAGCACGCGGCGAGGCGGCAAGCTATCCTCGGCGCGGCCAAGGCGTGTTTTGCCAAGAAGGGCTTTCACCAGACGAGCACGGCCGAGATCTGCGCCGCCGTCGGCATGAGCCCGGGCAACCTGTTCCACTATTTTCCCAACAAG
Source organism: Aminobacter sp. MET-1 (assembly GCF_026521175.1). NCBI lineage: Bacteria > Pseudomonadati > Pseudomonadota > Alphaproteobacteria > Hyphomicrobiales > Phyllobacteriaceae > Aminobacter > Aminobacter sp. MET-1. The sequence goes on along the minus strand of NZ_JAMSHL010000003.1, from coordinate 183,836 downwards.
CAGGCGATCATCGGCGCCATCGTCGACCAGGAAGGGGAGGAGACGGCGGCCTTCTTCCGCGATCTCGGCGCGCGCGACGATCTTTATGGTGCGCTGGTCGAGTTCATGGATGTGGTGCTGGAACTGGCTGGCGACGTCGATTTCGCGTCACTGGCGCTGGAGATCTCGGCCGAGGCCGGCCGCGAGCCGGCGATCGCCGCCCGGGTCGGACGCAACGACCGCGAGCTGAGGGCGGCACTGGAACAGCTTTTGACCGACGCTGCTGCGCGCGGCCAGGTCGATCCGACGCTCGACATGGCCGACACCGCGACCTGGATCGCGGCCCTTGTCGACGGCGTGTTCAACCGCGTCGCCGTCGATCCCGACTTCAAGCCTGAGAACCACCACAAGACCATGCGGACCTTGCTTGGCCGCTACCTGAGGCCACAGGCCTAGACCAAGAGCCCGAGGCCGCAGGCCGAGACCGAGAACATGCGGCCGCAGGCCGAGACGGAGAGCACCAAATCATGAGTACGCTTGCCCTGAAGCCGACCAGGCAGGAGCGCATCGTCAATGTCGATGCGCTGCGCGGCTTCGCCTTGTTCGGCATTCTCGTCGTCAACATCACCGCATTCTCCTCGCCCTTCTACGGGCTGGGCGTGGCCGATCCCGCCTTTTCCGCACCGCTCGACAAAATGGTGCAGTTCGTGATCGCCTTGCTGTTCGAGACCAAGTTCTACCTGCTGTTCTCGTTCCTGTTCGGCTACAGCTTTACCTTGCAGATGCAGTCGGCCGAGCGCGCCGGCGAGGCCTTCGTGCCGAGGCTGCTGCGGCGGCAGGCCGGACTGTGGGCCATCGGGCTTTTGCATGCCATCCTGCTGTTCCACGGCGACATCCTGACCACCTATGCCGTGCTCGGCATGGTGCTGCTGGTGCTGCGCGATATCGAGGAGCGGACGGCGCTCAGGCTCGCCTTCTGGCTGGTCGCGGTGACGGCGCTGGCCTGGGCGGCGCTGAGCACGCTGGCAGCGCTCGATCCGGTGGCGATCGATCTGGCGTCCGCGCGGGCAGAAGGCGAAGCGGCAATGGCTGCCTATCTCGGCTCGCCGTCGACAGTCGTCGGCCAGCATCTCCAGGAGCTCGGCACCGTCTGGGTGGTGATCGGGCTGATGCAGGGACCATGCGCGCTGGCGATGTTTTTGGTTGGGCTGGTGGCCGGCAAGCGCGAGCTGTTCGTCAGGCTCGACGACTACAGGCCGTTGATGCGGCGGCTTATGGTTGCCGGGCTGCTCGTCGGCCTGCCAGGTGCCGCCGCCTATGCCTTCTGCTCGATCTATAGGGTCGGCACCTTCTGGGAGCTGCCGGGGCTGGCGATCGGGCTTGCCACCGCGCCGCTGCTGACCGGCGCCTATGTGGCGCTGGCGATGCTTGTGTTCGAGCGCTGCAAGGGCGTGCCGCGGCTCCTGGCGCCGGCCGGGCGCATGGCGCTGTCCAACTATCTGCTGCAGTCGCTGGTCTGTTCGGTGCTGTTTTACGCCTATGGCTTCAGGCTGATGGGCGAGGTGTCGCCGCTGGGCGGCGCGGCGGTTGCGGTTGCGCTGTTCGGTTGCCAGCTGGTGCTGAGCCGCTGGTGGATGGGGCGCTTCGCCTATGGGCCGCTGGAATGGCTTTTGAGGGCCATCACCATCGCCGCATGGCCCAGATGGCGCAAGCCGGCGATGGCTTCGTGACGGCTGTCGGCCTGGGTCAGAAATCCTGTGACTTGCTGCAACCGTTGCGATAATCCTTGGGAACCGGAAGCACATTGCCGTCGTTTCCGCCGCAACGAAGCATCGAGGGATTGCCTATGCGCTGGAGAGGCCGCCGCCAGAGCGACAACATCGAAGACGTGCGCGGCCAGGATGGCGGCGGCGGCATGGGCGGCGGGTTCGGCGGGGGCGGCGGACGCCTGCCGATCGGCCCGCGCGTCGGCGGCGGCGGACTGTCGGGCATCATCATCCTGGTGATCCTGTTCTTTGCGCTGCGCGCCTGCGGCATCGATCCGATGCAGGTGCTTGACGGCGGCGACGGCTCGATGTCGGGCGGCGGCGGCCAGGTCAGCCAGGGCGGCGCGCCTGCCAATGACGAGATGACCCAGTTCGTGCGCACCGTGCTGGCCGAGACCGAAGACACCTGGAACGGCATCTTCCAGGCCGAGGGCCTGAAATACCAGGAGCCCAGGCTGGTGCTGTTCTCCGGCCAGGTGCGGTCGGCCTGCGGCTTCGCCTCGGCGGCGTCGGGCCCGTTCTATTGCCCCGGCGACCAGAAGGTCTATCTCGACACCTCCTTCTTCAACCAGCTGGCCAAGCAGTTCGGCGCCGCCGGCGATTTCGCCCAGGCCTATGTGATTGCCCACGAGGTTGGCCACCACGTCCAGAACCTCACCGGCATCCTGCCCAAGTTCAACCAGATGCGGCAGCGCATGAGCGAGGCCGACGCCAACGCCATGTCGGTGCGCGTCGAGCTGCAGGCGGACTGCTTCGCCGGCGTCTGGGGCCATTTCACCGACCAGAAGGGCCTGCTCGAACAGGGCGACGTCGAAGAGGCTCTGAACGCCGCCCAGCAGATCGGCGACGACACGCTGCAGAAGCGCATGCAGGGCTATGTCGTGCCCGAGAGCTTCAACCACGGCACCTCGGCCCAGCGCCAGCGCTGGTTCGCCCGCGGTTTCCAGAGCGGCAAGCTGTCGGACTGCGACACGTTCAACAATCCGATCTGAGGCCGATCTGAGGCCCAAAGGCCCTGATTGCGACGACGTTGCGACGCCCCGGCCAACCGGGGCGTCATTTTCTTGGAAGAGGGGACGGCCCTTGGAAAAGGGGACGGCCATTGGAGGAGGGGACGGATGGCTATTGCACGACAGATCGAACTCGCGGCCGGCGGACCCGTGCTGTCGCGGCTGGTCTTTGGCGCGTGGCGGCTGCTCGACGAGGGCAAGCCGTCGGCCGAGGACGTGGCCCGGCTGATCGGCACGGCAGCCGACCTCGGCCTCACCAGCTTCGACCATGCCGATATCTACGGCAATTACGAGGTGGAGGCCGCCTTCGGTGCCGGCCTGGCGCGCTGGAGCGGTCGCCGCGACGACATCCAGCTGATCAGCAAATGCGACATCATGCTGAAATCGGCCAACCGGCCGGACAACCGGCTGAAATTCTACGACACAAGCGCTGCTCACATCGTCGCTTCCGCCGAACGCTCGCTGAAGAACCTCGGCACCGACTATCTCGACCTTCTTTTGATCCACAGGCCGGATCCGCTGATGGATGCGGACGAGACGGCGGCAGCCCTTGAGAAGCTGGTGGCGGTGGGCAAGGTGCGCGCCGTCGGCGTTTCCAATTTTTCGCCCTCGCAGTTCGACCTCCTGGCCTCGCGCCTGTCCATTCCTCTTGTCACCAACCAGATCGAGCATTCGGTGCTGGAGACCTCAGCGTTGACCGACGGCCGCCTCGACCATGCGCAAAGGCTGCGTTATCAGCCAATGATCTGGTCGCCGCTGGGAGGCGGCTCGCTGTTTTCAGGCGACGGCGCGCGCGAGCACAAGGTGCGGGCGGCGCTGACCCAGGTTGCCGCCGAGACCGGCGCCAACGACATCGGGGCTGTCGCCATCGCCTGGCTGCTGCGCCATCCGGCGCGGCTGGTGCCGGTGCTCGGCACGATGAAGCCTGCCCGGCTGGCGGCGCTCACCCGCGCCCTCGACGTGACGCTCGACCGCCAGCAATGGTTTGCGATCCTCGAGGCCAGCGAGGGCAGGGCGGTGCCGTAACGCACCGCCTTCGCGAGATCGCCGGCAGTTGGGATTTCGGCACGGGCCCGACGCGGCAGGGTGATATCAGGGTGATGGGCGACCTGCAGCACGCCCGCACCCTGAACCGGCTATGGAGGTGCTGATCTCGGCGGTTGGACCGGCCTCCCTTACATGATCCCGAGCTATCTCGTCGGCCAGGTGCCCACGCTCGCCGGGGCCAGGCTCGTTCGCCTCGACGTGCTCGATGGCGACACATGATGTATTTCCGCTTCGATCAGCGCGTCGCCCTGAAGGAGGCGCCAGCCGCGCTCTACAAGGCCGGACGATGACCCGCCCGCCGCCACAGGCACCGGTTTTCGGCAAAACATTCCACCTCGGCCGGTGCACGGAGGATGACGTTGCTTCGGTGCGGCCGGCCGCTCTGCTTTAATATACAAAATTAGTAGACATTAGAGTGCAGCCAGGGGCGGCAAGCGGGACAGCAGCGGAAGGCGGGTTATTGAGCGGGAATTTGCGGCGTTCGTCGAAGCTGCCGACGCTGGCGCGGATGCCGCCGCTGACGTCGCTGCGCGCCTTCGTGGTGGCGGCGCGCTATCTCAGCTTTACCCGGGCGGCGGAGGAGCTGCATGTCAGCTCCGCCGCCATCGGCCAGCAGGTTCGCCTGCTCGAGGAGCATCTCGGCCAGCAGCTGTTCGTACGCAGCAACCGCCAGATGACCCTGACGACGGCGGGCAAGGCGTTGGAACCGGGGCTGACCGACGCCTTCGAGGCGATGCTGGAATCGATCGCGCGTCTTTCCGGCGGCGACGAGAAGGCGACGATCCGCATATCGGTGCCGCCGTCCTTCGCCACCAAGTGGCTGATCCCCAGGCTGGAGGGTTTCCGACAGGCGGTTCCGGGCGTCGAGATCGAGGTCAAGGCGACCAGCGAGATCGCCGATGTCGAACGCGACGAGACCGACTGCGCCATCCGCTTCGGTCGGGGCGCCTATCCCGGCCTGTTCGTGGTGACGCTGTTTCCCGAGGCGGTGGTGCCGGTGTGCAGTCCGGATTTCGCCGACGACTACGATCTCGGGCCGCGCACGCGTTCGCTGCAGGGGCTGCCGCTGCTGCACGAGGAGGGGGCCGAGTACGACCCTGATCATTCGGGCTGGAGCAGCTGGCTGCGTTCGCAGGGCATTCCCGTGCGCTATTCCGAGCGCGGGCTGAAACTCAACCTGTCGTCGATGGTGCTCGATGCCGCTGTCGCCGGGCAGGGGCTGGCGCTGGCGAAACTGCGCCTGGCCGAGGCCGACCTGCGTGCCGGGCGGCTGGTGGCGCCGCTGGGCAAGCCACAGCAATTGGAGCTCGCCTATCATTTCGTCGCCGCCGCCCATAAGGCGCGCCAGCCCAGGATCGAACTGCTGCTCGACTGGCTGCGTCGGGAAAGTGCGGAACTGCGCGGCGGCCTCGCCGCCAGCGCCATTCCCGGCGTGGCAGGCGAATTTCCCGAGTTTTCAGGCTAGAGCTCGCGGGTGCTGACCGCGTGCCTGAAGCGGGGCCGCCACAGCCGGGCGTCCAGTTCGCCGATCGATCCAGCGACGGGCCGACCGTCAGGTCCGTGATCTGCGTAAGTGTCAGCCCCGCGTCGAACAGGGCAAAGCCCGCGGCGAACGCCAGTTTTCGCCTGCTGCCTTTCGTCCGACCCGGGGCTATGAGGGCGCTGGAGCGCCTATTTCAGCTTGAAGCCGAGCTGCAGCAGCGCGGCGCGGATGTTCTCGCGGTTCTTCAACGCCTTTGCCGTGCCGATGCGCCGGCTGACCAGTTCGGTCCAGTCGATCAGCGGCAGCGACTGCTCCTGCTGGAAGCCGCGCATCGTCGCGTCATAGGCGGCGAGGTCGCCGGCATTGGCGGCATTGTAGCGTCCACGATGCAGCACGGTGCGGCGTGGCAGGCGCGGCTTGATGTCGGTGGCGACCTTCGGATCGGGATAGCCGACTGTCATGCCGAACACCGGCAGCACCTCTGGCGGCAGGCCGAGCAGTTCAGCGACCTGTTCGGGGTGGTTGCGGATGGCGCCGATGTAGCAGGTGCCGAAGCCGAGCGATTCGAATGCCGTCAGCGCGTTCTGGGCGGCAAGGGCGGTGTCGATCACGCCCAGCAGCAGGCTTTCGGTATAGTCGAGCCCTTCGGAGGGGCGGCTGCGTTCGGTGGTCAGGCTGCGGATGCGGGCGAGATCAGCCAGCCAGACGAGCAGCAGGGGGGCCGCCTCGACATGCCGCTGGTCGCCGGAAATCGCGTTGAGCCGGGACTTGAGCCCGGGATCCTCGACGGCGATCACGCTCCAGGCCTGCAGGTTCGACGAGGTCGGCGCCGACTGCGCCGCGGTGACGGCGAGGTCGACCACCGACGCGGGCACGGCGGTCGGCAGATAGGACCGCACGCTCCGGTGCGACAGCAGCGTCTCGACGGTCTCGTTCCAGTGCGCCGTACCCAGGTCCTGGTCCTGGCGGTAGCGCGCCTCGGCCAGCCTCGCCGCCTGGTTGGCGGTCTGGTCGTTCGCGGCGATGGACAGGGGGAAGGGCATGGGTGGTTCTCCTGATGGGCGGGCAGGCCCGCAATCTTACTTGCCGGCGCCGAGCAGGCGCTTGAGCTTTTCGACCTGCACCTCGTGGGGGGCGAGATATTCGATCCTGTCGACGTAACGGCCCTCGGCGTCCATCAGATAGACGATCGCCGTGTGGTCCATGGTGTAGTCGTCGCCTTCCAGCGGCACCTTGCGATAGGTGGCTTTGAAGGCCCGCGCCACCGTCGCAATCTCGTCGGGCGTACCGCGCAGGCCGATGAAGCGCTGGTCGAAGGTGCCGAGATAGGAGGCCAGATATTCCGCCGTGTCGCGTTCGGGATCGACGGTGACGAACACGACGTTGAGGCCGTCGGCGGCGGGGCCGATTTCGGCGACCGCGCCGGCCAACTCGAACAGCGTCGTCGGACAGACTTCCGGGCAATGGGTGAAGCCGAAGAACAGCGCGTAAGGCTTGCCGCGAAGATCGGCGTCCGACAGGCGCGTCCCTTTCTGGGTGGTCAGCGCGAACGGGCCTCCAAGGGCGAGATCGGTCGACGCCTGCGCCGCACTTACGGCATGCGGCCATGTCGCCTGCGCCACGGCTGTGAGCAGGCCAAGGGTGAGGTAGAGGGATTTCAGCATGGGTGTCCGGGCTTTCAATGGCAGTCGGGGGCGTCCTGGTCGAGATAGACCTCGAAGGCGACGTTCTCGGCCCATTTGCGGCCGAGGCCGGGCCAGTTGGGGGATGTAACCGTTCGGGCAAGGGTCGACACCGCCTCGTCGCTCAGGCGGGGCTGGTCGGTGGCAAGCAGGGCCACCAGTTCCGTCTCCTCGAGCGGGGGAAGCGTGGCAGAGAACTTCTGCCAGCCGGTCTCACCGAACAGCGACCGGAGCAGCACCTCGTCGTGGATGGCGGCGTCGCAGCCGCCGGTCCTGACCTGCACGAGGCCGCGCGCGGGCGCTTCGGTGAGGCGGATGTTGGCGTGGTAGGCTTCGGCCAGCCGCACGCCTTCCGCATTGCCGCGCGAGATGCACACGGTGCGGCCGGCAAGGTCGTCCCAGCCGTGGATGGTGGTGTCGGTGCGCATTGCCACCGTCGCAGCCGAGCGGAAGCCGCTCCTGATGATGCGGGTTTTCTCGGGCTGTGCGTCGTTGTCGCCGCGGCGGGCCAGCACGACATCGACCGCACCTGCGGCCAGCGCGTCGTCCTCGTTGGCATCGACTTCGACGAGCTCCAGCGGCCGATCCAGAGCCGCGGCGATCTTGCGGGCCAGAAGCACGTCGAAACCCTCGGGCGTATAGAGCCTGATGTCGCTCGGTCCGGGCGGCGGCGGGATATGGGTGACACCGATGCGCAAAGCGCCGTCGCCGGCGCTCGCCACCGTCTGCGGCACCGTCGCCATCGCGGCAAGCGCCATGACGCAGCCCAGGGCGGTGCGGACAAGTGCTGTGCGGGCACCTGCCTTGCCTGTGGGCGAAATGCGGATCTTCCGCCGGTCGGCGGGCGCGTCGGAGATGCCGGCAGGGTGAGGCATGGTCGCCACCTTCATGCAGCGGTTGATGATCTTCGATGCTGTTCTAGCCCAGGCTCTTTCCTGCTTTTGGAAACAATAGCTTCTCCGGCTGCAATAAATTCTTTAATGGTTATGTAAATTCCGCGATCTAATACGCAAAACGTATCGCATCTAGAATTCTTCAACGTGTTGATGCCGTGATAATGCGCTGAGTTTTCAAAATTCTCCGGATATTTGAAATGATTTTGCTTATCCTGTCGCCTCCCTGTGGTCAGATTGACTGAAATCGACAGCAAAATAGTCTCGCAATCACAGATTTCGGGCGGCCCCATCCGGGTTCGCCGGCTGGTGAAAAATGGAGACGACAATGCGTATTCGATCGAAACTGTTGGGGCTGGCGGGCGCGCTTGCCTTTACCGTGGCAGGCGCCCTGACCTTCCAGGCCGGCACGCAGCCGGCGCAGGCCAAGGAGACGCTCGACTTCATCAACCTGCCCAAGGCGGCGTGGACGGTGGTCGGCCTGAAGAAGGGCTTCATCCAGGAAGAGTTCGCCAAGATCGGCATCAAGGACATCAACCTGATCAATCCGGGCACGGCTGAACTGTCGGGCGCGGAGGCGGCGTTGCTCGACCGCGGCGGCCTCGCCATCGCCCAGCGCATGATGTACCCGGCGACCGTGCACAAGGCCAACGGCATCGATGCCGTCATCGTCTGGCAGTCGACGGCTTCCGACAAGTTCCGCACCCCGGTCCTGGCCAAGGCGGACGCGGCGATCAATACGGTCGCCGACCTCAAGGACAAGAAGTTTGGCGGCAGCCGCGTCGGCTGCGGCTGGACCTCGCCGACCGAGATCCTGCAAAAGGCCGGCGTGCCGCTCGACACCCGCATCCGCAAGGGCGCGGTGCGCTACGAGACCATCACCAACAGCGCCGCCACCTCGGCCGCCCTGCTGAGCGGGGCGATCGACGCCACCGCCACCCACATCGCCCTGCCGGCCTCGGCGGCATTGTGGCTGTCGGGCGAGGTCAAGGTGATCGGCCGCAGCCCCGACGACGGCGTCTATGTCAATTCCGCCGGCCGGGTGTCCTATTTCGCCATGAAGCCTTTCGTCGAGGCCTATCCGGAGGCCATCCAGGCATTCCTCGTTGCCCATGAGCGCACCAAGGCCTGGATCCAGGAGCATGTCGACGAGTCGGCCGACATCATCGCCGAGGAACTGCGCGTGCCGGTCAACATCGCCAAGTTCCAGATCACCGATCCGTCGTCCTTCGAATTCATGCACGGCGAGGAATCGGCCGACAACGCCCGCGAGGCGATCCGCAAGTTCCAGAAGTTCTACATCGATGCGGGCGACGAAATCCTCGCCGAGCGCCACCTCTCCGACGAGACGATCAACCAGTTCGTCGACGCGCGTTTCTTCAAGGGCGGTCAGTACTCCGTCTACAACTGATCCTCTTGCCTCGTCGGCCCCGAGCGGGCCGACGCCCTTCCTGAAATGACTGGAGAACCACCATGAGCGTCACCACCGTGAACGCACGGCCGGAGGCTGCGCGCGCCAGGCCGGCGGAAAAACGCCTCGAAGCAGGCGCGGCCCCCAACCGGCTGCGCAACATCGGCATCGGCCTGATCATTCCCCTTGCGGTGCTGGCGTTGTGGCAACTGGCCTCGCAGCGCGCATGGGTGTCGCCGATCTTCCTGCCGCTGCCGTCCACCACCTTGCTGTCGTTCTTCGACATGGTGAACAAGCAGAGCTTCCACCTCGATTTCCTGGCCAGCATCAACATCGTCACCCAGGCCTTCGTCTATGGCTCGGTGCTGGGCATCGGCCTCGGCATTGCCGCCGGCCTGTCGCGCACGGTCGAAAAGGTGCTCGGGCCGACGCTCGACGGCATCCGCCACATTCCCGGCATCGCCTGGCTGCCGCTGATCGTGCTGTGGGTCGGCATCGGCCCGGCGGCCAAGATCGTGGTCATCACCAAGACGGTGTTCTTCCCCGTCTTCCTCAACACGCTGCAGGGCATTCGCGGCGTCGAGAAGAACTACATCGAACTCGCCAACGTGCTGACGCTGACGCGCTGGCAGCTCATCCGCAAGGTCATCATTCCCGGCGCCATGCCCTCCATCCTGGTCGGCGTGCGCTACGGCGCCAGCCTTGCCTGGGCGCTGGTGGTGGTGGCCGAGGGCCTGAGCGGCATGGAAGGCGTCGGCTACCTGATCTTCCGCGCCCAGTCGCTGCTCATGACCGACCAGCTGCTGGTCTGCATGGTGGTGATCGGTGTCGTCGGCTTCTTCATCGACCGCTCCATGGCGCTTCTGCAACGCCACCTCCTGCGCTGGAAGCAGGGCTTCGACGGCTGACCGGCAGCAGCGCCGCGCCAACACCACTCAATCATCGAGGAGACTGACATGGGAACCAACTTCAAGCCGTCCGCGACCGACGTCGCCAACGCCGCCTCGCGCGAACTGCTCTACACCATCTGTCCGGTTCTGGTGGCGTCGAACGTGGCCCTCGAACTCGGCTGGATCGACGACGAGCTGGCAAGGGTAGGGGCATCCGCCACCTATCTCCGGTCGCTCGCCGACGAGGACGCCTGGAAGCCGCATTACGACCATTCCTCCGACAGGCTGATCCGCGATGGCGGCAACAGCCCGGCGGTGTGGGCCCAGGCCGATCTCAGGCCCACCGTGCTGATCGGCCTGACCCAGGCCCAGCCGGCCGGCAAGATCATCGTCAGGGCCGATGCCGACATCTATCGCGTCGCCGATCTCAAGGGCCGCGCCTTCGGCATCTACAAGAGCCTGCGTACCGAGAAGATCGATCACCGCCGCGCCACGTCAGAGCACGGCATCCTGGCGGCGCTGGCGCTGCACGGCCTTGGCCGCGCCGATGTGCAATGGGTCGATATCGAGGACCGCGACAGCCACAAGGAGGTACCGGCGCGCACGCCGGCCGGCATCTGGGCCCAGCGCCACACCGATCTCGACGCGCTGGTTTCGGGAACCCACAGCCGCGAGGCGCGCGCCCTGCTCGAAGGCCGGATCGACGCGATCTACGACTATTCGGTCGGCAACGCCAAGCGGCTGGAGGCCAGCGGCCGGTTCAAGGTCATCGACGATCTCGACCTTTATCCCGACTGGACGCTGAAGATCGCCAACGCGCCGCGCACCATCACCATCTCCAAGGAGTTCGCCGACACCCACCGGGACGTCGTCGTGGCCTTCCTGCGCGCCGCCATCCGTGCCGGGCGCTGGATCAACGCCAATCCGGATGCCGCAGCCGAGGTGTTCCAGCGCACCACGATCTACCCCGACGCCTCCGAGATCGCCCGTGCCTTGCGCGCCTACGATCTGGTGCCGAACCTGTCGGCGCAGAACCTCGCCGGCCTCACCATCGAGAAGAACTTCCTGAAGGCCCACGGCTACATCCGCAACGACTTCGATGTCGCCGAATGGGCCGATGCATCCTTCCTCGAGGAAGCGCTGGCGTCTCTCTGATCCCCCATCAACCAAGCGAAAGGACAAACCATGGTCGAAGTTCTGGAACGAAATCCCGCAACCAAGAGCGTCGAGGTCGACGCCCGCGAGGCCTACTACACCATCTGCCCGACATTCGTGGCCTCCAACGTGGCCCAGGAGCTGGGCTGGATCGAGGAAGAGTTTCGCAAGGTCGGCGCCAAGCTATCCTACCTCCGCGCCCTGCCGCCGGAGCTGGGCTATCTCCCTCATTTCGGCCACCAGCTGGATCATCTCTTCCGCGACGGCGGCAATATTCCGTCGATCTGGGCCAAGGCCGATGTGACCGACACGACGCTGCTGGGCCTGACCGCCTCGCATCACGGCGGCCAGATCCTGGTCCGCGCGGATGCCGACATCGCGTCGGTCGCCGACCTCAAGGGCCGTCGCTTCGGCATCTCCAAGAGCCTGAACACGGGCAAGGTCGACTGGTGGCGCGCCACCTCCGAGCGCGGCATCCTGGTTGCGCTGCGGCTGGCCGGGCTCAGCCGCGCCGACGTCGAGCTGATCGACGTCACCCATGAGGACAAGGGCTTCGGCCACGCCAGCCGGCCTTCGGAGCTGTGGGCCCAGCGCCGCACCGACCTGTTCTACACGCCTGAGGTCAATGCGCTGAAGGAAGGCAAGGTCGATGCGGTCTACACCAGCCATGGCCGGGGCCAGGCGCTGGAACGCTCTGGCGCCTTCAAGGCCATCGAGGACTTCTCGCGTTATCCCGACTGGACGCTGCAGGTTGCCAACAGCCCCTATGCGCTGACCGTCAACACCGACTTCGCCAGGGAAAACCGCGACATCGTGGTGGCCTTCCTGCGCGCGGCGATCCGCGCGGCGCGCTGGATCAACCAGAACCGCGAGGCGGCGGCCGAGATCCTCAACCGGGTGACCTACCACCAGACGGTGGCCGACACGGCGGCAGCCATCTCGGGCACCGACTTCCTTTTGTCGCTGTCGCCGCAGAACCTGGCCGGCCTCGACATTCAGAAGAAGTTCCTGGTCGAGCACGGCTATGTCGAGAAGGATTTCGACAGCCGCAAATGGGCCGACAACAGCTACCTCGAAGAGGCGCTGCGGTCGTTCTGATCGTCTTCCAAGACCAACATCCAACGATCCGGCCGTCGCCATTGCGGCGGCCGGATCGGACACAGCAATCGAGGTTCATCATGACTGAGCGCGGCAGCCTGGAACTCAGGGACGTCTCCAAATCCTACGTGGTCGACAACCAGGAACTGAAGGTTCTCGACCACGTCAATCTCAAGGTCTCGCCGGGCGAGTTCATCAGCATCGTCGGCCCCAGCGGCTGCGGAAAATCGACACTGCTCAGGCTGGTCGTCGGCCTCGACGGCGACTACCAGGGCCAGATCCTGCTCGACGGCGAGCGCATCGCCGGCACCAGCCTGGGGCGTGGCATCGTCTTCCAGGACCACCGCCTGCTGCCGTGGCTGACGCTGGAACAGAATGTCGACCTGGCGCTGGAGAATTCCGGCTGGCCGGCCGAGCAGCGGCGCCAGTCGGTGCGCGAGCATATCGAACTGGTCGGGCTGAAGGGCTTCGAGACGGTCTATCCGCACCAGCTCTCGGGCGGCATGTCGCAACGCGCGGCCATTGCCCGCGGGCTCGTCTACCGGCCCGAGGTGCTGCTGCTCGACGAGCCTCTCGGCGCGCTCGATGCGCTGACCAGGCTGCGCCTGCAGGAAGAGCTCCTGCGCATCTGGAAGGCCGAGAAGGTGACCATGCTTCTGGTGACGCACGACGTCGAGGAGGCGATCTATCTCTCCGACCGCATCATCGTCATGCATTCCGGCCCCGGCCGCATCGCCTCCGACATCCGCGTCGACCTGCCCTGGCCGCGCGACCGTGCCAGCCACGCCTTCGCCGACGTGCGCCGCCAGATCCTGCTCGACATGGACGCCTATGCCATGGAGAAAGCGGCGTGACGGGGTCGTGGCCGGGACTTCCTCTGGCTGCAATCGCGCTGGCGCTGGTGTTCCTGTCGCCGGCCGGTGCGGCCGACACGCCGCCTGCGAGCGAGCTGCCCGACCTCACCGCCATCCGCCGCGAGATCTACACCGAGCGCTACGATGCGGCGATCGCGGAGCTGACGACCTTGGTCGAGACGCACCAGCACGCCGATCTCTACAACCTTCTGGCCTTCAGCCTGCGCCATGTCGGCCGCACCGACGAGGCCGAGAAATGGTACCGCCAGGCGCTGTACTACGACCCCGACCACAAGGGCGCGCTCGAATATCAGGGCGAGCTGTTTCTCGCCCTGGGCAAGCTCGACCGGGCTCGCGCCAATCTCGACAAGCTCGCCTATCTCTGCCCCGACGGCTGCGACGAAGCCCGGGCGCTGGAATTCGCCATCGCCGAGGCCGAGGGCAAGGTCCAGGCGGCGGCGCCCAGACAATGACTGTTTTCCAGAAAGCTGAACCATGACCCTTGCCGCGCCTGAAATCATCGACTTCCACAGCCACTATGTCGACCCAAGCTGGGAGCTCACCAACACCAGCGGGCTGAGCGGTCCAAGGCTCGCCCAATGGCAGCGGATCAACAGCCTGATCGTCGACGAGCGCGCGCTGCTGCAGGAGATCGAGGCCGGCGATCTCGCGGGCAGGGTGGTCAATACGCCGGCGACCTTCCTCGCCGGTCCCGACGGCACGGTGCCCCATGACAGCTTCAGGCGCATCAACGACCAGCTGGCGGCGCTGGTCGCGCGCCATCCCGGCAAGCTGCATGGGCTGGCGAGCGTCGACGCTTATGATGGTGAGCGCGGTGCGGTCGAACTGGTCCGCGCCGTCAGACAACTCGGGCTGCGCGGCGTCTTCGTCGAAAGCGCCAAGGGCGACCTGCTGATCGATGCGCCGCAGGCGCGGCCGACGCTTGCCGCCGCCGCCGAACTCGGCGTGCCGGTGTTCCTGCATCCGGTCAATCCCCAGCCGCTGACCAGCCAGCTTGCGCCGCTCGGCCGCGCCGGCACGCTTCTGGCGCGCGGCACCATCAACTCGGCAGCACTTGCCGCGCTGGTCCGCTCGGGCGTGCTGCGCGAACTGCCTGGGCTCAAGGTGGTGGTGACGGCATTGGCCATCGGCGGCATCCTGCTGCTTTCGGGCTTCGGGGCTGAAGAAGACGAAGACGTTGCCGCGCTGCTGCGCCGCAACGTCTTCGTCGACACGATGGGCTTCGACCCTGCCATCATCCGCGCCGCCGTCGACGTGTTGGGCGTCGACAACGTGCTGGCCGGCAGCGACTGGCCGATCGTCAACGAGGGACCGGTGCGCCAGATCTTCGCCGCGGCGATCGAGCGCGCCGGGTTGGGGCAGGCGGCGGCCGCACAGATCGGCAGCCTGAATCTGCTGCGGCTGATCGGCTGACAGGCATCCGTGCCTGGGGGCGGGGCACCGCCCCAAATGACCCGGCAGCCCGGTGCATTTTGCCGCCGCCCCTTATGTGCTGGGCGGCATCTTCATCGCCATGGCGTTGGCGGTGTTCGTGTTCAGGGTCGAGCGCTCGCCCGCAACGACTGAAGGCGCTGAGGCCGGGCCGGCACAACAGAGCCGCATTCGGCTAGACCCCCGAATTTTATTCAACCAATTGGTTGACATCCGTTTCGACGTTTTGTATTCAACCCATAAGTTGATAACTTAGGAGTTGAATGAATGGCAACGGATGCCCTGTCCCTCACTTTCGCCGCCCTGGCCGATCCGACGCGGCGCGCCATCCTGGCGCGTCTCGCCCAGGGGCAGACCAGCGTCGGCGAGCTCGCCGCGCCGCATCAGATGAGCCTGGCGGCGGTGTCGAAGCACATCAAGGTGCTGGAGAATGCCGGCCTGATCGCCCGCGAGAAGGACGCGCAGTACCGCTACTGCAAGCTTCAGGCCGGCCCGCTTCAGGACATCGACGGCTGGGTCGGCGCCTATCGCGGGCTGTGGCGCGACAATCTCGACCAGCTCGATGCCTATCTCGCCGACATGCAGCGCGGCGACGACACCAAAAAGCAGTGATTTCACGAGACACGAAAGGGAAGTGACATGAACAAGATGCTTGTCGAGACGCCGGAAGGCGAACCCACCATCCGCATGAGCCGCACCTTCGATGCGCCGCGGACGCTGGTGTGGCGGGCCTGGACCCGGCCCGAACATGTGGCGCGCTGGTGGGGCTCGCGCGCCATGGGCGCGACCAGAGTGATCAAGCTCGACGTCCGCCCCGGCGGCGAATGGCGCTTCGAGCAGACCACGCCAGATGGCACCGTCTTTGCCTTCATCGGCAAATATATCGAGGTCGACGAGCCGGAGAAGCTGGTCAACACCTTCGCGCTCGAGGGTATGTTCGAAGACAAGACTGTCATCGAGACCCATCGTTTCGAGGAGAAGGACGGCAAGACCCACTACAGCGGCGTCACCCGCTTCGACAGCATCGAGGACCGCGACGGCATGGTCGCCTCGGGCATGGAAGCCGGCGCGCAGGAAAGCATGAACCAGCTCGAAGAGCTGCTCGGCGAGCTCGTCTCCGCCTGATCTTCGCCGGCTCCGGCCGGCATTCCCCTATCGCAATCGTGACCCAGCCGGCCGTTTGGCGGCCGGACGGGATCGCTCATCCCCAAGACACTATTCCCAGGACAGGAACCACAATGAACACAACGCTGGCACGTGCGGGCGCGGCCCTGCTCGCCCTTTTTTCCACCATGGCACCGGCAACGCTTTCGGCCCAGCAGGCAGCGCCGCTCGAACTGCATCATCAGATCCAGGGGGAGGGGCCGCCGCTGGTGCTGCTCCATGGCGCCTTCATGACCATCGAGACCAACTGGTCGAGCAGCCTCGGTGAACTCGCCAGGTCGAACAAGGTCATCGCCGTCGAGCTGCAGGGCCATGGCCGCACCGCCGACCGCGACAGCGGGCTCAGCTATGAGACGATGGCCGACGACGTTGCCGGCCTGCTCGACAGGCTCGGCGTGCAGAAGGCGTCGGTCATGGGCTATTCGATGGGCGGCAACGTCGCCCTGCAGATGGCGCTGCGCCATCCCGACCGCGTCGAGCGCATCGTCGCGGTGTCGGCGGCTGCCAGCGACAAGGGGCTGGCTGCGGGGCACAAGGAGATGGTGCAGCATCTGAGCGCCGACATGTTCACTGGCGCGCCTGTGGTGGCGGAGTACCAGAAGCTGTCGCCCAGGCCGGACTTTCCAGCCCTGGTCGACAAGGTCAAGCAGCTGGAGCTGACGCCGTTCGACTGGACCGCCGACCTCGCCAGGATCAAGGCGCCGGTGCTGCTGGTTGCGGGCGATGCCGACGTCGTCACGCTCGGCCATCTTGCCCAGATGCACGCCGCACTCGGCGGTCATGCCAATGGCGACATCAACGGCCCGTCGCGCAGCCAGCTTCTGGTGCTGTCGGGCACCACTCACATGGGCATCCTCGCCGACCCGGCGAAAGCGCAGCAGGTGGCGCTGGCGGCCAATGTCTTCCTCGGCGCTCCCGCTGCGAAATAGGCGCGCGTCCGGTCAGCTTCAGCGCAAAAGAAAAAGGCCCCGCATCGCGGGGCCTTTTGTCTGTTTGTCGGTGCCTGCCTGGTCTCAGCGCTCGGCGAGTACGGATTCGCCCTGGCGTTCGCGGATCAGGTTGGCGAAGCGGCGGAAGAGGTAGTGCGAGTCCTGCGGGCCGGGCGAGGCCTCGGGGTGGTGCTGGACCGAGAACACCGGACGGCCGGTCAGCGCGATGCCGCAGTTGGAGCCGTCGAACAGCGAGACGTGGGTTTCTTCCACGCCCTCGGGCAGCGAGTCGGAATCGACGGCGAAACCGTGGTTCATCGACACGATCTCGACCTTGCCCGTGGTGTGGTCCTTGACCGGGTGATTGGCGCCATGGTGGCCCTGGTGCATCTTGGCCGTCTTGCCGCCGAGGGCCAGCGCCAGCATCTGGTGGCCGAGGCAGATGCCGAAGACCGGCAATTCGGTCTTGAGCAGGTCCTTGATGACGGGCACGGCATATTCGCCCGTCGCCGCCGGATCGCCGGGGCCGTTGGACAGGAAGATGCCATCGGGCTTCATCGCCAGGATGTCTTCGGCAGAGGTCTTGGCCGGCACCACGGTCACCTTGGCGCCGAGGCCGGCGAGCAGGCGCAGGATGTTGCGCTTGACGCCGAAGTCGACGGCGACCACGTGCATGGTGGCTTCGTTGCGCTCGCCATACCCTTCGTTCCACACCCACGGCGTCTCGGTCCAGGACGACGACTGGCCCGAGGTGACCTCCTTGGCAAGGTCAAGGCCGATGAGGCCCGACCAGGCGCGGGCCTGCGCCTTCAGGTTGTCGATGTCGAACTTGCCGTCGGGCGCATGGGCGATGACGGCATTGGGCATGCCCTTTTCGCGGATCAGAGCGGTCAGCGCGCGGGTGTCGACGCCGGACATGGCGACGATGCCGCGACGCTTCAGCCACTGGTCGAGATGACCGGCGGCGCGATAGCTCGACGGGTTGGTGACATCGGCCTTGAACACCGCGCCGACCGCGCCGGAGCGCGCCGCCGGGTTCAGGTCCTCGATGTCCTCGTCATTGGTGCCGATGTTGCCGATATGCGGGAAGGTGAAGGTGACGATCTGGCCGGCATAGGAAGGGTCGGTGAGGACTTCCTGGTAGCCGGTCAGTGCGGTGTTGAAGCACACTTCGGCAACGGCTGTGCCGGTGGCGCCCAGGCCTCGGCCGGTGATGACCGTGCCGTCGGCCAGAACCAGAACGGCGGTCGGCACTTCGGTTGCCCAGGGGGCGGTCTCTGAGGCCATGGCGATGCTCCTGCGTAACGGGCGCCGCGACTTGAAGAATGGCTCGCAAGGGGCCATATCGCGCAGCGAAAAGCACGGACGACCACCGTCAGGCGGGCCCCGTGCACAAACCAAAAAAGTCCTTGCAAGGCGCGGACAATAAGCGAAGGCCCGATTGCGGTCAATGACTGCGGCGGCATTCGTGGCTAATTATTTTTCTGAATAGAATCAGGAAGTTGGCCGTTGTCATCGGGTTTGCCGCTGTGGCAGATCGGCGCTATTGTCTGCGACACGTTCAGGAGAAATGGTCATGCGTGCAACGCTCGCCGAGGCGCTAAAGACTGCATTGAAGGCCGGCGACAAGCGCCGCACCTCGACATTGAGGCTGATTCAGGCCGCGATCCAGGACCGTGACATCGCCCAGCGCGGCGCCGGCAAGGACGCCGTGACGGATGATGAAATCCTCCAGATCCTGACCAAGATGGTCAAGCAGCGGCAGGAATCGGCCAAGGCCTTCGAAGACGGCAACCGTCTGGAACTGGCAGCCCAGGAGCGCGACGAAAGCGCCATCATCTCCGAGTTCCTGCCCAAGCAGATGAGCGAGGACGAGGTGCGCGAGGCGGCGAAGGCGGCGATTGCCGAGATTGGCGCGGAGGGGCTGCGCGACATGGGCCGCGCCATGGCCGTGCTCAAGGAGCGTTATCCCGGCCAGATGGATTTCGGCAAGGCCAGCGGCATCATCAAGGCGCTGCTGCAGTAAATTCGAGGGCTTATGCCCCTGTGAACGCGACGCCCCGCCTGCGATGCAGCGGGGCGTTTTTCGTTTTTGGGCGCTTTTCCGGCATTAGGTTGCAAAGACCACCAGCCAGAATGCGACGCTGCGTGGCGACTGGTGACCTTTGGCAGCAAGCGACCTCAATTGAGACATAAGAGGTCGAACTACGAAATCCCAAAAGCAGTCATACACCCTCGAGCCTGCGACAGCAGCTTTTAGTCCTCAAGTCGGCCGTTCGCCTACGCCGCAGATTTCCCGAAAGCGGATATCTGACAGCCTATGGCGCAGCGGCGCGACTGCCGGCGCGTCGGTGGCGCATGCCAGATCGTCTACCGTATTGCTTCCATAGCTTACCGGCCAGCTTTGACCCAGAGTATGTCCTTGATCGTCGTCGGCACGCCGTCCGCCGGGGAAAGCGGTGCGATTCTTCTCCATCTTTGTTCCGAAAGGCGCGCTGCTTCCAGCGCGCCTTTCGGAATCCAGTCTGGTGAAGGCGTTGAACCGCGCCTGTACCAATTCCGCCCGCTTCAGGACGGAATGGGTCACTTCGACAGGCGAAAGCGATCCCGATGCGTAGGCTAAGGCCAGTTGCCGGGCGTCGAGCCTGCACACTTCGTCCGCGTCAGCCAGCGAAGCAGCGCGCGGCCCATCAGCGCTTATCGTCTCGGCCATGCAGCCTCCCCTAGGCTGTTCCGATCAGGCAAGAGCGTCCTATGTCTCGGGATAGCCGATCCGCGGTCCGCTCAGGGTCGCGCGATAGGACGCGGCCATATGCCCGGGCGTCCAGTCGATCTCCGGCGAGATGGACACCTCGACCGAACCAATGCCCTGCAGGTTCATCAGCTTTTCCTTGGCTTGCGCCGTGAAGCTTGGGCCCATCATGCAGCAGGGCGATGTCACCCGCAGCTGCAGTTTCACGGCGATCGCGTCGCCTTCCGTCTCGAGGTCGAGTCCCTTGATCAACCCCATTCGTACAAGTCCGACAGGCTTGCCGATCCCCGCGCTGCAGGGATCTATGATTTCATCTAGTGCGGCTTCCACCACGCTGCGCATATCCATCATGCTGTCCTCCTGCCGCTTGTCCAAGGCTCTGCCAGTCGGTCGCGATTGGCAAACTCATCGGTGGCGGCAACCCGCTTCAGCTTTTCCACGTCAAGGTTCAGGATGCGTGCCTGGGTCCCCCCGAGCATCATGCGCTTGATCTCGGGTGTCAGCGCCGGATAGGCATAGCCTTCCTGCATGCTGACCGGAATCTGGAAGTTCCAGAACGCCTCGAGGAACGGCTGGGGATGGATGACCGGAACGCCGGTTCCCCAGACAACACGGTCCGCCGCGCCCGCCTGAACCAGCGAGCCGAGTATGTGGGCAAGCCGTTCCGGTGCATAGAAGATCAGCGCGCTGGTGCCTTCCAGGTTGATCGTCACGTTCGAGTTGTAGGTCGCCTTGAGGACGGTGTCTTCGAGGAAGGCAAAACCGCCGTGGAAGATTTCGAAGTTCATTTCCGGGAAACTGGTCGCGGCATCGTTGACGTCATCGACCATGAAGTACTCGTGGCCGACATTGCCGAAGGGGATCGCCTTGTGCATCGCCACGGTCTTGATGCCACGCTTGAGCATCCGCTCGTACAGCGGGAACATCAGCTTCTCGTCGTCCATCCTGGTGCCGCGCACCGTGCCGCCCACCAGATCGAGGGGATAGAACTTGAAGGCCGATACCTGCTCCTCGTCGATGAAGCGGTCGATCTCGTCGAGCACGTTGTCGTGGTAGGGGCTGATGCCGCCATAAATCAGGACACGGCCGGGCCAACGGTCACGCATCTCCTTGCCGACGTAGAGCGGACCGCCGCCATCCCTGAAGAGATTGAAGATTGGCAGGTGATGATAGACGCACGCATCGACCTGGCTCTCGCCGAAGAGCGAATGGCCGATCAGGTCGGCGTCCTGCATTATCCGATGCTGCTGCGGCACAAGCCATTTGGGCACACCGCGCGGCGTATAGAATTCGTGGATGCCCCACAGCATCTGCGTCATCATGGGCGCATATGAACCGGGCACCAGATTGTCCGGGTCGTGATTATAGGTGTGCGCAACCCCGTCTATGACGAAGATGTCATCCGGAAGCGCCTCCCAGGCCTTCCCGTCGGAAATGCGGGCGGCAATCTTCTGGTCGATCCCGGTTCCTCCACCAAACTGCGCTGCTTGCTCCGACATCGTTTTTCTCCCTGGCTCTCTGGCTGTATATGGCCGCCCTACCTTCTTCATTCCTGCTGGTGGCGAAGCAGGAAGTTCAGGGCGGCTGCGTTGAAATCTACCGGGTTCTCGATGTTGAGAAGATGGCCAGCATCCGGCACCACGGTCAACGTAGCCTGCGGGATGAGCTGGGTGATCTCTCTGGACATGGAGAGCGGGGTGAGCGGATCGTCGGACCCGCACATGACATGGGCCGGCACTGCGATGTGGTCCAGGCTGACATGGGTGTCGAGATTCACCAGCGCCTCGATACTTTTGATGTAGCTGTGCTTGTGAAGCCTCGACATGCTGTCGACGAGCTGGGCCAGAGCTGCCGCTGACGCCTTCGGCCCCATGAGCGATTGCGCCACGGGCCCGGCGATGTCGACCGGCTCCTTTCCGTTCATCAGCGGTTCCCTGCGGGAGCGGATGAATTCCGCTCGGGCCTCCGGCGAGAAGCGCGAAAAGCCTGTGTTGGTCGCGCATAGGGTGATCGTGCGCAGCCGGTCGGGATAGGCGTAGGCGAAATCCATCGCGATGCGACCGCCCATCGACAGTCCGATGATGTGCGCGCGCTCTTCGCCGAAATGATCGAGCACCCTCGCCAAATCGTCGGCGAAATCCCGGAACCGCAGCTCCGTTTCGTAGTCGTCGCTGTCGCCGTACCCGCGAGCATCCCAGGCGACGGCGCAAAAATGCTCGCCGAAAACCGGGAGATTATCTCGCCAGTTTCGCCTGTTGCCGCCGATGCCGTGCATGAAGACGACAAGCTCTCCCTCGCCAACGCTCTCGACCGCGATGCGGGGAGATGCGCCGACGAAACTCGTTTGTATTGTGGCGTTTGGCATGGCGGGAGTCACTTGGCTGGCATCACTTGTGCGGGAGGTTGCGGACACGTGATCCGCCTGTCGCAGCGATAAGTACTGCACCTGCGAACAGCTGCTGCGAATAGGCCGGTGCGCCGATCAGGAGCAGGCCAAGGGTGCCGGTCCCGATGATATAGACGCCGATCACGGTGCCGAGAATGTGGAAGCGCTTGTTGGCCAGAGTCACATAGCCGAGGAAGGCTGCGGCATATGCCGGAAGCATCATCGATGTGCCGAACAGGGGCGTCAGCGAGCCCTGCCTGGCGGTATACATGAAGCCGGTGATGCTCGCCAGGACGGCGCAGGCAATGAACGCGAGAAGGACGTTGCGGTTGACCCGAATTCCAGCCATGCGGCTTGCTGCCCGGTTGCCGCCGGTCGCGTAGAGATGGCGTCCAGTAACCGTGTAGCGCAGTGCTACGGCGATCACGACGGACAGAACGAGAAGATAGAAGAATGGCGCCTGCAATCCGGCGATGCGCCACGAGCCGTACCGTATGAACGCATCGGTAAAGCCGGTGAAAATGACAGAGTTTCCTGTCACCCAGAGCGTCGCGCCGTCAAGCAGGCTTGCCGTACCGATCGTCGCGACCAGTGCTGGAATTTCAAGCACTGTGACGAGAATGCCGTTGAACGCACCGATCACCAGAGCGCTGATCAAAACGACCAGCAACGCCGTCGGAATCGGCCAGCCGAACTGCGTGATCAGGACTGTCGCAAGCGCGCCGGCGAAAGATGCCGTCGCGGCGATGGAAAGATCGAATTCGCCGACGATCAGCACCAGCGTCAGGCCGCAGGCGAGGAGCGCGAGCAGGGCTCCATCATTGAGGATGGTCACGAAGTTTTCGCGGGTCGGGAAATATGCGGGCTCGGCGATCGAGAAGCCGATGATCAGCACAAAGAGAAAAATCACAGGCGCCGCGGACGCCAGGTCAAAACTGCCGGTCCAGGAAGAGCGCTCGGTGGGACTGGTTGTGGTGGTTTGGGCGGAAGTTTCCGGGATCGTCATACCGCGACCTTTGTGCTGTCAGAAGAGGATAGAAGACGATGCAGCATCGAATCCTTCGAGATATCGGCGCCGCTAAGTTCGTCGATGATCGTTCCATCCCTCAGCAACAGAACGCGATCGCAAAGGGCTTGGAGTTCCTCCAATTCTGATGACACCACCAGAACCCCGCGACCTTCGCCGGCAAGCGCGCGAATGGCGCCATAGATCTGGGTCTTGGATCCGATGTCGACGCCATGCGTCGGCTCATCGAGCAGGAGCAGGCGAACCGGACCCAGCACCCATCGCGAGAAGATGACCTTCTGTTGATTTCCGCCGGAGAGAGCCGACATGGAGGCGTGGATCGAAGGCATCCTCACGGAGAATCGCTTCGTCGCTTCCTCGGTCTTCTGTTGTTCGGCGCGAAGATTCAGAAGTCCCCCGGTTCGGAACCGGCTGGCCCATGGCAGGGTTACATTCTGCCAGATGGGCAGCGTGTCGACGAAGCCATCATGGCCCCGTTCTTCCGTCACAAGCGCAATCCCCGCCTTCAGGGCGTCCCGGACGGAGCCGGTTGCGACGGGCCTGCCTTCAATGAGCACGTCGCCGGCAGTGCTGGGTGACGCGCCTGCAAGCATGCGAAGTATTCGTGACCTGCCTGAGCCTCCGAGGCCGGCTATTCCAATGATCTCGCCCCTGGCTATGTCGAAGTTGATATCGCTGAGCCTGCTGTCGCCAAGCCCTTTCACCGAAACCAGCGTTTCGCGATCCTTGGCGACCGGACCGGTCTTGCGTACAAAAAGGTCCTGCATGTCGGACCCAACGATGTCGCGCACCAGTCCGCCCTCGGTCATTTCTGCAAGCGGCGTGGTCGATATCCGCCGCCCGTCGCGCAAGACCGTCACACGGTCGGCGATCCTGAAAACCTCTTCAAGGCGATGACTGACATAGATGACGCTTACACCGCGCTCCTTCAGTTTGCGGATGGTGTCGAGGAGAGTACGAACTTCCGGTTCGGACAGAGACGCCGTGACCTCGTCGAGAACCAGCAGCCTGGGCTTGCGCAGCAAGGCCCTTCCCAATGCGACCATCTGGCGCTGATGCGCGCTCAGGGAGGCGAGAGGAGTCCGCGGATCGACCGAGAGTCCCAGCGATGCCAGACTCGCTTCGCATTCGCCATGCTGGGTTTTCCAGTCGATCAGCCCTGCCTTCCGATGTTGATAGGGAAGGCCGAGGAGAAAGTTCTCCGTGATCGAAAGGTCGGGGATGAAAGGCGGTCTCTGATGGACGAAGCCAATTCCGGCAGCCAGCGCATCGCTTGGATGCAGGAGGCGCAGCGGGCTTCCGGCCAGAAGCATTGAACCGTGATCAGGCGAGAAGTCTCCCGCGAGTATGCGGATGAGTGTCGACTTTCCGGCGCCGTTCTCTCCGACGAGCGCGTGGATTTCGCCTTTGCGCACATCGAAATCCACTCCCTTCAGTGCGCGGGTCTCGCCGAAGGTCTTTGCGATGTTCGAGAATTGGAGAAGCGACATGTCGATGCTTTGTCCGCGAGCGTATGGAGCCTGCGGCGGGCGCTGTGCCTGCCGCGATGGCCCCGACACATGTGTTCCGCCGGCTAGTTCGCCGCCGCCCAGATCTCACGATATTTCGTCTTGAAGTCGAAGCCCGGATCGTAGCGCTTGCGGGGTGTTGCATTCGACTGGATGGTCAGCTGAAGTGGGAAATCCTTGTTCACGCCGACCTCAGCCTTGTTGATCGCGCGATTGCATTCGTCGATGCCAGCCCACGCCACCCATTCCAGGCCCCAGTTGATCGTCGCGACCTGGCCGCCTCCCGAAACGATGGAGTCTACCGCGACGGGTTCACCGTCAAAGCCCAGCGCCTTGATCTCGGTCCGGTCGCGCTGCCGTGCCGTCGCGAGAACCGGAACGAGCGATTCGTCATACGGTCCCAGCACCCACTGGATGCTGTCCTTGGGGTGCTTGGTCAGCAGCGCCTGTGTCTTGGTGATCAGGTCGGCGGCGCCCGCGCCTACATTGAACTCTACCTCTTCCACGACCGTGGCGACATCACCGCCATGCTCGGCGAGATAGTCCTTGAAGCCCTGAAGCCGTTCACCCAGCTGCGGGAAGGCGGGGGCCGTGAACATGACGACGTTGCCGCCGCCATTGGCAACCACATAGGCTGCGAGAAGCTTGCCGGCAGCGGTCTGGTCGATGCCGAAGCCAATATCGCCGCCAAACTCCCTCGGGTCGTCGGAGAAGCCCGTCACGAAAGCGATCCCCTTCTCCTTGCCCCGCTGGATCTGAGCGCGGATATCGCGCGATGGGGAGCCAAGGGTAAGCACGCAGCTTACATCGCGGTTTATTGCTGCCTCGACGGCTTTTTGGGTAACCGCGGGATCGCCCTTCGAATCGATCGGTATGACCTTCCAGCCCATAGCCTCGGCGGCCGCCGTGGCGTCCGCAAGTGTGGTCTGGCAAACGGAGAGAGCGAGAGGGCATGGAACCACCGCGATCGTCGCGTCCTTGACGGGTTTCGGCGAGGCTTCCGCGCCGGTCCAGCGCGATGAGCCTTCGCCCAGCGGATCGCGTGACATGACGGTGTTGGTAGCCTGGCCGACGACTTTCTTGGCGAAGTCGATGGCGGCCTGATTCGCGCTGGCCGGCAGCACTGCGGTCGCCGCCAATGCGAACGCTGTAAACGACACACCAGTCATTCTGCGTGAGATACGGTTCATCGTTGTTCCCCAGATTGTTGAATGCATGGTTGTGATCACCATCGCTTGATCCCAGTAAAGCTTCGACGGGGAAGGAAGTCTTGGTACGATCGTGCATGAAGAGTGCCGCGATTGTGCACTCCGGCGGGTGGAGTTGTGCACTTGTGAGCGCTGGACCGCTGCGCTAACGTGCATGGGGTTGTTGGTGCCGATGATCACTGTCCTGTCCACTGATGCGGTCGATCCGACCGCCCGTTTCACGAGTTTCCAGGAGGCAATCTGCCAGATCGCCGATTTGTCGGCTCATCGGTTCGAAACCAACGCCTACCAGGCCAAGATTAGAAAGAGTCAGGTCGGTTTCCTCGACTGTTCCTTCGTCGACTGTGAACCGGTCGTCATCGAACGAAGCCTTGCCAATATCGGCCGTGACAATGGCAAGGACTATCTGCTGGCGCTGCAGGTGGTCGGAACCGGTGTCACGCGGCATATCGGCCGTGACGTGCGTCTGACGCCAGGCGACTTCAGCATCGTCGACAGCACTCTGCCCTATTCCATCGAGTTCGAAGGCCCGGTTCGGCGGGTCGTGGTCCGGTTCCCGCGCAACGAGTTCGTTCACCGTGGGCTGAGCACCGACAGGGTGTGCGGGCACATATTCCGCGGTGAGGGCGGCGCCAGCGGCCTGGCTTCCCGGATACTGCGATCGCTCGAAGCCGATCCCACGGATATGGGACCACAGGCTGGATATTCACTCGCTACCGCGATCCTGGATCTTATCGCCGATTCAGACCCGGACGACGATACGTCCCTGGGCGATGAACTCACGCAATCGCACGACCATATCATCCGACGCATCCGCAGCATCGTGATCGTCAATCTTTCGGACCCGGAGCTGTCGGTTTCCTTCGTGGCGGCAAAGGCGGGCATTTCCGTTCGCTACTTGCACAAGCTTTTCAGTGCCACGGGAACGACCTTGCACAAATGGATCGAGAGCGAGCGCCTCGACCGCTGCTACCGCACGCTCCAGCGCTCAAACCAGCGCAACCGGACGATACAGGACATTGCATTCGCCAACGGGTTCAATGACCCGGGCTATTTCAGCTACCGCTTTACCCGCAAATACGGAAAGAGTCCGCGTCAGGTGCGAATGAAAGCTCGTTAGCTGCTTGTCCGACCAGAAACTCGCGCTTGTTCTGCTTGAATAAATATAGTCTCCAGAAGCCGCCGATCCGATTTCGGCCCCTGGTTCGCTAACCCACCAATGTCTGCTTTTCTTGGAGGCTCTTCCAAAAGCCGACAGTTCACTAACCACCCCTTGTCAGTCATCGAAAATGCTATTTGCAATCAATGACTTGATATGGCGTTGGTGGCGTTTTCTACCTAATGTCGCGCTTTTCCTTCTCCCCTTGTGGGAGAAGGTGGATCGGCGCGCAGCGCCGAGACGGATGACGGGTGCTGGAAGGAATGAGGCGGGGCAGAATAGGGTGCTGTGAAGCGACAGGCCTTCGGATGCCGAAGCTCCGTCCAGCACCCCTCATCCGCCCCTTCGGGGCCGCCCGGCCCTCCGCTATGGCTCCGGGCGTTCGTCGTTGGAAAAGCCAAATCGTTGGCTTTTCCTGGCCTTCGGCCACCACTCCTTACCCCGCAAGGGGGGCAAGGGGCGCTGCTCCGTCAGGCCGCGCGGCGGAGCCTGACGGGCGTCCTGTCGCGCAGGGCCCAGATGTGGCCGAACGGATCAAAGACAGTGGCACCGCGCCGGCCGTCGGTGGCGGACGCGAGCTCTCCTCGTAGCCTTGCCCCTGCGTCGACTGCCCTCTGCAGGGCCGCCGCTGCGTTGGCGACCTCCAGTATGAAGACGACGCTGACGGCACCATCAGCCTTGGGGAAGAAGGGACCGCCGCGATGCGGCTCGAGTTCCCGCCGCGGATTGGCGCCGCCAACCTGGACGGCAACGTCGCCGATCCTGAGGTCTATCGAAATCGGCCTGCCCTCAAATCTGTAGACCCCGCCTCTGACGGCGCCGAAGGCATGCTGGTAGAAGGCTGCCGCTTCTTCCTCGCGACCGTGTTTGACCAATATTGAGATGCCGAGGCCCGTTCCGGCGTCGCAACTGGCCTTCAGCATGTTCCAGTCGGTGCAGCCGAGTTGCCGGGCAACGGTTTCGAGACAGGCGCTGTGGGAGAGGTGTATGCCCTGTTCGGCCAGGCTGTTGCGCAGGTCTCTGGCCATGGACTTCACGCGGTCAAGCGTTGGCATGGGTGTTTTCCCTATGGGGGCGACTTCAGGCGTCAGTGCTCGCGTTGCCGACGGTCGCCCGCGAGGGGAAAACCTGGTTCGTGGTGCATTCACCAATCCCAAGGGAGCGAGCGGCAGGCTGCACGGCCTTTTCAGAGTTTACGAACTCGGTCGATTCGCGCAAGCAGCGGTTCACCCGACCGGCAGGCGCTGGCGCACGATGGCGGCGTGGAAGCCGGCGCCGTGGATCAGGGCTGCGTCGTTGAAGTCGAAGCGCGGATTGTGCAGCGGGGCCGAGGTCTCGCCATTGCCGATATAGGCAAAGCAGCCCGGCACGTGGTCGAGGAAGCGGGCGAAATCCTCCGAAGCGGTGACCAGTTCGCCCTTGCCGTTGATCGCGGCCGGCTCGAACACCGCTGCTGCGGCTGCAAGGGCTGCGGCGGTGGCGTCGGCATCGTTGACCAGCGGCACGAATTCCCTGCTGTAGGCCACCGAGACCGTGCAATTGTAGGCAAGTGCGGTGCCTTCGGCGATGATGCGCATCTGCCGTTCGATCTCGGCGCTGACTTCGGGGCGGAAGCTTCTGGCGTCGCCGAGGATGCGGGCGTGGCCGGGCAGGGCGTTGCGGGTGCCGTCGGTGATGAGCTCGGTGACGGAGACGACGGCGACATCGGCCGGGTTGAGCCGGCGCGCGGCAATGGTCTGCAAATTGGTGACGACAGCGCAGGCCGCCACCAGCACCTCGCGGCCGACATGCGGGCGGGCGGCATGGCCGCCCAGGCCTTCGAGCACGATCTCGAAATTGTCCTCGGCCGACATCAGCGGGCCGGGCCGCGTCTCGAAATGGCCGAGCGGCAGGCCGGGCATGTTGTGCAGGCCATAGATCTCGTCGAAGGGGAAGCGGCTCATCAGGCCGTCGTCGAGCATGGCGAGAGCGCCCTTGCCCCATTCCTCGGCCGGCTGGAAGACGAAGCGCACGGTGCCGTCGAAGCCGCCGTCGGCGGCGAGCATCTTGGCGGCGCCCAACAGCATCGCGGTGTGGCCGTCATGGCCGCAGGCATGCATGACGCCTGGCGTCTGCGAGGCGTAGGCGTGGTTGCCTTGCTCGGCGATGCGCAGTGCGTCCATGTCGGCCCTCAGGGCAACGGCACGGTTGCCGCTGCCGCGCCGGAGCGTGCCGACCACGCCGGTTCCGCCGACGCCCTCGACCACCTCGTCGAGGCCGAACTCGCGCAGCTTCTGCGCGACGAAGGCGCTGGTGCGCCGTTCCTCGAAGCCGAATTCCGGGTGGGCATGCAGGTCATGGCGCCAGGCGGTCATGTCCTGGATGAGGCTTTCCCGGTCGAGCGCGGCCATGTGCTGATCCCCTGAAGGTGGAAATGCAGCCTCGCCCGGATCGGGGCGGACAGGCAAGGGCCGTCGCTGGGGCCAGGATGGGCGCTTTTCGTCTCGGGGCGAGGGCGGCGCAAACTTTCCTTCTCCCCTTGTGGGAGAAGGTGGATCGGCGCGCAGCGCCGAGACGGATGAGGGGTGTTGGAAGAAATGAGGCGGAGCAGAATAAGGTGCTGTGAAGCCTTGGGACGCCGCGTTCCGTCCAGCACCCCTCATCCGCCCCTTCGGGGCACCTTCTCCCACAAGGGGAGAAGGGGAGGTCGCGCTGGCCGGGCCCTCCGCCAGGGCTCCGGGCGTTCGTCATTGGAAAGGCCAAATCGTTGGCTTTTCCTGGCCTTTGGCCACCGCTCCTGACCCCACAAGGGGAGAAGGGATCGACGCTGCTCAGCTTGCCTTCAGGCGCGAGCCCTGGAGCAGGCCGTGCTCTTCGAGGACCGGATAGGCCATGGAGGCGAGCATGGAGTTGATCTGCTTGAGGTCGCGGATGGTGTCGAGGTGGATGGAGCTGGTCTCGACGCTCTTGATGGTGCCGTCGCGCAGCCTGAGGAAATGGCTCTGGCTGGTTTCCTTCTCGACGTCGCGCAGATGGTCCTTTTCGGCCACCAGCTGGCGCGCCGTCTTGAGGTCGCGTGAGACCAGCACGTTGAAGGACAGCCTGGCGTTGGCCAGCACCGCCTGGTGGAAGCTCAGCAGTTCGCGCCAGCCTTCGGTCGTGAATTCGAGGCCGCGGTCGAGCTTCTTCTGGACATGGGCGAGCATGTTGCGGACGATGATGTCGCCGACCTGCTCGAGCTTGACGCAGGCGCCGAGCAGCTCCTGGCAGCGCAGCGCCTCGTCCTCGGTCATCGGCCGGATGGTCGCCTTGGCGAGGTAGAGCTTGATCGCCGCATGCTTGCGGTCGACGCGGTCGTCGAGGGCGGCCAGCGCCTTGATCTTGTCGGCGTCGGCATCCTCGTAGAGCTCGATGATGCGCTGGAGCATGATCTCGACGGTTTCGCAGACGCGCACGACCTCACGGGTGGCGTTGGCGAGCGCCTGGGACGGGGTATCGAGCGCTGCCTCGTTCAGCGCGCTGAGCTCGACCACCGCCATGTCCTTGGCGGCATCGGGCTTGGTGCCCATCGCCACGATCTTTTCCGAGGCGCTGTAGACCAGCCTGGCGAGCGGCAGGCCGGCGACCAGGATGATGCAGTTGAACAGGATGTGGGCGTTGATGATCTGGTCGGGCACCGATGTGCCGAGGAAGGCCACCGGCGGCTTGAACGACAAGAACAGCACCAGCATGACCAGCGAGCCTGCGCCGCGCATCAGCAGATTGCCCACCGGCACGACGCGCACCGCCGGCTCGGCGCTGCGGGTGAGCAGGGGGGCGATGACCGAGCTGCCGAGATTGACGCCGAGCACCAGGACGATGCCGAGTTCGGGCGGCACCAGCCCGCGGCCGGCCAGCGTGACGATGAGCAGCACCGCTGCGATCGACGAATGGAACAGCCAGGTGATCAGTGCCGCAAGCAGATAGGCGGTGACGGGATCGCCTTTGAAATAGTCGATGATGACGGGCAGCAGCTTGCTTTCGCGCAGCGGCTCTGATGCCTGGCCGACCATCTCCAGCGACAGCACCAGCAGGCCGATGCCGACGAGGATGCGGCCGAACTGCTGCCAGGAGCGGCGCTCGGTGGCGAGGAACATGGCGGTGCCTGCGGCAAGGCAGACCGGCACCAGAAGCGACAGGTCGAAGGTCAGGATCTTGATGACCAGCGCCGAGCCGATCTCGGCGCCGCGCACGGCGAGCTGGCCGGCCATGCCGCTGACGATGCCCGCACCGGCAAAGGAGCCGACGAGCAGGGTGACGGCGGTGGAACTCTGCAGCGCGATCGCCAGCGCAGTGCCGGCAAGCACCGCCATCAGCGGGTTGCGCATGGTGTCGCGCAGCTTGTGGCGCAGCACGTCGCCATAGGCGCGCTCGACGCCGGTGCGCACCATGCGCGTGGCAAACAGCAAAAGTGCCACCGCGCCGGCGAGATGGAGGAGGACGACCGAACCGCTCACCGTGCGTACCTCGCTGGGGTGTTGGCCTGCTGTCCTGGCTTTTGGGCGCTGAGGCGAATCACTGTGTTGACCATGCCGATTAGATTAGCCGGATAATATCTTTCGTCCATATTGCACAGCTGTGCAAATGCAACAAGAGGCGACTGTCCATATGTAGTGAGGTTCGACATCGGGCGTGGTTCCGGCGCGACCGCGACGCGCCGCAATCTGGATGGCCTGGCTGAATGGCCTCGCTGAATGGCTGGCTGGACGGCCGGGCTTGTGACCTGTGAAAACCGGGCATGGGTGCGAATAGGGGTCGCTGGCCGGCGTGGGCTTGCTTATATGAGGATGAAACAAGCAGGGCCCGATGCGCTTTTCCGACGGATTTTTGAGCGAGATACGCGACCGCGTGCCGATTTCGGCCGTGATCGGCCAGCGCGTGACCTGGGATCGCAAGAAGACCAACACCCAGAAGGGCGACTTCTGGGCCTGCTGCCCGTTCCATGGCGAAAAGTCGCCGTCGTTCCACTGCGAGGACCGCAAGGGCCGTTACCACTGCTTCGGTTGTGGCGTGACCGGCGACCATTTCCGCTTCCTCACCGAACTCGACGGCATGAGCTTTCCCGAAGCGGTCGAGCGTATCGCCGAGATGGCGGGTGTGCCGTTGCCGGCGCGCGACGCCCAGGAAGAGCGGCGCGAGCGCGAGAGGGCGTCGCTGCACGACGTCATGGAGCTGGCGACGCAGTTCTTCCAGGACCGGATGCAGGGGGCGGACGGGGCCAAGGCCCGCGCCTATCTGCGCGACCGCGGACTGACGCCTGCGACGCAGCAGTCGTTCCGGCTCGGCTATGCGCCTGAAAGCCGCAATGCGCTGAAGGAGTTCCTGGCCTCCAAGGGCGTCGAAAAGGTCCAGATGGAGGCCTGCGGGCTGACGGTGTTCGAGGACGTGCCGGTGTCCTATGACCGGTTCCGCGACCGCATCATGTTCCCGATCCCGGATTCGCGCGGGCGCATCATCGCCTTTGGCGGCCGCGCCATGTCGGCGGACGCGCCGGCCAAATATCTGAACTCGCCCGAGACCGAGCTCTTCCACAAGGGCAACGTGCTCTACAACTTCGCCCGGGCCCGCAAGGCGCTGCAGAAGGGCGGGGCGGTGATCGCCGTCGAAGGTTATATGGACGTGATCGCGCTGGCCCAGGCCGGGTTCGAGAATGCGGTGGCGCCGCTCGGCACGGCGCTGACGGAGAACCAGCTCGAGCTTCTGTGGCGCATGTCGGGCGAGCCGGTGCTGTGTTTCGACGGCGACAAGGCTGGCCTGAAGGCGGCCTACCGCGCCGCCGACATGGTGCTGCCGCTGGTGGCGCCGGGCCATACGGCGCGCTTTGCACTGCTGCCCGAGGGCAAGGACCCCGACGATCTGGTCAAGGCCGAGGGGCCGGAGGCGTTCCGCACGGTGCTTGAGGCGGCAAGGCCCTTGTCCGACCTGATCTGGATGCGCGAGACGTCGAACGGCATCTTCGAGACGCCGGAGCGGCGGGCGGAGCTTGAAAAGACGCTGCGCGAGCTGACCAGCCGGATCAAGGACGAGAGCGTCCGCTACCACTACCAGCAGGAGATGCGCGAGCGGGTGCTGAATTTTTTCGGCAGCCAGCGCGGCCGCCAGCAGGGCGGCCAGGGCGCGGGCGGCAAGGGCTCGTTCAACAAGGGCGGCAAGGGCGGCGAGCGCGGCCAGTGGAACAAGGGTGGGCCAGGTGTCGCCGCCGGCAGGCTGGCGGTGTCCGACAGCCTTGCGCGTTCGGCCCTGGTCAAGCGCGCCGGCAGCATCCTGCCGCTGCGCGAAACCTGCCTTGTCGTGGCGCTGGTCAATCACCCCACGCTGGTCGACGAGAATTTCGACCATGTCGAAAGGCTCGATCTCAGCAATGCCGAGCTCAGGCAGCTGCATGTCGCGCTGATCGACGCGATGGCCCATGACGAGGCCAACAACCGCGACGAGGTGGTGGGCGCCATCAGCCGCGCCGGCTGCAACGAGATCTGGGAGCGGGCCGTGGCACTTGTGCGCAAGGCGCGCCAGTGGACGGCGCTGGAGGATGCGGCGCTCGAAGACGCCCGCGACGCCTTCGCGCAGACGTTGCACTTGCACCGAAGCGCTCGCACCTTACATAAGGAACTGAAACAGGCCGAAGCGGCACTCGCAACCGATCCGACGGACGAAAATTATCGGCATCTGGTGGAGATCCAGGCGCAGTTTCATGACGTGCAGGCCACCGAAGCGCTTATCGAAGGCTTTGGCGTGTCCTCTGGCCGAACCGGGCGGAATTGAGGCGGGGACGCTGTCCATCCAGCAATTGATTCGCCTTTTTGAGGCGAATCATGCGACAGGCGCTTGACCTTCCGCCAGAATGACGGAATCAGGTCGATTCGAAAAGTTAACCGGTAGCCAGGCTGCCGATCGAGTCACTGGCCTGAAAATGCGGGGTGGTGGTGCTTGTCACTGGACAGGAAGATATTCCGCCACAGATATCAGGGTTAATCTGGACTTAAGACAGGTGAAGCTACTGGCAGTTCAGGCGCAGGTTGGATGAGCGCATCTGATTTGCACTGTACGGAAGTTTAAGCGGCTGAAAGGCCGTCTGGAGAAAGCGAAGAATGGCGACAAAAGAAAAGGAAGAGGTCGAGACCGAACGCGAGGGCGCAACCGACGGCCCCTTGCTCGACCTTTCCGATGACGCTGTCAAGAAGATGATCAAAGTCGCGAAGAAGCGCGGCTATGTCACCATGGACGAGCTGAATTCGGTGCTGCCCTCGGAGGAAGTGACCTCCGAACAGATCGAGGACACGATGGCGATGCTGTCCGACATGGGCATCAACGTCGTCGAGGACGACGAGCAGGGCGAAGAGGCCGAAGCCGCTGAAGGCGACGCCGAGGAAGACGCCAACGAGCTTGCCGAACAGACCGGCACGGCCGTTGCCGCCACCACGACCAAGAAAGAGCCCACCGACCGTACCGACGACCCTGTGCGCATGTATCTGCGCGAGATGGGGTCGGTCGAGCTTCTGTCGCGTGAGGGCGAAATCGCCATCGCCAAGCGCATCGAGGCAGGCCGCGAGACGATGATCGCCGGCCTGTGCGAGAGCCCGCTGACCTTCCAGGCCATCATCATCTGGCGCGACGAGCTCAACGAAGCCAAGATTCTGCTGCGCGAGATCATCGATCTCGAAGCCACCTATGCCGGCCCCGAGGCCAAGCAGGCGCCGATCGTCGAGCGCGTCGACGAAGACGCCAAGCCGAAGGACGAGCCCAAGGCCGGCCGCCGGCGCGGCGGCGACGACGAGGACGACATCACCAATGTCGGCGGCGACAATCGCGGCGAGGAAGAGGAAGAAGACGAGGACGAGGCCAGCCTGTCGCTGGCGGCCATGGAAGCAGAGCTTCGGCCGCAGGTGATGGAGACGCTCGACGTCATCGCCGACACCTACAAGAAGCTGCGCAAGCTGCAGGACCAGCAGGTCGAGAACCGTCTGGCTGCCGCCGGCACGCTGTCGCCGAGCCAGGACCGTCGCCTCAAGGAGCTGAAGGACCAGCTGATCACGGCGGTGAAGTCGCTGTCGCTGAACCAGGCCCGCATCGAGGCCCTGGTCGAGCAGCTCTACGACATCAACAAGCGCCTGGTGCAGAACGAGGGCAAGCTTCTGCGCCTCGCCGAAAGCTATGGCGTGCGCCGCGAGGAGTTCCTCAGGGAATACCAGGGCTCCGAGCTCGACCCGAACTGGATCCGCTCGATCTCGAACCTGTCCAGCCGCGGCTGGAAGGAGTTCACCAAGAACGAGAAGGACACGATCCGCGACCTGCGCGCCGAGATCCAGAATCTCGCCACCGAAACGGCGATCTCGATCCTCGAGTTCCGCAAGATCGTCAACCAGGTCCAGAAGGGCGAACGCGAAGCCGCGATCGCCAAGAAGGAAATGGTCGAGGCAAACCTGCGCCTCGTGATCTCCATCGCCAAGAAATACACCAACCGCGGCCTGCAGTTCCTGGATCTGATCCAGGAAGGCAATATCGGCCTGATGAAGGCCGTCGACAAGTTCGAGTACCGCCGCGGCTACAAGTTCTCGACCTATGCCACATGGTGGATCAGGCAGGCGATCACCCGTTCGATTGCCGACCAGGCCCGCACCATCCGCATTCCGGTGCACATGATCGAGACGATCAACAAGATCGTCCGCACGTCGCGCCAGATGCTGCACGAGATCGGCCGCGAGCCGACGCCGGAAGAACTGGCCGAAAAGCTCGCCATGCCGCTCGAAAAGGTGCGCAAGGTGCTGAAGATCGCCAAGGAGCCGATCTCGCTCGAAACCCCCGTGGGCGACGAGGAGGATTCGCATCTCGGCGATTTCATCGAGGACAAGATGGCGATCCTGCCGATCGACGCGGCGATCCAGGCCAATCTGCGCGAAACGACCACGCGCGTGCTGGCCTCGCTCACCCCGCGTGAGGAACGCGTGCTGCGCATGCGCTTCGGCATCGGCATGAACACCGACCACACGCTGGAAGAAGTCGGCCAGCAGTTCTCGGTCACCCGCGAACGTATCCGTCAGATCGAGGCCAAGGCGCTGCGCAAGCTCAAGCACCCGAGCCGGTCGCGCAAGCTGCGCTCGTTCCTCGACAGCTGATCGGTTCGACATCGTTCAGGAAAAGCCCGGCTCAGGCCGGGCTTTTTCGTTTCGGCGCCTAGTCTTCCGGGTCGCCGGCGACGAGGTTGTATTCGGCCCATCTCGCCTCCGGGATCGGCGCGCCGACACTGAACTCGAAAGCCGTGACAGCGCCTTCGGCGACATCGCAAGAGAAGGTCACGCCGTACCAGAGCCCCCTTGAACGGAAGGCTCCGCCTTGCGCGTGGATCGCGCCGCCGTCGATGCCGAGATTGCCGGTTGCATAGGGGACGACGAGATCGGGGCGGAATTCTGCCTTCCAGCGACGGATCTGCTCCATGGCCTCGATGTTGCAGAGCTGGATGGCGCGTTCGTCGGGGGCAAAGGTCGTAAGCTCCTGCCGGGCGCGGCGGCTGCGCGGATCGGCGAGCACCTTGGCGGCGTAGAAGCTGTGTGCCTTGACCAGGGCCGGTTTTGGCACTGCCGGCGCTTCGGCTGCTTGGGTTTCGGGCGCTTGGGTTGCGGGCGCTTGGGGTGCGGGCGCTTGAGTTGCGGGCTCTGGGGTTTTGGGCGCTTCGGGCGCCTCGGGCCGTGGTGGGAGCGCAGCGCTGGGTGACTGCGCACCGGTGGGAGCTTGCGGTTGGAGTTTCGCCTGATCGGGCGTGGGCGCCACCAGCTCGACCGGCACCGAATCCTCCGCAGGAAGCCTCAACTGATGCGGCCTCGGCAACGACAGGATGGCCGCCAGCAGCAGGCCATGCAGTGCCAGCGAGATGGGCCAGCTGGGATCCAGTTTCACGGCATGCGTCATGCGACCGGCTTTCTGATGCAGCCGGTTGGTTCGCCTGTCACTGTGGCGCGATTGCGGCGCGGGCTACGGCCGCTCGCCGGTCAGCCCGCCCAGTTGCGTTTGCGCCTGAAGACGTAGACGACCGCCGGCGGCAGGTTGCGGCAGACACGCGGCGAGCGCGTGAACTCCAGGCCGAGGCTTTCGGCGATGCTTTTGCGCAGCGGCGAGAACAGCCCGTAGGTGAACTGGATGTAGACGCCGTCCGGCCCGAGCCGCGAGAAGGCGGCGGACAGGATCGCCTGCTGCTGGCTGGCCGACATCGACAGCAGCGGCAGGCCCGAGACGACGGCATCGACATGTGCGGGGCCTGACGACGCCAGTTTCTCGGCCGGTTCGTCAAAGACGGACACGTCGGGATGACGCTCGCGCAGCATGCGGCAGAAGACCGGGTTGACCTCGTAGAGGAAGAGATCGGCAGGCGCGATGCCGAGCTTGAGGATTTCGCGGGTGATGTTGCCGGTGCCGGGTCCGAACTCGGCGACCCGCCGCGCCGAGTGTGGAATCTGGCCCGCCATGAGCTGGCACAAGCTCGGCGACGAAGGCGCAAGGGCCGACACCTCACGGGGTTTTCGCAGCAGTTGGGCTGCGAAGGTGTTGAATTCGGTCATCTCTGAGGTCCTGGCTGGGGGATAGACGGTCAGCGGTCGCGCATGATGCGGTAGGCGAGCCCGGGCGAAAGCCGGTGGACGAGGCGCAGAAGCCTGGTCTTTTCGATCCAGATCTCGTCGAGCCCGCGTTCGACGCCTGAAATGACGTCGGCGGCGGCGCGTGCCGGGGGGTATTTGCGGAACGAACCGGCGCGCGACAGCGTGGTGTCGACGACGGTCATGACGGCCTCGGTGACCTGGACCGGCAGCCTCGCGGCGCGGCACTGGTCGCGCAGCGAACGGGTGAAGCTGCGCAGGGCGGCCTTGGTGGCGCAGTAGACGGCGGCCCCGCGCTTCGGCGCGATGGCGAGCCCGGAGGTGATGTTGACGATGGCCGAGGCGGGGTGGGCCTTCAGCACGGGCACCATGGCGACCGACAGCTGAAGCGGTGCGGCCAGGTTGACCGAAATCTCGGCCGCTATGGCGTCGAGCCGGGCCGGGCCGTCCGCTGTCAGGTCGTCGTGATGCATGATTGCGGCGTTGTTGATCAGGACGCTGCATTGTGGATGCGTTTCGCGCAGCCAGTGTGACAGGGCCTCGACGCCGCCGGGCGCGCCGAGGTCGGCCTGCATGACGGTGACCGAGCCATTGAGCTCCATCGCCAGCGCGTTGAGCGAGGCTGCGTCGCGTCCGACCGCGATCACATGCGCGCCTTTGGCGACCAGCTGGCGGGAGAGCTCCAGGCCGATGCCGCGCGCGCCGCCGGTGATGAGCACGGTTCTGGTGTCGAAGTCGAAAGTCTTGCGCATTCCCTGACCCGGTCGGCTCCCTGTTCAGGCGACTTGCCTGTTGACCCGTGTTCGGGTGCGGGAAATATTGCGAATATTCGCTTCCCCCTCTACTCGCATCCGAGGAACGCCTTGCAGTCCAGGCTGAACCCCCGCAAGACGCCGCGGCAAGAGCGCAGTGCCGTCACTTGCGCTGCGATCCTGGAGGCGGCTGCTCGCATTCTGGAGACGTCGGGAAGCCAGGGACTCACCACCAATCATGTCGCTGTGCTGGCGGGCGTTTCTGTCGGCACGCTCTACCAATACTTCCCGGCGAAAGAGGCGATACTGGCCGAGCTGGTCCGCCGGATGCGCCAGGAGATGCTGGCCGACTTCGTCGGTGCAGCCCGCCAGGCCGAAGGCAAGGGGCTTGGCGATGCCGTCGATGCGATGGCGGCGGCGAGCCTGCGCCATCATCTCAGGCGACCGGCCCTGGCGCAGGCGCTGGAGCATGAGGAGCTCGAGCTCAAGCTCGACAAGGAGACGGTGCAGCTGAAGGCCGACATGCGCGACCTGATCGTCGGCGTCCTGCGCGACCACGGCATCGACCAGCCGGAGCGGACGGCCTTCGACCTGATGGCGCTGTCCAGGGGCATCGTCGACGCCGCGGTTCGGGCCGGCGAGCGCGACTTCGACGATCTGCAGGCGCGGCTGCGCCGGGCGGTTTCAGGCTATCTTGGCGTCGCTGGCTAAATTGTCTTCGCAATTCCTGATGGAAAACATTGCTCAGGAAGGCGGGGCCCAGAACGGTCCTGTCCCAGGCCCCTGACGACTAGAGTTCCATCCCAATGGCCCTGCGGATGGCTATTTGCACTGCAGATGGAGGTAGCGACGGGTCAAACTCACCCTTCGGCAGGAGCGGAGGTTGGGCCATGAAACGGGGCCTGGCTCCCCGATGCGGTTGTGCGGAGTGGACGAGGAAGGGGTGGCAGAGATAAACGGTCCCAGGCTCCCCGGTGGCCAGCACTTCGGCACAGTCGGCAGTCGATGCGAAGCCGTCAGCAGCCAGTTCGCCGAGTGTGAGACCTGCCTCTCCGGCTGGCAGCAACTGCTTTGCGATCGTGCTGTGCGACCCTTTCCTGATCTTTGTCGGCGCATCCAATTCACCGACATCGGAGAAGAGGAAAAGCATGAGCAAGGCGCGGCCGCTGCTTTTCACGTTGACCCGCCACTGCATGAAGTCGGGGTTGTCGGTGCCGAAGCTTGCATCAACGTGCCATCCCGCATCACCTGGATCGTTTGGTGACGGAAAACGCACCGGGAAAGTGCCCAGGCCATTGGGCCTCAACCACCGGCCTTCGCCGACCAGGGCATCGTATGATGCGTGCAGGAGCGGTGTGTTGGCGGCCTCCGCGAAAGGCTTGCCAGTCAAAAAGCCCAAGCGCACAACCGGCTGTTTCCACGTCTCTGGCGCGTCGGGGGAAAGGCCCATGGCCCTCCAAAGCTGCTCCTGCCCCTGTGAGGCAAGGCCGCCATCGAAGGCACCCTCCAGTTTGATGTATCCATGTTCAATGAAGTGCGCGATCTGAGCCTCACTCAGACCGGAACTATTAGCTTCCGACATTCGACAATTCTCCGCACGGCCTCCACTCGGGACAGGCCGTTATGATCTTAAGCGGGCACCTGGATGCTACGACGATACTGGAGCGTCAGATCAGCGGGAAGAGTGTGGACTTAAACATCATCATGGCGCGTGTTTAGCAGCCGCATATTTTCCAGGCAAGAATGTCAGCAATCTGGCTCAAAGTCAGATAACGATGTCCGCACTTCAGAATA
This sequence comes from Aminobacter sp. MET-1, assembly GCF_026521175.1. Lineage (NCBI taxonomy): Bacteria > Pseudomonadati > Pseudomonadota > Alphaproteobacteria > Hyphomicrobiales > Phyllobacteriaceae > Aminobacter > Aminobacter sp. MET-1. The sequence continues at coordinate 143,833 of NZ_JAMSHL010000003.1, read as the reverse complement.
TGACGGAATGCATACTCTGGCCGAAATGGAGTCGACAGCCGAATGGCCTAGACGCCCTTCGTCGGGTCGCCGACCTCGTTGTTCAGCCGCACGGCTTCGCGGACGAGCGTTTCGGCAAGCCCGATGTCGACCGTGTCGCCCTCGACGAAGGTCATGGTGGCGAGCTGGTATTTGCCGCCCGCCTTCAGCCTCGGCTCGATGTGGCGCAGCCGCTTGCCGCGCCAGAAGCCGAACAGCACGCGCGCTTGCTCGGCACGGATGAGCAGGACCGGGCCATTGGAAAAGCAGACGATGTGGCCCCATTTGATGCGCGCCTCGGGATCGCCCGCCGCGCGCGTGGCCGCGCGCAGGGCTTCGACGATGTCGCGGCGCCAGCCGCTCAAGGCCTCGACATAGGCCTCCGGGCTCTCGGCCGGAATTTCCCTGCGCATCATCGGCTGTACTCCCCGGTCGGGAAGTCTATCCCGGTCGTAGCGGCTGTGAACCCCTTACATTCGGCGCAATGACGTGGCCGGGATCGAAGTTCGGAGGCCGGCCGATCAGTTCAGATGTTCCAGGTGGATGAGCGGATACGGCCGACCCTTTCCGTCGACAGGCGAACGGCCTGTCTGTCTGAACCCCATTCGTTCATAGAAGCGAACAGCCTGATCGTTCTGCGCGTTGACATCGGTTGTCATTTTGGGATGAAGCGCGAGACCGTGCCGCACAAGGGCAGCACCGATGCCGGTTCCGCGATGGGCCGGATCGACGAACAGCGCCTCCATATGCCCACCGTCGATCAGCATGAAGGCCAGCGGGCGGTCGTTTTCATCAACCGCCACCCAGAGAGGCGCTTGCGGGAGGAAACCGCACACCATGTCGTCGATGGCGAGACGATCCGCAGGCGTCAGAAAATCATGCGTGGCGTCAACCGCGCTTCGCCAGATTTCGATGTTGCGGTCGCCCTCGTCGGGGCGGGAACGTCGGATCGTGATCATGGTCCCGGGATACACCAGTTTTTCCAGTGCGCCAGAGGGCTCGCGAAAAGACTTGCCGCAAGGCATGCCACGCATTGGCGACAGCGGCCCGATCGCGCGGCCTTACGGTTTCCTGTTTGCTCTCCGCCCGGTTTTCGATCATTCGCATTCATGAGTTCGAGACCTGGCCGCCGCCACGCCCCAGTGCGGGCCCGACATAGCGGGCGCGCGGGCGGATCAGCACGCCCGAGGTCAGCTGCTCGATGGCATGCGCGACCCAGCCGATGGAGCGGGCGATGGCAAAAAACGCCGTCTCGTGGCCGATCGGCAGGCCGAAGGTGCGCACCATCACCGCCAGCGCGTAGTCGATATTGGGATGCAGGCCGGTGGCTTCGGTGATGAGCGCCGGCGCTTCGACGGCGAGGCGCCGGTCGGCGCCAGCCTCGGCCAGGGACGTGAGCAGGCTGTCGGCGCGCGGATCGCCGTCGCGGTAGACGGTATGGCCGAAGCCGGGGATGCGGTCGCCGATGGCGACACGCTCGCGGATGTTGGCGGCGACATCGGTGGCGGCGAAGTCGGCGACCATATGGGCGGCCAGCGGTCCGGCCCCGCCATGCCTGGGGCCCTTGAGGGCGACCAGCCCTGCGATCAGCGCATCATAGAGGTTGATCCCGGTCGAGGCGGCGCAGCGCACCGTCCAGGTCGATGGGTTGAGCTCGTGGTCGGCGAGCAGCACCAGCGCGCGGCGGAAAATGGCCTGGGCGTGCGGATGACCAGGGGCCCAGGCGTCGGCGACCTGCCGATGGATCGGCGCGGGCGAGGGCGTGGTGCCGAGGATGCCCGAGGTGAGCAGGCGGATGGCGCGGGCGCCGACCTCGACGCGGCCCTGGCGCGAGCGGTTAAAGGCGCGTGAATCGTTGCCGCCGGCCAGCGCCAGCATGGCAATGGCGCGGGGAATGGGTGCTTCGCCCGTTGTGACGGAAGCCACCGACCGCATCGTGTCGCTGACGACAGGCATGTTGGCGGCGGCGAACGGGTCGGCGTCGTTCATGTCCCACAGAAGCGTCGCCGCCTGTTCCAGCGTCGCATGTTCGGCCAGCGCCACCGCCTGGACGCCGCGATAGACCGAGCCTTCGCTGGTGATGGTCGAGATGGCGGAGTCGAGAACCGGCGCTTCGCTTTCGCCGGCGCTTGCCAGACCCGCCGGGGCGCGCCGCGCCAACAGGGCACGGACGTCGTCGGCGCGGTAGCGCCGGGCGCGTGCGTCGTCAGAGGGTTCGGAGCGGATCAGGCCGCGGCTGACATAGGCATAGAGGGTCGCCGGCGAGACGGCGAGCTCGCCTGCGGCCTCGCGGGCGGAGAGATAGAGCGGTTCGGAGGCTTTTTTCATATTGATCAAGCTAATCAAGATTGATCAATATGAAAAGCACCGCATCTTTGTTGCATCGCACCAAGGAGCAGAGCCCATGACACTTCATCAGACCACCGCCGGGCTGGACGGCGTGACCGCGGCCTTAACAGCGCTTTCCCATGTCGACGGCGAGGGCGGCGAACTGATCATCGCCGGCAGCCGCGTGGCGCAGCTGGCGGCCGAGACCGACTTTGAAGGTGTCGCAGCACGGCTGCTGTCGGCGGCGGGCAAGGAAACTGCCGCCGGCGCGCTGAGGGCGAAGCTCGGCGAGGCGCGTGTCCGGGCCTTTGCGCGCCTCGACAAGATCCTGCCCGCCACCGAAGGCCTGGCGCTCGGCGCCGGCTTCCGCGCCGCGATCGCGGCGATCGACAAGGGGGAGGGGCTGGACGACGAGGTCGCGCTTCTGGGCGCGATGCCGGTGCTGGCGGCGGCGCTGGCGCGCCGCGCCGACGGCCTTGCCCCGGTGGCGCCCGATGCGACGCTCGGCCAGGCGGCCGACATGCTCAGGATGATGCGTGGCCAGGCTGCGCGCGAGGCGGAAGCGGCAGCGCTCGATGCCTATCTGGTCACCGTCAGCGACCACGGCATGAACGCCTCGACCTTTGCCGCGCGTGTCGTGGCATCGACCCAGGCCGATCTGTTCATGGCGATCACGGCGGGCTATTGCGCGCTTTCGGGCCCGCTGCATGGCGGAGCGCCTGCGCCTGTTCTCGACATGCTGGAGGCGATCGGCACGGCCGACAACATCGCGCCCTGGATCGACGCCGCCCTTGGGCGCGGCGAGCGCCTGATGGGCTTCGGCCATCGCATCTACAAGGTGCGCGACCCGCGCGCCGACGTGCTGAAGCGCGCGGTGGGCACGCTGGGCTCCGAAGGCATGGATCTCGGGCTCGCCGCCGAGGTCGAGGCTTATGCCCGCGAGGCGCTCGCCCGCGCCAAGCCGGGCCGGCGGCTCGACACCAATGTCGAGTTCTACACGGCGATCCTGCTCGGCGCGCTCGACATTCCGCGCGAGGCCTTCACGCCGGTCTTTGCCGTCGGCCGCACCGCTGGCTGGGTTGCACATGCGCTGGAACAGCAGCGCACCGGCCGCCTGCTGCGCCCGGCGTCGGTCTATACCGGGCCGATGCCGGCCTGAGGCTGGCAACGCGGCATTTTCCAAAAGCCCGGGCACGCTCCCGGGCTTTTTCATTTGGCAATTGCCTTTGCGTTGAACAACTCTAGTTGCAGCGATGGACAGGAAGCTTCAGGGAGAGCGCGATGCGGCAGCTTGCGGCACGTTCGGCGGGACTGGCGGCGATGTCGCTTGTCATCATGGGGGCGGCGGCGGCGCCGGCGCAGAAGCCGGTCGGCCTCGCCAACCCGGCCTCGGTGCATTGCGGCAAGATCGGCGGACGGCTGGAGATCCGCAAGGATGCGGCCGGCAACGAAACCGGCTACTGCCGCCTGCCCGATGGAAATCTGTGCGAGGAATGGGCGCTGTTCCGCGACCAGCAATGCGTGGCGCCGAAAGACTGATCTCGCCGGGTCGGGCGGTGCAAATGTATATTCAATTGTGCTAATATTTATGTGCTGATATTTTTGCCGGGCCGTGCTGTCGGCGGCCTGCATTTGCATGCAGCGCGACCTTTGAACTCGGTCTTTTTGGAAGCTGGAACCATGGCGGCGCGCCTCGTTGGATGTGGCGCGGTTTGCCGTTGCGGCTCAATCGTGGAGGCTGGTCGATGAAATACATGATCAACTGGTTCGAACGCTCGCAAGGTTCGGCGGCGGAATATGAGCAGGCCCAGAAGCGCATACTCGACGTGTTCACCCAGTGGACGCCGCCGGCCAATTTCAAGATCGAGATGTTCGTGGTGCGGGTGGGGGAGTGGGGCGGGCATATGCTTGTCGACTGCGACGACCCGGTGGCCGTCCACAAGGCGTGCTCGACCTTCGCTGCGTTCGAATTCGAGGCGCGGCCGGTGATCCCGGTAGAGGAGGCGGTGCGCGTCGAACTCGAGGCCATTGCCTGGCGCGACGGGCTGAGGCGTCATTGATTGAACACGGCCCTGCGGGCCGCCGCTTCAATACAGCCCGGGGATGAGCCGCCAGGTGCGGCTGAAATAGGCCTCGTAAGGTGCGCCGAAATGCTGGCGCAACAGGCGTTCTTCGGAACGGATGCGCGCCACCAGCGGCACCAAAGTGAGCGCGGTCAGCATCAGGCCTGCACCTGAACGGAAGACCAGCGCCCAGCCGAGCGAATTGACCAGCAGGCCGAGATAGCTGGGATTGCGGATGACGGAATAGATGCCCGAGGTGACCAGCCTGTGCCCGGGCTGGATCGCGACCAGTCCGCTGAACCTGTTGCCGAGCACGAACACCGGCCACAATCTGAGCACGCCGCCCGCCGCAAACAGCGCGACGCCGATCCAGCGCAGGGTTTCGCCGCCGAAGGTCCAGACGTCCAAGCGGTCGGTATAGGCAGGCAGGAAGGCATTGAGCAGGCCGATGACGCCGAAGGCCACGAGCACCCAGCGGTCGGAGCGGTCCTCGCGCTCGCCGCGGCTGAGATTTGCGTCGCTGAACAAGGCAGCAAGCCACAATGCGATGGTGAGGAGGGCAGCAGCGGTGCGCGCCGGATTGGAAAAATAGGCTGTCATGCCGCCCGCGCCGACAAAGGCGAGGCCCAAGGCGACAAGCATGCTTGCCATGGCAAACAGCAGCATTCTGGGCGAGGTCATCGTCATTGCCGCCCGAGGTCCAACTGCAAGCCTTGATAGCAGAAAATGCCGCCGGCAGCGAATGACGGCAAAGGCCCGCGCGGCGTGTACCGCGCGGGCCTGCCAGACAGCTGGCCAGATACCGGCCAGATGCCGGCCAGATGCCGGCCAGAGGGTCATTCCTTGCCGACATACTCGCTGAGCAGCTTTTCGTTGCGGGCCTTTTCGATCTTTGCCGTCTGCTCTGCGGCCAGGCGATCGTCCATGCGGTACTTGACCAGGTTGACCAGCGCGCCGGTGAGCAGCAGCACGCCCATGCCCCAATAGCCCTTGGTCGAGAGATCGACAGGCGCCAGCCACAAGGACAGTGACAGCATGAAATAGGCGACGGCGACGGAAGCGGCGTTGAACAGGATGTAGGTCTGGTTCGGGCTCATGATTTCCTCCTTGGTTGCTGAGACTGAGATTGCTGAGATCTGGGGTTGCTGAGTTGGAATTGCTGAAAGTTGGGGTTGCTGCGACTTGAGATCAGTTGGTCGGCGGGCTTTCGGTGCTGGCTGCGAGACGCTGAAGAACCTGGGCCGCGTCGACCCTGACCGGCCGGCCGTGGCCGGCATTGGCCAGTCTGGTGCGAACGGCATCGCCGTTCAGTTCGTCGTCGATGGCATCGATGACGAAGGCTTCCTCGAGCGGGTCGCTGCGGTCATGGATGCGGGCGATGAGCGCTTCCGCCTCCTTGAAGCCAGTGGAACCACCGAGCGAGCTGTTGAGACCGCGCTGGGCGCGATGCTCGGCGTCGAGCGCCCTGGCCGAGATCAGGCCCTGGTTGAGGTCGACGATCCTGGCATGGGCCTTTTCGATGGACAGCCGCATGCGGGTGATGCGCTGCTCGAGTGCTGCAAGCGTCGCCTGGCGAACCGCGCGCTCATTCTCCAGTTCGGCGATGACGGTCGCCCCGTCATGGGCCAGTTCGTTCGAGCCGGCCTGCAGGGCGCTGGCGGTCCGCTGTTCGAGGTCGCCGATGCGATAAGCGAGGCGCGACAGTGCCGCCTGTTCGCCCCGGTGCCGGATGACGATTGCCGCAAGCGTCTGCTTGGCGGCGGCGAGGCCGGACTGGGCATTCCTGATGTGCTGTTCGAGCAGGTCGATGGCAAAGCGGTTTTCAAGACCGGTTTCAGCCTTGGCTCCCGCCACTGCCAGCAACGACCTGAAGACGTTCCGTATCATGCTTTCCTCCCATGAACATTGTTCATATTTGCAGGCTACCATAAAATGAACATTGTTCAAGAGGAATTTTGAACGATGTTCATTTTAGGTCGTCCGTGCTATCAGGATGGCAAGGGCAGGGCTTCGACACAGGCCCTAGAGACAGGAATCACATGGCGCTGGATCGCAACGAAACCAAGGAACGGGTGCTCGGCATCGCCGAGCGGCTGCTCAACGAGGGCGGGGCTGCCAGGCTGCAGGCGCGCACCATCGCCGGCGAGGCCGGGATCGCCGTCGGCTCGATCTACAATCTGTTCGGCGACCTGACCGGCATCCTGCGGGCGGTCAACACCAGGCTCTTGGAAAAGCTCGATGCTGCCGGCAAGCAGGTGCTCGGCGAGCTGGAGCGTCAAGGCGTGAGCGATCCGGTGCAGCTGCTTCTGGCGCTGGCCGGGGTCTATCAGCGTTTCGTCGGCGAAAATCCCGGCAGCTGGCAGTCGCTTCTGGCCACCGGCCTTGCCGGGGAGCCCTCTGATGAAACCAGGGCTTACGAGGATCGGCTGTCCAGCAGCTTCATGCTCATTGCCGACATTCTGGAAAAGAGCGGCCTGATAACCGACCCGCGCCTGAGAGGGACGGCAGCCCATGCCTTGTGGTCGAGCGTCCATGGCATCGTCAGCGTCGGTTATGCGACCGAGGCCATCGAGGGCAGGCGAGGGGACGTGTCGGAGCAGATAACGCTTCTGGTGACGACCTTCGTTGCCGGCCTCAGGCAAAAGGCGAGCGCCTGACGGGGCAGGCGTAAGACCCGCGCAGTTTGCGCCGTGCGGATCCTTGGAGGTGACAAGCCATCGAGGGCGCAAACTTCCTTCTCCCCTTTTGGGAGAAGGTGGATCGGCGCGCAGCGCCGAGACGGATGAGGGGTGTTGGAAGAAATGAGAGGGCAGAGGCTGGTGCCCTCCTGAAACGCCGCGTTCCGTCCAACACCCCTCATCCGCCCCTTCGGGGCACCTTCTCCCACAGGGGGAGAAGGAAAGGTCGCGGCGCCCGGCCCTTTGCTACCGCGCCGCGCGTTTGTCGTTGGAAAAGCCAAATCGTTGGCTTTTCCTGGCCTTCGGCCACCATTCCTCACCCCACAAGGCGAGAAGGAACCGCGCCACCGAAAACCGCTGCGCAGTTTTCCTGGAGGTCAGCGGCAGGTGGTCTTGAGCCTGCTTGCCTCGAGTTCGCTGCCGTTGAGCCTGAGCACCGCGCCGCCGGTCTGGGTCAGCGCGGTGCCTGACCATGCGCCCTGGTCGGCGAGGCAGTCGAGCGGCGTGCCGACGACTGAGACGTCGCCGCGGATGTTTTCCGCCGGGCCGGAGAAATAGAGGCCCGCGGTGCGTGCGCCTTCGACGCGGAAGTTCTCCAAGGTGATGTCCTTCACCGGGCCGCCGAGGAATTCCCACTCGCTGCCATAGATATAGGCGCCATAGGTGCCGGCATTGGTGACGGTGACGTTCTTCAGGTGAATGTCGGACACCGGATTGAAGAAGACGCCGGCATTGCGCGTGCCGTCGATCCTGAGCCCGTCGACACGCACATTGGTGGTTTTCGCCTCCTCCGGCAGGGTCGAGGCCGAGACCAGCATCAGACCGTTGATGCCACCCAAAAGCGTCATGTCGCTGATCGTCACGTTCGAGGTGCCCTGCAGCACCACCAGGTCCATGTCGAGGCCCTGCTCGGAATTGTCGACCGTCACCTTGTTCATCTTCACGTCGTCGGCTGCGACCAGAAGGATGCCCTCGCGGCGCGACCTGGAGATGGTGACGTTGTCGATGACGATGTCGTGCGCGGCATTGGCGATGACGGGCGGCCAGTCGCTGTCGTCGATCCGGCTGCCGGCGAAGATGCCGTAGGTGACGCTGTCGATGACGGTGTCGCGGACCGTAAGCCCGCTGGTGCCGAGCGCGGCGATCGCGGCATGGGGGGCGAGGTTGGGCCGGCCGACGGCGAATTCGCAGGCTGTGTTGCTGTTGCAGATGAAGAGGTCGTGGATATTGGCCCCCTCGATGGTGGCGCCGACGACATTGTCGAGACGGATTCCGTCGCCGGCCGTCCTGGAAATGTCGACATCGCGGATCGAAATGCCGGACGCGCCGTTCGCGGCGATGCCGGCCAGGCCGCCGGTGATGGCGAGGCTCGATATCTCGCTGCCCGATGCCATGGTGACGACATTGGCGGCGGCATTGGTGCCGTTCAGCGTCGTCGCCTGGCCGGCGTTGCGGAAGGCGGTCTCGATGCGGCTGTTCTGGCCGCGCACGCCGATGACGCCGCCGCCGCCGAGCATGTGCTGGCCGGCGCCGAGCTGCAGGGTCTGGGCCAGCGTCATCGTGCCATTGGCGAGCACGAGCGCGTTCTGGCCGGCAGCGGCGAGGGCTGCGTTGATCGCCGCAGCATCGCCCGATGCGGCGTCGACGGTGATCACCTGACCGACCGCCTGGCCGCCATGGACGAACTCGGCTGCCTCGACCGTACCGTTGCCGTCGGCGTAAGTGCGGACGAAGTCGCTGCGCTCGATACGCTGGAACAGCGGATCGAAGGCCGCCTTGCCGGTGCGGTTCGAGCCGCCGAGCGGCACGCGCAGGCGCGCGGTCAGGCCGAATTCGGTCTTCTTCTCGTTGTCGTGGGACACAGAGGCGCCGAGCGTGAAGGTCGAGCCGGAGACGCCGGGCAGGCCGGCGAAGCTGACTTCGGTGCGCGCCTTGATGCCAAGCGTGTCGTCGAGGCCGCGCGCGCCGTCATACCAGTAGGCGCCGCCAAACACCTTCATCTCGGCATTCATGTCTTGAGGGAAGACGGGCAGGCGCATGCCTGCTTCGGCGTCGGCGCCGGTGCGGGCGAATTCGCGTCCGGCCTGGAATTTGAGCTCGCTGCCGGAAACGAAGGCATGGCTCAGCTCGGCTGCGACCTTGTCGCCGCCGAGCGGCAGGTAGATGTTGGCGCGCCCTTCATAGACAGGCCCGAGCACCTCCGCGCCGAAGGACAGCTGGTTGAAGCTGTTGCCGTGGTCGCTGTTGAAGACGTCGAAATAGCCATAGCCACCCAGCAGCCAGCCGTTTTCGATGCGATGGCGATAGCCCATGCCGAACGAGGCCTGCCGGGCCGAGCCCTCGACGAAGCTGCCGCTGGCGTCGAAGAACAGCGCATCGCCGCCATCGAGCAGGAAGGGCAGGAACACGCCGAGGCCGCCGGTGCCCTGTCCGTAGGCGAGATTGCCGTCGAATTCGAGGATGGGCTGCTGGGCTTGCGCGAGGGCATGGCTGGAGAGGGCGGTGCCGGAAACCAGCGCCGCTGCAAACAGGCTCGAAAATTTCATGATCTTTATGTGGGCTTCCGGTTGAACGGCGTTCGAATATTATACATGAGTAGAAGAGTCCAGTTTTAATCTGGGCCAGATGTCGACGGAGCTTGTTGTGCCAATTCAATGGGTTGGCGCGCGGGGATGGTTTTGCCGCGCGCGCCGTTGCGGACGCTGGGGCAGGTCGGCGCAGGCAAAGCCTGTGGAAAAGAGCCGTGTCGGCCGGGTGGAGGCAGGGCGGCAGGCGCCGCCCTGACTGAGGTCACGATGTCCTGGGAGCCTCGACGACCAGCGCCACGATGCGGCGGACGAGCGGCAGCACGAGGAGCAGGGTGGGGAACGCCACCAGCCACGACAATGCCCAGGCGGACGGCCAGGTGGCGAGGAAGGCCGGCGTCGGGCCGAGGCTCTTCAGCGTCGAGATGGCAGAGACCATCGAGGTCATCAGCACCGACAGGACGAGTGGCATGACGAGGGCGGCATAACGCGCCGGCAGCTTGCGGCGCGGCTTCGGATGGAAGGTCATTGGGGATATTTCCTGGAAACGGCATCGATCACGAGAGCGCAAGACATGGCATTCCTCCCGGTCGGGCCGGTTGAATGCGTTGCTTGACGTGAGACGCTTACGGCGTGCGCGTGGCGCAGCGGCCCGTTCCTAGTGGGCCTTTCCGGAAAAGGCAAGGCGCGCGAAATCGGGTGGCTTCCGCCACGTGACGGCTTCAACTAAGTTCGTCGCATTCCAAGGGGAGAGAGCCGTGTCGATCGAATTCCTGCTGACCACGCTGATCATCGTCGCTTCGCCGGGTACCGGCGTGGTCTACACGCTGGCTGCGGGGCTTTCGCGCGGCGGCAAGGCAAGCGTGCTTGCCGCCTTCGCCTGCACGCTCGGCATCGTGCCGCATCTGGTGGCCGCCCTTACCGGCCTCGCCGCGTTGCTGCATGCCAGCGCGCTTGCCTTCGAAATCGTCAAATATGCCGGTGTCGCCTATCTGCTCTACATGGCCTGGCAGAGCCTGCGCGAGAACGGCGCGCTCAAGATCGACGACCAGCCCGATGCCCGCAGCGCCCGCCAGGTGCTGGTCGACGGCGTGCTGATCAACCTGCTCAATCCCAAGCTGTCGATCTTCTTCGTCGCCTTCCTGCCGCAGTTCATCCGGCCGGGCGAGCCGAGCGTGCTGCTGCGCATGCTGGAGCTGTCGGGCGTGTTCATGGCGGCGACCTTCGTCATCTTCGCCATCTACGGCCTGTGCGCGGCTGCCGTGCGCGACAAGGTCACCGGCAGCCCGCGCGTCATGGCCTGGATGCGCCGCACCTTCGCCGCAGCCTTCGTGGCGCTCGGCGCCAAGCTGGCCCTGACCGAGCGCTGAGGTCCCCATCATGGTGTTCCGTATCGACCGCGAAGATCCGGCGACGCCGGAGGTGATTGCACTGCTCGAGGATGGCGACGCCTATGGCGCCTCGCTCTATCCGGCCGAAAGCAACCACTTCCTGCCGCTGGACGCACTCAGGGCCGACAATGTGCATTTCGTCGTCGCGCGCGACGAACAGAATGCGGCCGTCGGCACCGGCGCGATCGCGCTTGCCGATGACGGGGCCGAAGCGTGGGCCGAACTCAAGCGCATGTGGGTGGTGCCTGAGGCCAGGGGCAAGGGCCTGTCGAAGGCGATCCTCGGCGACCTGGAAGTGCGCGCCCGGGGGGCTGGGTTTGCGCTGCTGCGGCTGGAGACCGGCATCGCCAATCACGAGGCGCTGGCGCTTTATGAACGTACCGGCTTCATCCGGCGCGGACCCTTCGGCGACTATCGCGAAGACCCGCTCAGTGTGTTCATGGAAAAGCGCCTCGACTGATCCGGAGAGACGCCGCCACGGAGGGCGGGCAGGGCGCAGCGTCTGCGCCCTGCCTGTCGTTATCTGGCGCTCGCCGGGAAGGCCGGCAGCTTTGCGATGTCTGAGGCGTCGTGCTGGACGACGAGCGTTGCCTTCAGCGCCTTTGCCATGTCCTCGAGGCGGTCCATCGAAGCCAGGCTTTCGGCGCGGTCGAAATTGAACGGCGGCACGCCGTGGTTTGCGAACTGCTCCTCGAAATGGACGGTGTCGCCGCTGAGCAGCACCGGCCCGGTCGCGGCCAGCCGGACCAGCAGCGAATAGCTCGACGGGGTATGCCCCGGCGTCGCCAGCATCACCACCGAGCCGTCGCCGAAGACATCCCTGTCGCCGGTGACCGTTTCGACCCTGGCGCTGCCGTCGAGCCATGGCTTGACCAGCGCCGGATCGACCCCGAAACCGGGTGGTTCGGCGCGGAAGCCTTCGAGATCGGCCTTGCCGATCAGCATGCGGGCATGGGCGAAATCGGTTGCCTGGCCGACATGGTCGAAATGGTTGTGGCTGATGCCGACCGTCTCGATCTTGTCGGGTTCTATGCCGATCTCGGCCAGCTGCTCCCTGATCGTCCTGGCGAGCGTCGGGGCCATGGGGCTGGCCTCCTGGGCGGCGCCGAGCAGGGTCGCCGGCAGGCCGGTGTCCCACAGCATGTAGGCGCTGTCGTGCCGGATCAGGTAGCAGCTGTCGGTCAGCGTGCGCGCCTCGCCCTGGTAGCGGAAGGTGTCGGAAAAGGCCGAGAGATCGCTGACCTTGATCGAACCGCAGTCGAGCCGCCAGAGCTCGACATCGGCGGCCTGTGCCGCGCCGAGGGCCGGGAACGCCATCAGGGCGGCGAAGACGATCTGACTTTTTCTCACGTGACGTGGTCTCACTGGATATCTCCTTGCTTGCGGGGCCGGCCGGCCTGAAAGCCGTGGCACCGCGATCTGTGCGGCGCGAAGATGCTGGAACGCCGCCGGCGAGATGTGCCGCGATGTCGCTTCCGATGTGCCCGAAACGCTCGAACTGCGGTCGACATGGTCGCCGGCGGCGCTAGACTGCCGGCATGACGTCGCTGATCGAAATCCCCGGGCAAACCCATGCGCAGCGCCTGCTGCACCTGTTGAAGCCGCTCGCCATGGCCAGCCGCAATGCGCGCGGTCCGGGCCTGCACAGTCATGCGAGCCAACTGTTCAGCTATTGCTGCGTCGAGCGCGAGCGGCTCACAAGCGTGGTGTCGGAGACCAGCCGGATCGGTATCGTGCTGTCGGGCGAAAAGGAGTTCTGGCTGGGCGATGCCGGCCAGCGTTTCGTCGCCGGCGACGTGTTCGTGCTGCCGAAGGGGCAGGCCTTCGATGCGGTCAACATCCCGTCAGAGGCGAATGGGCTCTATGAATCGCTGCTGGTCGACGTCACCGAGGTGCCGCGCTGGGTGATGGAGATGAGAGGGGCGCGGGCGCCCTCCGGCTTCGACCTCAGGGTGCCGCTCGGCGGCGAGCTCGTCGATGCGCTCGGCCATGCCGCCATTTCGCTCAGCGCCTCCGACCATGCCGACGCGCTTGCCGGCCACAGGCTGGCCGAGGTCCTGATGCTGCTGCGCAAGGTGCCGGCGGCCGCCTGCCTGTTCGAGCAATCGCTGGCCGAGCGCGCCACCTGGCTGGTGGCGGCGGCGCCGTCGAAGCGCTGGACGGCGGCTGGTATCGGCCGGGAGCTTGGCCTGGGCGCATCGACGCTGAGGCGCAAGCTCGGCGAGGAGGGGACGTCGCTGCGCCAGGTTCTGGCTGTGGCGCGCATGCGGCTGGCGCACGACATCCTGGTGCGGGGCGAGGGCAACATTTCGGACGCCGCAGGCATTGCCGGCTACGCCTCGCGCTCGCATTTCGCCAGGCGCTTTGCCAGCGTCTACGGCACCACGCCGGCGGCGGTGCGGCTGGGCGAACGCGTCTGAAAAAGCGCCTGAATTCGGCTGCTTGCGCAGTCCCGCCCGGGGGAGGATAATTCGGCGTCGGACGCATTTTGAGGGCAATGACCCGGTGCCTGCCCCGGCCTTCCGCCGTGCGCCGTGGCACCGGAGGGAGGTTGCCATGACGACTTACATCATGCTGATCAACTGGACGGACCAGGGCATGCGCGATGTCAGGTCCTCGCCGAAGCGGCTGGACGCCGCCAAGAAGCTGCTCGGCGAAATGGGCGGCTCGTTCAGGCAGTTCTACCTCACCATGGGCGAATGCGACATGGTGGCGGTCGCCGAGGCCCCCGACGATGCGGTGGTGGCGCGCTTTGCGATGATGCTCGGCCAGGGCGGCAATGTCAGGACGCGCACCATGAAGGCGTTCCCCGAGCTCGCCTATCGCGAGATCATCGCCTCGATGGGATGAGCACATGAAGTCAGGCCAAGTCACGGCCAGTCCAAAACGCCTCGACTGAATCAAGACAAGCGTCTAAGCTTCGGAAAACAAAGGGAAGAACCGATGTCGTTTCTGAAGAGGCTTTTTGGCGGTGGCGGTGCGAGCACTGAGCCGGCTGCAACGGCGGTCGCCAAGGAGATCGAATATAAGGGCTTTTCGATCAAGGCCACGCCCTACAAGGAAGGCGGCCAGTTCCAGACCTGCGGCCTGGTCGTCAAGGAGGTCGACGGCGTGATCAAGGAGCACAAGTTCATTCGCGCCGACCGTTTCGCCGGGCTCGACGACGCCGTCGAGGTGTCGCTGACCAAGGGCCGGCAGCTCGTCGACGAGCAGGGCGACGGCATTTTCGGCTGACGCCCGAAGACATCTCCGACAACATGTTCGGCAAGGGCCCGGCCATGCGCCGGGCTTTTTGCCATCCAGAAGACCCTGTTCCGGTCGCGATTTCCGGGCGGAAAACCGCGTTCACGCCGTTGCTGGACCGGCATTTGCAGGCACAATCAGGCCGTCGATGACGGCCGATATCACCTCCAGCTGCTCGCCGGCATCAGCACCGGCATCGATGGCGAGCGCGGCGCGGTCGAAGGCAGCGGCCAGTTGCCCGGTGAGCGCCGAAAGCGGCAGCTTCTTCATCGCCCCCAAACGCATGGCGATCGCCAGGCCCTCGCGCAGGGTGCGGTTGCCGTGGCGGGCGTCGATCTCGTCCATGCCGGCGCGGCCGAGCACGGCCGGGCCGTCGAGCAGAAGCAGCCGCGTGCGGCCGGGCGCCTGCATGGCCTCGAGATAGGCCCGGCTGCCCGACATCAGCGCCTGGCGTGCGTCCAGCGCCTCGGGCGCGGCATGCTCGATCTCGGCGGCGACGGTTGCCGCTTCCTCCTCCGCCACGGCGCGGAACAGCGCCTGCTTGTCTGTGAAGTGGTGGTAGAGCGCGCCGCGCGTCACCCCGGCGGCGGCGACGATCTCGGGCGTGCTCGTCTCGGCATAGGATTTTTCGGCAAACAGCCGGCGCGCGGCGGCGATCAGCTGGGCCCGCGTCGTCTCTGTGCGGTCGCGGTTGGAGCGGCGTTCCGTTCTCTCTTGCATACATGCAGCCTGTATGTTAATTGCATCTACATACAGACAGTATGTTTTTTGAGAGGAGAAGGAAAGCCATGAAAACGACGAGCTACTATCCCGTGCTGATGACCGGTGACGTCGCCGGCACCGCGGCCTTCTACATCGAGCATTTCCGCTTCGAATCGCTGTTCGATTGCGGCTGGTACGTCCATCTGCGCTCGACCGAGGACAAGCGGGTCAATCTCGCCATCGTCGACGGCGACCACGAGACCATCCCGGCCGAGGGCAGGGGGCGCGCCGCCGGCCTGTTGATCAATTTCGAGGTCAAGGACGTGGATGGCGTGCATGACCGGCTCGTTGCCGCCGGCCTGCCCATCCTGCGCTCGCTGCGCGACGAAGCCTTCGGCCAGCGCCATTTCATCGTTGCCGATCCCAACGGCGTTTTGATCGACGTCATCAAGCCGATCCCGCCGACCGGCGAGTTCGTGGCGCTGTATTCACCCGATGTGGTGCCGGCGTGACGTGGCTGGCAGGCATGGAGGCGCCGCAGGGCGCCTCCATGCCATGTCGTTTGAGGGTCAGAGGGCGCAACCTTTCCTTCTCCCCCTGAGGGAGAAGGTGGATCGGCGCGCAGCGCCGAGACGGATGAGGGGTGTTGGCGGAAATGAGGCGGTTCCGGACGAAAGCTTGCTTGAAGCGCCGCGTTCCGTCCAGCACCCCTCATCCGCCCCTTCGGGGCACCTTCTCCCACAAGGGGAGAAGGGGAAGGTCGCACCTCCCGGCCCTCCGCTACGGCTCCGGGCGTTCGTCGTTGGAAAAGCCAAATCGTTGGCTTTTCCTGGCCTTCGGCCACTACTCCTCACCCCACAAGGGGAGAAGGAAAGATCGCGCCGTCTGGCTTCTCCAATTCCCATTAGCCTTCGGTCAGCACACTTAGAGCGTTTCCGCTTTTCTTCGAATTGCGGAAACCCTCTATCTCTTTGTTTGTGCACAATTCCTGATGGAAAACCGCTGCGCAGTTTTCCTGGAATTGCTCTAGAGCTTGCCTGAAAGGCCGATCTTGAGCGTGTGCTGCTCCCGGTCGGCGCCGAACGATGCGGCGTAGCTCGAGGTCAGCCCGATGCGTTCGCCAAGATCGACGGCAAGTCCCGCCTCGAAGCGGCCAAAGGCGCCTTCGCCTGTTTCAAGCTGGCTCAGGAACGAAGTTGCCGATGTCGTGTAGCGGGTCGAGATCGCGCCGTCATCGCCGAGAAAGGCAGCGCCGAGGCCGAGGCTGCCGAAGCCGCGCAGCGTCGTTCCGCCGGCGAGCTGCCAACTGCGGGACAGGCCGACGCCGGCAAACGTCTCGAGCCGGTCGACATCATAGGACGGCACGGCGAGATTGGCCGCGCCGGCTCCTGTCTCGGTGTAGTCGTTTACGTGTGTGCGGAGGTAGGACAGGTTGGCGAAGGGCGTGACCTTGGCCCAGGCCATGTCGAAGTCGTGCGCGGCGCCAAGGCGGGCGCCCAGGCTGTAACCGTCGACGTCGGCATTGGCCGTTCCCGCCCCGGCCGCGCGGGCGTAGCTCCAGCGCTCCGACGATGCCGACAAGCGTGCGTCGAACATGGTGCCGTTCGGCGCCTGCCAGCGGGCATAAGGCGACAGCGTGAACTGCGTGTTGTCGAGGTCGGAATAGACGCCGTCTATATCGCCATTGCCATGTCCGTAGCCGCCGGCGAGGCCGAGCAGAAGCTCCGGCGTCACGGCATGCTCGATGCCGAGGCCGGTGACATAGCCGCCGAAATCGAGGTCGCCGGCCGAAAATGTCTGCGAGCCCACGGTGTAACCGCCGAACAGGAACGCCTGATCGCCCTCGAAGCCCGAAATCCTGACCTTGCCGCCGGCATCGCTGACCGAACGGGCCAGCGCGGCAGCGCCGTCGGATCCGTTCGCGGCGTCGTCGGATGCATAGTGCAGGGCGCCACTGGCGATCTGGGCCGATACACCTCCGATCCAGGCTGCGTCGCGGTTGAGCAGGATGTCGTAGGCTTCGTGGACGCGCTGGGACAATGCGACCAGGCCGCCGGCGGCGGGCAGCGAGCCGTCGATGGCGACGTTCCAGTTGATCAGGCTCTGCACCTGCGCTGCAGTGAGGCCGGCAAAGATCGGGCTGTTGACGAAGAGCTCCGCCTGCTGGATGGCCAGGGCCACGTCGGCTGCGTAGAGAGAACCGTCCGTATCGTCGTCTCGGTCGGTGTCGCCGAACAGCAGGTTTACGTTCATGATCGAGACGGTCTGCCCTGGCGCAACGGCGATCGGGAAAACGATGAAAGGCTCGTCGTCGCCGTTGGCGAAGGACGTCGTGAGGGCAAACGCGTACTGGTTGTTGCCGTAGAGATGGGCGATGACGGGGTCGTTCGAGCGGTTGCCGGGGAGACGGTCGCCGGTCACGAAAAAGCCCTGGCCGACGCTGTGAATGTAGGTGCCGCCGTCCGAGCCGAGATTGCCGCCAAAGACGATATTGGCCTCGATGACGGCGCCGGTGTTGTTGGTGAAGCTGTCGAACCAGCGAACCGAATTGCCGGGAAGTTCGGGTATGGCGGCGTAGCTCTCGGTCTGGCGCCAGGCAGCCAGCCCATTGAACCCGGTGGCGTAGGAGGTGACGTTGGAGAGACTGCCGCCGGCGGCGCTCTGCGAACCGTACAGAATGCCCCAGGTATCGTAGGCGTCGCTGACGGAATCCGAGCCCGCTTCTTCCGCAGCGCCGGCTTCATTCCTGTCGTCGAGTGCTGCGTCGTATCCTGTGCCGATATAGGAGTCCGAGCTCAACTCGTCGCAAATTCTGGAGTTGCAGATATCGAAGGTGATCGTGCTTTGGCCCGCCTCGGACGAAGCCATGCCCAACAGAAGGGCTGCGGCCGACACCGACGTGCCGAACCCGAATGTTCTCAAATTCATCAAGTTCCCCAAAAGTCTTGTAAGTATATGCAGAATCTATTCTGCAACCCGGCCCAGATGTCTGTTAGCGCTCTGGTCGAATATATACCAGGGCTAAATTACAAAAAACTTCCGGATACATGTGCACGTCTTGGTTGCGTGGTATCGAGGCGCAAGCTGTAATTGCTCGGCAGCCCTTGATGGGTGCGTGGCTGCGCGTCGGCGCCGGCCCGGGCAGCCTAGCGGCGCCTGTCGCTGAAGAGCAGCGTGGCGCCCGTCGCGGCCAGGACGATGCCGACGATGAAGGGCGGGATGAAATAGGCCAGGGCCTCGGTGTCGTGCCAGGCAAGGCGGAAGCCGTTGCACCCCGTCGGCGACATGCCGCAGGCGAAGGCATTGAGCCAGATCCAGCCGGCAAAGGTGGCCGCGCAGAGCAGGGCTCCGAAAACGACCAGTGCATAGCTCAGCAGGCGCAGTGGAGCCTCCCTGACAAGGCGTGGCAACAGGAACGGAGACGGCTTCCGTTCGATATCTGTCTGCCGGAAAAGATTGAACAAATTCAGCCTTGTCGACGCATCTGCTGCGAAACTGAATCCGTCCGAGCCTAGAGCGTTTCCGCTTTTCTTCGAATTGCGGAAACCCTCTATCTCTTTGTTTTGCGCACTTCCGGACGGAAAACCGCTGCGCACTTTTCCTGGAATTGCTCTAGATGCTCGGGCCGTCGTCGCCCCTCTTGGCGCCCTTGGTCAGGCCGGTGAGGCGGTCGATATAGGCAAGCAGCAGGGCCGACAGCACGAAGGTGAGGTGGATCAGCGTCAGCCACATCAGCTGTTCGGAGGTGTATTGCTGGTGGTTGAGGAACACCTGCAGCAGATGGATCGACGAGATCGCCACGATCGTCGAGGCGACCTTGATCTTGAGCGAGCTGATGTCGATGGTGCCGAGCCAGTGGACCTCGCCGTCATGGTCGTCGAAGCGGCTGACGAAGTTCTCGTAGCCTGAGATGATGACCATCACCACGAGCGAGGCGACAAGTGCCGCATCGATCAGCCCCAGCACCTTCAGGATGGTGTCGGTGTCGTCGAGCACCATCACCTTGACGGTGAAGTCGTAGAGCTTCTTGACGAAGGACAGGGCGTAGATGCCGAGCGCTACGGCAAGGCCGAGATAGAACACCACGAGCAGCCAGCGCGAGGCGAGAATGACGGATTCGATGGCGAGTTCGAGGCGTTTCATCAGACGTCCGAAGTTTTGCGGTTTGGGGAAAACTGGCGATTGGGTGAGGAATTGTGCCGCACGAATGCAACAGGCGGCCGGATAAAACAAGGCCCGGCCGCTGGAGGGGGGATTCGGCCGGGCCTGTGTCTCCTAATGGTGCCGGAGACGGACGGGGCAGGGAACCACGTCACGTTCAAGGTGGCATCAAAATCCAGCGAATCAATGGCGAAAGCCTGTTGCTCGCGTGATTGTTACCGGCGGCATCAGGTCAAATGTGGCAGCCCCGGCCGGGGCAAAACCCTGCCGGGGCTGGTCTTTACAGGCACGGGCACGATGACGAACTGAATCATCGTGCCCGTGCAACCCTTTGTTTCCGCGCGGAAACCTCCGCGCGGACGCGCCCTCAGTTGGCGTTGGCGCTGGCGACCGGCGCCACCAAAGGCGTGATGCGGCGGATGGCGACGCGGCGGTTTTCGCGCTCGCGGGCCTCCGTCTTCACCTTGAGGTAACGCTCGCCATAGCCTTGCGTCGTCAGGTTCTCCGGCGGGATGCCGAAGACATTGGTCAGCGCATCGGCAACGGACTCGGCGCGACGATCCGACAGCGCCAGGTTGGCGACATCGGAGCCGACGGCGTCGGTGTGACCCTCGATCAGGAAGGTCTCGGCCGGGTTCTTCTTCAGGAGCTTCTCGATCGCGTTGGCGACGCCCTCGAGCTTGGCGACCTCGTCCTCGGAGATCGAGGCCGAGCCGAACTCGAAGTTCAGCGTGTCGAGATCAACGCGCCGGGCAATGTCGCGGACACGGGCCGAACGCTTGACCTCGTCGACCGAGTAGAGGCGCTTGACGCGCTCCACCGGCGGACGCTCGAGGAAGTCATAATAGGCCTCGGGATCGTCAACATATTGCGCATCGAGGATGTATTGCTGGCGCGGGATGCGCAGCTGGAGCGGGGGCAGGTCGAGGCCCGGATCGCGCCATTCGTCCATGTCCTGGTAATACTGGTCGTCGACGTAGTTCAGCACATATTCGCGGCCGTCCGGCGTGATGCGCGAGCGGCGGACGATATCGCCGTAGCGGTTGCGCACGGTGATGATCTGGTTGCCGTTGTCGCGGACGATGACCTCGCGCGTGCGTCCGCCCGGCAGCTCGTCATAATAGACCTCCTGGGCGTCGCGCGTCATGCGCGGCCGGTCGTTGCTCTCGACGATCACCTGGTTGTTGATCTGGATGATGATGCGGTCGCCGATCTCGCGCAGCACTTCGGTGCCTTCCGGCCGCGGACGGCGGCGGATGTCGAAATCGGGAGCCTTGTCGAGGCGGGTGCCCTGTTCGGCGATGACCGGCTTGATCTCGACCGGCTGGGCCGCTTCCTGGGCGGTCTTGTCGTCGGTGGGCGGCGGTCCGAGATCGACAGGCTGCGGCTGCTGGGCAGGCTGTTCGCCCGTCTGGCCCTGTTCGCCTGATTTGCCGGGCTTGCCGCGCGCCGGCTTCTGGCCGGCCTCGACGGGGGCGACCTCTTCCTTCTGGCTGTCGAGGATCGGCGCATCGTTCGGATTGGCCGGCTGCTCGCGCTGCATGGTCGGACGTTCTTCGACCTGCTTGGCCGGCTGTTCGCCCGTTGCGGGCTGCTCGGCGGTCGCAGGCTTTTCGCCCGTAGCCGGCTGTTCGGCAGTTGCAGGCTTCTCGCCTGTTGCTGGCTGTTCCGCCGTGGCCGGCTTTTCTGCCGGCTGGCCAGACGACTGTTCGCCGGCCGGCTTTTCGCCCTCGGCAGGCTTTTCGGCCGGCTGTGCGCCCTCGGCAGGCTTTTCGCCCGTTGCAGGCTGTTCCGTCGCCGGCTGCTCGGCAGGCTTGTGCTTGCCGGGCTTCTTGCCCTCGACTGGGGTTTCGCCCGACGGGGTCGGGGTGGGAACCTGCTCGGGCGTCACCTCTGCCGGCTTTTCCGCCGGCTTCTCGGCCTGCGGCTGCGGTTCGGGCTGAGGCGCCACCTCGGGCGTCTCGACCGGCTTGGTTTCCTCGGCCGGAGCCTTTTCCTTCTTGTTGTGCTTGGGCGCCGGCTGCTCGGCCTGCGGTTCAGGCTGGGGCGCTACCTCAGGTGTCTGGGCCGGCTGTTCGACAGGGGCCTCGGCTGCCGGCTGGCGCTTCTTGTGCTTGGGCTGCTCAGCCTGGGGCTGTTCGGCCTGTGGCTCGGGGGCCGCCTCCTGGGGAGCGGCTTCCTCGACCGGCTGACGCTTCTTGTGCTTGGGTTGTTCGGCCTGCGGCTCGGGAGCGGCCTCCTGCGGGGCTGCTTCCTCGACCGGCTGGCGCTTCTTGCGCTGCGGCTGTTCGGCCTGCGGCTCGGGGGCAGCTTCCTGCGGGGCTGCTTCCTCGACCGGCTGGCGCTTCTTGCGCTGCGGCTGCTCGGCCTGCGGCTCGGGGGCAGCTTCCTGCGGGGCTGCTTCCTCGACCGGCTGACGCTTCTTGCGCTGCGGCTGCTCGGCCTGCGGTTCGGGCGCCGGCTGTTCGGCCTGCGGCTGCTGGCGGGGCTCGGGCGCCTGCTGGCCGCCGCCCTGGCGCGCGGCGCAGGCCTCGGCCGATTCGCCTTCCTGGCATTCGGCCTGCACGCGCACCAGCGGCAGTGCCTGACTGTTCGTCGATGCCATGCCCGATGGCAGCGGCATGGCGCCCAACGGCGCGGACGCCATGAACAGGCCGATAGCCGTGCCTGCGAGAATCCGTGGTTGGCGTTTCATTGCTGGAAGTCTCCTCAAAAGGTGTCCCGTCCCCGCCCAAACAGGTGGAACCGGTAATGGTTCCGCCCGCCAGTCGCATCGTTTAGGGGCATTTGCCCGACAGCAACATGGCAATATCGTGACTTCACTGAACTGGCGATGAACACAAAACCTGCATTCGCCCGGCGCGAGGCCCGCATGCGCTTGACGCGGGATGCGATGCGCGCCACATGCCAGACCATGGATGAGCCGTACTGGAAAACCACGCCCCTGGAGGCGATGAGCCCCGCCCAATGGGAGGCGCTGTGCGACGGCTGCGGCAAATGCTGCCTGTCCAAGCTCGAGGACGAGGACACCGGCGAGATCTACTGGACGAGCGTCGGCTGCCGCCTGTTCGACGGCGCCACCTGCCGCTGTTCCGATTATGCCAATCGCCTCGCGCGCGTGCCTGACTGTGTCGGGCTGACGCCCGCCAATGTGCGCACCATCTCCTGGCTGCCCGGCACCTGCGCCTATCGCCTGGTCGGCGAGGGCCGCGATCTCTACTGGTGGCACCATCTCGTCTCGGGCAGCCGCGAGACCGTGCATGAGGCCGGAATCTCGGTGCGCGGCAAGCTGACCGCGCATGAGGACGAGCTCGCCGAACCCGAGGACTATTTCGATCACATGCTCGACCAAGAGCCCTGATCTTTTTTCCTTTCTTGCCGACATTGCCCTGACTTTTGCCCTGCCGGAGCGCACCGTCCGCGCCCGAGCCTACGCCTGTGTTCTCCAAAAGAATCAAAAAAATCAAAAACATGGCGGATGAACCGAAAATGAACGTGCGGTTCGACATCGGTTCAGATGGCCAGGTGCATTGTCTGGTCATCGCTCAGGCAACAACGGCCTGACGCCCCCGAATTCAAGGAGAAGACCTCATGAACAAGTTCACGACCGCCGCTCTTTCGGCTCTCATCGGCCTCGGCACGCTGGCCGCCATCCCGGCCTCGGCCCAGGCAGACGGGCTTTACCTCAATCTCGGCCAGGGCGAGCCGCGCGTCGGCGTGTTCGTTCAGGACAACAACCGCTGGGACAACCGCCGCGACAATCGCTGGGACAACCGTTGGGACAATCGTCGCCCCGACCAGGGCCGCTGGGATCGCCGCTGCACGCCCGACCGGGCGCTGGACAAGGCCGACCGCATGGGCCTGCGCCGCGCCCGCATCGCCGATGTCGGCCCGCGCACCATCACGGTCGCCGGCCGCAAATATGGCGAGCGCGTTGCCGTCACCTTCGGCCGCGCCCCGAACTGCCCCGTGGTTCGCTGGTAAGCCGTTCGCCGGTGATCTGGCGCTCGTAAGCCGGGCGCCGGCAACAGGATCGTCGCCCGCAGACGCGGGCGCGCGATAGTGGGGAGCCCCCGGGACAGCGGGTGCGGCTCCAGGCAAAAACCCCGGAGGCCAGGCCTCCGGGGTTTTTCGCATTCTGCGGTCATCGGCACGAAAAAAAGCCCCGTGCGATGCACGGGGCCTTGTCTCATCGGGTCTCAGGCGCCGGGGCGCGCTCGACCCCTCGGTGGAAAAAGAATCAGTTCTTCATTTCGAAGGTGACGTTGACCTGGACGCGGTAGGCGTTCTCGCCGGCCTGGACAGGGGCTGCCGCACCGGCTGCGCGGTCGAAGGCCTTGGCCTCGATCGGCATCGGCGGCGGGGCATAGGACTGGTCGGTGATCTCGACGACGCGGCCGAGGCTGACGCCGGCGGCTTCGGCCAGGACCTTGGCCTTGTCGATGGCGTCGGCAACCGCAAGCTTGCGCGCCTCGGTGATGGTCTTGGACGGATTGTCGTTGGTGAAGGTGATGCCGCCGCCCTGGTTGACGCCGAGCGACACGGCCTTGTCGAGCACTTCGCCCGTCTTGGCGACGTCGCGGACGCGCACGGCGAGCGTGTTGGTGACCTGGTAGCCGATCAGTTCGGCGGTCTGGGTGCCGTCGGGCTTGTTGGTGTAGTTGTAGCGCGGCGAGATCTGGATGCCCGAGGTCTGCAGGTCGCGTTCAGCGATGCTTGCCGCCTTCATGGCGGCGATGACCGCGGCCATGGCGTCGTTGTTGGCGTCGAGCGCTTCCCGGGCGGTCTTGGCCTCGCGCATCACCGACAGCGACAGCAGCGCCAGGTCGGGGGCCACGGTGGCCTGGCCTTCGCCCATCACGATGATGCGCGGCGAGGGCTGGTTGTCGGCATGGGCGACAGCTGCCGGAAGCGCGAGCGTTGCGGCAAGCAGTGCTGCCATGTATTTGCGATTCATAATATTCTCCATTCTGGAAGGCCCTTCCGGGAAGGTGAACTACTGTTGGATTATGGGTGCATTGCGGCAACGTGCAAGCTTGCTGAGAAGATGTCTTGTGCCCGCCCGAAAAAGCCACTATCCAGCCCGCGTGGGGCCTGTAGCTCAATGGTTAGAGCCGGCGGCTCATAACCGCTTGGTTGGGGGTTCGAGTCCCTCCGGGCCCACCATCTGCTAACAACAGCAATACATTATATTGCGGCCGGACAGCCGGTTAGGCACGACGTTGCAGCAGCGAAAGGCCGCCGACAGCGAGTCGCTCCCGTTCCGCTTCCGCCTGATGACAGCTCTATTTCGAGCATGAGCATGGGGCATTCCGTGCCTGGCAAGTCCGTCGATGGCGTTTCGCATCCGCGCGACATCGAAGCGATGTCGGCGACGGAGCTTGAGGCTATTGGCCTGTTTGGTCCTGCGGCGGCCTTCTGAGTTGCCGCAGGGGAAATTTGACTGTACCAAGTTTGTCCTGAAGCATTTGCTGGGAGGGCAAATGTCGCTCACAGTGAACTCAAAAGAATACTGGGACAATCTCTTCACGTCGGGGACGTGGGAAGGCAACAGAGGGCGGTGGCAAACCACGGAATTTGCCAAAGCCCAAGTCCGGCGCATGAATCTGCCACGCAGTTTCAACGGCACAATTCTCGATTTCGGATGCGGCCTTGGCGATGGTATGCCGATATATCGAGCGTACTTTCCGAACGCGAGGCTTATCGGTTTGGATATCTCTGCCGACGGGATCGAGATTTGCCGCAAGATCTACGGTGGCATTGCAGAATTCGTCGTAGGTACACACGAGACAATGCCTGAGGTTGATGCTGTAATCGCATCAAACGTGATCGAGCACATCGAGGACGACATCGGGGTGGTCAAGGCACTGCTGTCAAAGGCGCCACTTGTCTATGTCACTGTGCCATACGATGAGCAGCACCCACTTCTGGAGGTGCATGTCAGGTCATACGACAAGCGCAGGTTTGAGGGAGTGGCAAAACACTCGCTGGTAGTGTTCGCCTGCGAAGGGTGGTCTGAGCCACCCAAGGTTCGCCGAAGGATTTGGCGGAAAAACCTGGTGAGGGCCCTTCGCGGTCGCCCGAGGATCCACACCAATCTCCAGATCATGTATCGGTTCTCGCGCTAGTCCGGCATATCCCTCGGCAGCGCGATGTTCACCAGTTGCCGGTCCCGCGAGCTGGACAAGGCTGCTGCCACCGTCGTGCTCGCCGAGCGTTTGCAGCATGCAGAGGCGTCGCTGGCGACTTGTGTGGCGCAGGTTGATGGCGTCGGCAAGGCTCTATGGGCGGTCGGGAGGCTGCTCTCGGCTGCCGCAGCGGGTGCAGCGGCTGCCTGATATGCAATCACCGGCCGTCCACCACCCCGACCATTCTACCTGGGCCGAAAGTGCCTGTTGTGTTTCAGCAACGCGCCAAAGTGAGTTCAGGATGGGACTATAAATTTCTCGACCACGTGGTAATTTCTACTGGGGGGTAAGTCCGGAGAACTGCTGTGAAAAAGTTTTTGCTAGCGAACGTTTTCGTGCTCGGGCTGTCAGGCATTGCCTCCGCGGCCGATGCGGTCGTGCTTGAGCCAACTCCCGAAGTTTTGCCGGCAGGTTTTGTTTGGACAGGCGGATACGTCGGTCTTCAGGCAGGATATGGCTGGGGCGATGGTGACCTGTCGACCAATCCCGTCGGACCTACGGCGCCTGCGGATATCGATGGTTGGTTGGGTGGCGTCTATGCCGGCTACAATCATCAACTGGCCAACAACATCGTGGTCGGCATTGATGCCGATATCGCGTGGTCAGGCATTGATGGCTTTGGCCAAGGGTTGACCTCGGGCGTTCCAGTGGCTGGCGCGGGCATAGACTACGAGTTGAATTGGACCGGCGCTGTGCGCGCGAAACTTGGATATGCGGTCGATCGGTTCTTGCCGTACATCTCAGGCGGCGTGGCATTTGCCGGAGCCGACGCAACCGTCTTCACCGGCGGTTCGCCAACTGTGAAATTCAGTGACACGCTTGTCGGATGGACGGTGGGTGTAGGTGTTGAATATGCCTTCACCGATAGTCTGATTGGTCGGGCCGAATACAGATACACGGATTATGGTGATCTGGACTTCACCGATGTGGGCGGAAGCGGCAGCTTCGGCTTCAAGACGAGCGATGTTCGTGTCGGGTTGGCATACAAGTTTTAAGCCATGATATGAGCGCTTGTGCCCCGCTGCCGAAAGGTGGCGGGGCTTTTGTATCAATAGTTGCGCCAGAACACCCAAATGTGTGGGCGTTCGGAGTGAGATCATACCCCGGCCAGGCAGTTCCTGTTGATCGAAATGCTCACCACGCTCATAACTATTCGCTGTGCGTCGACCCTGGCAATTCCGCCAATATCAAACCCGCACTCTGTCAATGACTCGTAGCGGTTTTCTGGGTCTCGAAAGTTGTAATAGACTTTGCATACCTGATCGTCGCAATACGTGTAATTTTGTCTCAGTCTCGACAGACGCACGTTGAAGTAGCTGCCGATGAAACGCTGGGTGCAAGCCTCCGGCGTGTCAGCGCAAGGCGTGGTCGACGCTATCGGTATCTCGATATACAGACTGCAGAAGTTGCCTGCGGCGACAATGCTTGTTCCTGGCATGCTGCTCTCTGCCCCAGACAGACAGAGTTCGCGCAGATGTTGGGAGTAGCCGGCGGCATCTGTCGGAAGCTCAGCTGCATGTGCAGTTGGCAACGGCAGGCCGAGCAAAAACGAACCAGCAAGGACGTTACGAAGGATTGCTCGCCGCGACATTCTTCCTGCCCCCCAATGGATTCAGTCACTGCCTTCGTGGCAGCGGCGTGCCGCTGCCCATCGCGATGTCCATGCTTGCAGTGAAGGCGGCCGCAACCTTCTCTGTGATCTCGTCTCGCCGTGGCGAGGACTTTGGCAAGGTATCTGACGATCTTCAGGAGGTCGTCTTGATCCCGCTTTCGCGTACTGGAGAGCGTGCCTTAAGCCGCGGAGATGGTCAAACAAAAACCCCGGCCGGAACCGGGGTCTCTTTGGTCTGACTGTCGAGGTCAGAATTTGTAGCTGGCGCCGAGCCGCACGACATGGGCGTTGTTGTCGAAGTCGTATCTGAAGCCATCGAACGAGCCCTGGCTGTCCTTGAGATCGACATACAGATATTCGGCGCGAAGGGACCAGTTGTCGGTGAGCGCATATTGCGCGCCTGCGCCGATGGTCCAGCCGGCCACGACGTCGTCGGCGACGGCATGGTTGCCTGGGACGAAATCATTGTCGTCGTAGCTGCTCTTGATGTGGCCAAAGGCGACGCCGCCGGTGACATATGGCAGGAAACGGTCGACCGAATATCCCAGGCGTGCGCGGGCCGTGCCGAACCAGTCGATCCTGGTGGAAAAGCTCTCATTGGCGCCGGGGATCATGGAGTTGGCGACGGTGTTGCTGATGTCGGCGCCGGTGATGTCAAGTTCAAGGCCATAGACCAATTGGCCCGACTGCCAGTTGTACCCGGCGTGCACGCCGCCAAGGAAGCCGTTCGAGTTGAACTTGAACTGCGTGTCGCCAAACTCCGAGAACGAATAATCGTCCAACTCGGTGACCGTGGTTCGGCCGGCGCCGTAGCCGAGATGCACGCCGACATAGCCGCCGGTCCAGACAAAGCCGGCCGGGGGGACGCTCACGGCATCCGCAGCATTTGCTGCACCGATCGACATGACGAGAGCCGTTGCGGCCCAAAGCACTGACTTCATGATTATCCCCTTGCCATTGGTCGGCAAATTACGCACGAAAAGATGAATTGCAATATCCTAATGCTCTAATAGGTTGTGGAAATTGGAGCGGGTGTTGCTGCATTGCCACGAGGTGGCCACGAGGAGGCCTGGGCATTGCCAAGTCTTCCGTCAGGCGGCAGAGTTGCGCCATGTGCGGTCGCGTCTTCGTCAAGTCGACCCTTGCCGAGCTGGTGCGTGGCTTCAGCTTCGCCGACCCTTCAGGCGTGGCCGGCCTCGGCAATGCCTTCCCACGCTACAATGGTGCGCCGACGCTGATCTATCCGATCATCGTGCCGGACGAGGCCCTAAAGGGCAGCGCGATGTTCGTCCCGGCCAAATGGGGCCTGATCCCGTCCTGGCAGAAAGAGGCGAGTTCCGGGCGGCCGCCGCCGATCAACGCACGTTCGGAAAGCATCGCCACCAACGGCATGTTCAAGCGGGCCTATGCGTCCAGGCGCTGCCTGGTACCGATCGACGGCTATTTCGAGTGGCGCGACATCAATGGCACCGGCAAGGACAAGCAGCCCTACGCCATCGCCATGAAAGATGGCTCGCCCTTCGCGCTGGCCGGCGTCTACGACGACTGGCGCAATCCCGCGACCGGCGAGCTGTTGCGGACGTTTTGCCTTGTCACCTGTGCGCCCAACGAGCTGATGGCGACGATCCATGATCGCATGCCGGTCATTCTGGCGCCTACCGACTATGCCCGCTGGATCGGGCCCGAGCAGGACCCAGGTGACCTGATGAAGCCGTTCCCGTCTGAGCTGATGACGATGTGGAAGATCGGTCGCAAGGTCGGCTCGCCGAAGAACGACACGCCCGACATTCTCGATCCTCTGGGGGACTAGCCCATGCCCTAGAACTTGTAAGCGACTCCAACCCGGATGTCGTGTGTCTCCAGATTGGTGGTGTGCGGGAAAAGCCCGCCCTGCGCCGCATATTTCTTCTCACCATAATCGGCGTACCGATACTCGATCCTGGCGACAATATTGTCCGTAGCGGCATATTCAAGACCGACGCCGGCAGTCCAGCCGGTGTAGTCATCGCGGAACTTGGAGTTGTTGAAATTGATCGTATGTTCGTATTTGGCGAACGCGACGCCGCCGGTGACATACGGCATCAGCCGATCAACGGCATAACCCAGGCGACCACGCACGGAGCCATGCCATGCGATGCGCGAGTCACCGTATTCGGAAGGCAATGGGTTCGGATTGAAGGCGAGAGTTCGCCCGGCTTTGACGTCGCCTAAATTGGCGTCCCCTTCGATCCCCAGGACAATGTTGTTGGAAAACTGATGGTTGTATCCGGCATAGACGCCACCGAACCATCCCTCTGGATCGTACGGGACGTAGGCGTCGTTGATATCGACGTCATAGTTGGATTTTCCCCAGGCGTGACCGGCCTGCAGGCCGATGTATCCGCCAGTCCAGACAAAGGCTGCCGGAGCGGTTGCCGTCGCGTCCGCTGCAAGTGCTTGGCCAGCAGAAATACCGAGCAGGGCGCTCGCTAGCAGAATCGCCTTCATCGCAGAAATCCCCCAAGAAAAAGTCTGGCGAACCTAGCGGTGTATTCAATAATT
This sequence comes from Aminobacter sp. MET-1, assembly GCF_026521175.1. Taxonomy (NCBI): domain Bacteria; kingdom Pseudomonadati; phylum Pseudomonadota; class Alphaproteobacteria; order Hyphomicrobiales; family Phyllobacteriaceae; genus Aminobacter; species Aminobacter sp. MET-1. Next base: position 114,383 of record NZ_JAMSHL010000003.1, on the reverse strand, counting down.
TCAATCGCCTAATGCGTGCCAACTGCTTGCAGCAATTGTACCAAATGCTCGTTTGCCTCAAGCAACGTACTTTTCGCCGTCGGCCCTGTGCTCGTGGCAGAACCAAGTGCGGCGCCTGCTTGCCAGTGGCGAAGCCCCAGCCGCCATCCTTCTTGCAGCCGGCCTGCTCGCACCAGTGCTCGTAGAGGCATGACGGCTTCGGGGCTGAGATCTGTTCGTCGCTCATGCCCATAGGTCAGCCCGCGGCGAATTGACTCCGCATGGCATTTGTTCTTATTTTGTTCCAATGCCGATGCTCTCAGAATTTCCCGCCCCAAAGGTCATCATCACCTGCGACAAATGCGGGATGCGAAAGCAATATGACCGCGACGCGATGGTGAAGGCGGGCGGTGACCGCACTCTGGCGCATCTGCTGGATGAAATTGTTGCTCGCGCCGGCTGCACGCGGATCAACACACTCAGCGTCTACGATCGATGCGGAGCGAAATATGAGGAGTTGGTACGGCTATCGGCGATCTGGCGGCGGTAATGCGTCCTGCCGGAAGGTTGCCTGGACAAGCCGGGTCGAGGGGCTTCAGTTCTTCGCCGCTCGCAGGCCCGAGAGGAACCAGCCGATGAAGAGGCCAAGAGCCAGGAGTGTCAGCGGCGCTATGGTTGCCATCTGTATGGCTCGTCCAATGGCATCACGCTTGCTCCGAGCTTCCAGCTCGGTCATCACGACTGGGTAGGCGTCTTGAATGCGTCTTAGCTGGTCGGCCCTTTCGGCGTCGGGTTGGTTCGCAGCCAGGACTGCCTCGTCGGCCCTGCCGAGCCGAACAGTCTCCAATGTTCCATCTTTCACCTGGCCGGCGAGCAGCTGGTATTCGGTCGACCCCATCTCAACGGCCTTCGGAACGACACTTCCTTTGTGAAGCACGAAGGCGAGGGCAGGGACATAGGGATAGTTGCGCGGCTCCGAGGTCGCAATCCAGATGAGCGTTGCCCAAAGTGCCGAGCCGATGGCCCAAAGCTTGAATGACCAATGCCGCCAAAACACTGTGTGAGCCCCGTTTGTGTGGAGCATCGTGCTCCTCGAGCGGAGCTCGAGCAAGCCCACTGACCACCCAGGGCCGCTCGGCCTTCGGCCGCCAGGCCGGTCCTTCGGCGAGCGGGCGCCCGCTCCAGGCCCGTCGGCATGACTTGCTCCGGTCTGGAGGATGGGTGGGCGAGGTGGTGAGTGAGGCGTGAAAGGTTCGGGCTGCGGCCGCAGCCTTATTTCAGGCGCTCGAACCGTCTGGTCGCGTGGGCGCGGCGATAAAGCGCCATTGCCTTGTCGAAATGGGCCTGAGCGTCGGCGCTGAGATCTTCGAAGAGGTCGAGCGCATCCAGATAGCGAGACGGCGCGCCTGAGGCGAGGATCTGGTCGGCCCGGCGCCGCAACGTTTCCGATGTCGCCATCAACGCATTGGCCTGGTCGCGAAGCTGCTCAGCAAGCTGCTTGCATTCATGGAGCGGCGTTCCAGAAATGGAATGCATGGGAAATTCTCCAGTCGGACGATCCGGCCGGCAATGAGCGCCGGGGGCAGTGCGATTGCGCAGGCGATGGGGAAGCGGTGGGGGCGTCACGCCGCCGCCCGGGCCATGAGCCGAGCGCCGAAGCGGCGAAAGAAGCGGAAATAGAGCCGGTTGGCCCTGGCCTTGCGTATGGCCGCGGCATGGTTCTGCCGGCGCCAGGAGGGCATGTTGCGGCAGGCGAGGAGAAACGCGGCGATGTCTTGCAGCGCCTCGTCGACAGACTGCGCCGGGTGGATCATCCCCGATATCAGGTCGGGATCGGTCTTGAGCGCATCGGTGATGCGCTTGCGGTCGTGGTGGGACCTGCGGGCCTGCTCGATGCCGTGCCGGCGAACCTGCTCGAAGGCATCGAGCATCGCCGGGCTGCTGCCGGCGTAACCGCATTCCTTCGCGAATTCGATCGTGTGGGCGTTCATGTCTCGCTCCATCGGCAGTGATGACACGAAACTACAAGAAAACTAGTAAGATGGTCAACCGGAAAACCAGTCAACTAGAAGGGTAGTGAAAATCACGCGAATCGGGCGCTGCCAAAACCGCACAGTTTCGGGCGTGAACAGGGGGCTTCGGGGTCTGGACAAGGCGTGCGCACTGGCTGCAATGCCGAAGCGGCAACGCGCCACATTCGGCTCGACGCGTGTCGAAAGGGAGCGTCTCATGCTCGACGATGCTTGCGGGCGGCGTGCATGCCCAAAGCTCGGGCGGTGCGCGCATGTCTGGCATCAGGCGGCGCGCCCACGCCTGATGTCGGGCGGCGCGCGCACGCCTGAAATCAGGCGGCGCGAGATGCCCGAGATGGTATCGGCGGAGGCCTTGTGGAGCGCCCTGGCCGGCGCCTGGCTGGTGTCGCGCCCACAGCAGCCGAGCCGGCCCGACTGATAATACCGCCTGCCGTTGGCCCTGGCTCTCGTCTTGGCTGCCGGGCAGGAGGACGGAGGTCCGCCCCGTGGCCGGCCGTGCGGGGTGGTCTGGTTTCGACGCCCGTGAATTCCATCCCCGCGCGGATGACGGCGATGGATGCCGGCAAGCTGGCGGGCGGTTCGCAGGCGGGGCTTGTCCTCGTTCCTTCCGCTGTTGTCAGCGCTGCCTCGACAGCGTCGGCATGACGGTTCGGCGACCTGCGTCCAGGATGATGTCTGCGGGCGGCCGACGCCGGCCTTTCGAGACCGTGATGATCCCTGTTGTTTGCCAGCAGGCAAGAGTACTGGCCCACAGGTTTTTGCATTCATGAAGGTCTGCGATGTCGAGGCGGAAGTCGAAATCGCCAGCCAATCCGCAACGGGCGTGGTCTATTCGCGTCCTCTAAGAGGTATATGCTCGCAGGCCGGACATCGGCAGCAGAAGCCGATGCGATGTTTTAAGGCAGGTGTGTCGTGCGCGGCTTGCTGGTCTTTGTGGCTCGCGGCGCGGCCGGCGAAAGGCAGGGGGCGACGGATACCGCCATGTCGCCCCAGGTCCTGCCTCACATGTCGATCATCGACCGTTTGACGCGGCCGACGATGATGGGCTCGCGGTCGGGGAAAATCGCTTCATGGGACGGGTTGGTCGAGACCGGCTCAAACCGCATCGGGTCTGAACGGTAGCGCTTGTATGTGGCATCGCCATTGTCGTCGGCGATCACATAGCAGGCATTGGGGACCAGGCGCTTGTCCTTGCGGTTCACCGCGATGATGGAATCCGGCGGCGAGATACGGTCCATGGAATCGCCCCGGACCTGAAGCGCAATCCAGTCGCCGGCCGGCAGGTCGCCGATGTGCAGCTGGCCGAGCGCCTCGCCGCCAAAATGATCCTGCGCCATGGCGCCGGCGCTGACCCAGGCAATGAGCGGGACGACGGTGGTCGCGATGCCGCCCGCGACCGTGACATAGGCTTCGTCGATCTCGTGGACAGGGGCGCCGAGCGCCTGGGCGATGGCAGGCAGTTCCTTGGTCGAACTGTTCACGTTGCGCTCGAGCTGGGAGATCAGCTGCTGGCTGACGCCAGCCTTCTCAGCCAGGGCTGCCTGGGACAGCTCGGCCTCGGCGCGCAGGCGTTTCAGGTTTTCGGCAATGCTCGGCATGGGCCGATTCTACCAGCCTGCTAGTAGAAGGTCACACAAGGAAGCTAGTTGACGGCCAGAGTGTTTTCTACTAGTTTTCTAGTATGAACGCTTTTCGCACTCATGCCGGGCGGGCTGTTGCGCTGCTGCATGACCCCCAGATGAAGCTCACCATGGAAGGCGGGCTGCTCGCGGCAACGCATCTCATGGCTGTTGGGCGAGGCCGGCCGCGCGGCGATGGCGATTGCCTTGGAAACGGCGGCAGGCGTGTCGATCTCGCGCCACGATCTGCGGCCCGACAGGTTGGGCGCTGCGCCGGAGTGCGCGCCAGGATCAGGACCCCAGGCAGCGCCGTCCCTGAAATCGGCATTATCGGCGCAGCCGCCGCTGCCGACGACATGTCGCGCCCCTGTTTCGTCTCGGCTGCTTCTGCCCTCCCAGCAGCAGCCGCGCGCCCCCGAGGCTGTCCCTCCCGCAGCCTCGGGGGCCACCATCCTTGCGGCCCCGCGCAGCCCCACGACCGCAGCGCACGATCGCAGGCCGGGCAGGTGGTTGCATGAGCGACATGCCCTGGATCCGCTTCTTTGCCTCGGACTGGCTGGCCGGCACGCGCGGCATGAGCGCTGCCGAGACCGGCATCTACATCACCCTCGTCGCCTCGATGTACGAGCGGGGCGAACCCGTGCCTGAAGATTATGCCCGCCTGGCCAGGCTGTGCGGCGCATCGAACGCGACCTTCAGGGCAGCCCTGGAGAGCCTTGTCGGCGAGGGCAAGATCCGGCGTGTCGCCGGCGGCCTGTGGAACGACCGCGTCCAGAAGGAAAGCCTCTACCGCCAGGAAAAGTCGCAGGCAGGCAAACAGGCGGCAGCAGTCAGATGGACGAAAGTGCAGCAAAATCAACGGCCGCCGCATGCAGGGGCAGCGCCGCCGCAAAGCGCCCGCAGTGCCAACCAGAAGCCAGACGCCAGACCGGAAAAGGAAGAACCTTACGGTTCTTCCAAAAGCCGGGGGCGACGCCTTCCCGATGATTTTTGCCCCAGCCTGGAAGACGCGGCCAAGGCCGGGCTTTCGCCTGAAGAGGCCGGGCGCGAGGCGGAAAAATTCCGCGACTACTGGATTTCGCAAGCCGGGCAGAGGGGCGTCAAGCTCGACTGGCCGGCGACGTGGCGCAACTGGTGCCGGCACGCCGTCGAGCGCCGCCCCGTTGCCCGCAATACCCCGCCGGCGCCGCGACGGCGCAACTTCGTGGACGTGGCAATCGACAGACTTGCAGGAGCTAGCGATGGATCAGAAGGCCTATTTGGCAATCGCCGCAATGTTGAATTCTTTCCCCCAGACGGCCGGCAGCCCGGACCTGACGATGCAGACCTACGAGGCGGTGCTTTCAGGGGTGACAGCCCGGGCGGTCATTGAGGCGGCACAGCGCTTCACGTCGGGCGAGGTCCGCGGCCAGAACAGGACCTTCGCCCCGTCGGTCGCCGAATTCGTGCAGGAGGCCCGGCGGATCGCCGAGATCTTGCCCTATCGCGGCCGCCAGGCCCTGCCTGCGCCGACTGGGGCGTCGAAATGGGCGCCGCGGCGGGAGCCGAGGTCGGACGAGCACGCCCGCATGTGCCTCAAGCTGCCCTTGCTGCAGGCGGCCATGCGCAACAACCGGACCGATCTTCTGGCCCAGGCCAGTAGCCAGGGCCTCGGCGAGCTGATCGCGCTGGCCCAGAGCTGGGGCACGCCGGTTCCCGATGAAATCTGGCCCCAGCTGAAGAGGGTGGCGTGATGCAGACCAAAAAAGCCGAACCCATGGACTGGGACCTCGATCTCGCCGGCCGGATGCGTGGATCGGGCCTGAAGTACAACCAGATCGCCGTGATCTTCGGTCTTTCGCCCGACACGGTGCATTGCCGGCTCGATCCGGACTACCGGCGCAGGCGGGCGGACGCCAAGCGGCCGCGCTACCAGGCGGTGCACAGCTTCCGCATCCATGACGACAGGGTGACGAAAGCCGAGTTTGCGGCGCTTGTGGCCGAGCTGCCGGATGACGATCGCGATCTCACCGCGCGTGTCCTGGGCGATCCCATCTTTGTCCGTTCCGCCGCGGCAAGGGCCGCAGCACAGCCGCCCGCCAGCACCATCACGCTGCCGCGCCTCTCGATCCTCGGAGACAAGCCATGAACCATTTTCACGCCAAGGCGGAATGGATCGACGGCGCCTGGCGGGCGCTGGTCCGCTACAGCCACAAGGCCGACTACTGGCCGGTGATGCAGGGCGAAAAGCCGGCGGGTTATCCCTCGCGCGAACAGGCGCTGATCGCCGCCTACCGGGCCCAGGAAAAACACGTCAACGGCACAATCCGCGGCTTTGGCGACAAGGCCTCTGCTGCCCGGGCCGAGGCCGAGCGGCTGTTTCGGCCGGGCAAGAAGCCCGTCGTGGTGGAGCGGGCATGAGCAGCGCGGCAGGCAATATCGGCGGCATGGGCAATGCAGGCATGGGCAAGACGGGCATCAGCAAGACGGGCATCAGCAGGATGAGCACGAGCAAAGTCATGAACAAGACGGGCATCGGCAAGACGGGCAAGGCGAAGAAGCAGGCGAGGCCGCCGAGCCCGCTGGTCACGGTCGAGGTCGAAAACCCCGGCTGGCGGCCGGCGCGTGACGGCGAAAAGGCGTTTCCGCGCATCATCTCAGCCCAGAAGAACATCAGGGAAAGCGCCGTCGAAACGCTTTATGCCCGCGGCTTCCTGGCGCGCGCGCAGAAGGAGGCGGCGGACCGTTTCCGTGCTTGTTGGGAAAAGGCCGGCGGCACGGTGCGCAGCCTCGACCATGCGCTGGACCGCGTCGACGGCGGCAAAGGCGACCCGCTCGCCGCCCGCATCACCGCCGCCCACGAGCTCAAACGTTGCCGCCAGCTCATCGGCTCGCGCGGCTACCAGGTGCTGCAGCTCGTCTGCGCCGAAGGCAGGGCGCTGGCCGAAATCACCCCCCACAAACGCGAGCGCCTGACCATGGCCGACAATCTGCGCGCCGACCTCGATGATTTGGCGGCGATGTGGGGGATCCAGACGGCGCGAAGGGGGGTGGGTGGGTGAGAGGCTTCAGTGGACTGGAAGCGAATTGGCAGCTGGCAGGGATACCCGACGCGAAAGCGGACATTTGGTTGCCCTGCTGCCAGTTCGAGTGAGGTTTTGGAACCGACGTCTCTACGTCTGGAGGTCTGTCTCGATGACTCAAGCGCAACATTGCAACTTTGGCTGCCGGCATTGTAAGCTGCTCTTCGGTACTCGCCGTCGCGCCGAAAATGCCAATAATTATGAGAAAAAATTGAGCCTCAGCCCTGAACAACGAAGCGAAATTGAGGTAGCACGTGCAAACGCCTCAACAACGCTGCGGCCGACGGTTCAGGCTGTCGAAAACATTCTCTTCCAGGTCAAGCCGGTGTTGGACCACGGTTTCGTCCGCGTAATTGATTACATGGGTGATGATGCGGCCGTGATACAGGCTGCGCGCGTTTCTTATGGCCGGGGGACCAAAAAAGTTTCCGAAGATCGCGGTTTGATCCGGTATCTTATGCGACACTCTCACAGTACCCCATTTGAGATGGCTGAAATCAAACTTCACGTGAAGCTACCGATTTTTGTGGCTAGACAATGGGTAAGGCATCGTACAGCGAGCCTGAATGAGTACTCGGCAAGATACTCGATACTCGACCGAGAATTTTATATTCCGGAAACCACGCAGATCGCAGAGCAGTCGAAATCGAATCGTCAAGGACGAGGCGACGCCCTCGACGAGAAGCAGGCAGCCCGCATTATGAATATCCTCAGGAATGACGCAGAAAGGAATTACAATAATTACTCTTGGTTGATAAATGAAGGCGAGCGCGGCGAGATAGTCGACCGTAATCGGTCGAGCTTAGCTCGTGAGCTTGCTCGTATTAATCTTACGTTAAACACCTACACGCAGTGGTACTGGAAAGTTAATCTCCATAATCTTCTTAATTTTCTGCGATTGCGTGCTGATCCTCACGCCCAGTACGAAATACGCGTATATGCCGAGCAGATACTTGGAATTGTCGCATCCTGGGTGCCGCTTACCTACGAAGCTTTCCTCGACTTCAGGTTGAATTCGGTAACGCTTTCCGCGCAGGCAGCTGATGTACTGAAGGCGTTCATGGGAGGTAAGCGGGTATCGCGGGAAGATAGCGGTCTGTCCGTCCGAGAATGGGAAGAGCTCGTCTCCCGTTTTCCCGCACTGAACCCCCTGCCGAATCAATGAGCGCAACCGGCGTTCTTGCAGACGTTGAGACTGCATCATCCGCTTCAACTCTGAAGAACTCACAAGCCTATCAGGATGCGAAATCTTCCGGCGGCTACGAATCTTGGGTTGCTTATCCCGTTGACACTAGCCTCGAATTCGACCGCTTTGTCAGCGACTACGCCGTCAACCGTGTGCCCATACACGTTTCATTCCGCCACCTCGTGCACTGGATTAAAGGCGAACGAGCCAGCCACTACATCCACCCATATCCCGCAAAACTGCTGGCGCACATCGCACATTTCTTCTTAGCGGCTCGGAAACACGTCCCCCGCGGTGCTGTCGTGCTCGACCCGTTCAGCGGATCGGGCACAGTTGCCCTCGAAGCGATCCTCGCCGGAAATATCGCCTATTGGTCCGACGTCAATCCTTTGGCCCGGGCCATAACTAAAGCCAAGATCACGCGTCTCAATATCGTCGACCTCGAAGGTATCCTGGCGCGGCTTAGGCGCCGCTACAACGAAGCGAAGGACGTTTCGCCGCCCGAAGTAGTGAATATCGAACTTTGGTACAGCGAAGGGACAATTGATCGCTTGGCTCGTCTGCGAAGCGCCATCGCTAGAGAAGCCGAAGGCGATGTGGCCGACCTCCTGTGGGTGACCTTCTCGGGCGTAGCCAGAACCAGTAGCCGCGCCGACCCACGTTTCTCGGTTCCGGTCCGACGCAAGGCGGGTATCGTCGCTCGGGGAAGACCCCTTGAAGACGATCCCGACGTGTGGGCGATGTTTGAACAGGCGTTAAGGGTCAATTCTAGCAGAATTTCGAGCCTTGGAGTTGAACATGGTCTAGGAGCGAACGGCTGCGTCGGCGACGATGCTCGATCCCTCCGTGATCCGGTGGATCTCCAAAGCGAACTGCCGGTTGCAAGCGTTGACCTCATCATAACCTCCCCGCCGTACGCGGGTGCGCAGAAATACATCAGGTCGTCGAGCTTAAGTATCGGTTGGCTAGGAATGGCGTCGGTCCGGCAAATGAAGGAGCTGGACTCGAAAAGCATAGGACGCGAGCGTTTTTCAAAAGACTTTCTTGGCAACTTCGCCGAAACAGGAATGCCCGAGGCCGACGCCTTTATCCGCAGGATCGCAGAGAAGAATCCTATGCGGGCTGCCGTTGTCTATAGTTATCTCGCGGAGATGAAGGATGTCTTCACTGAGTCGAAGCGTGTTCTCCGCCCTGGCGGGTGCATGGTAATGATCGTGGGAAACAATACTATCTGCGGAGAGAACTTCGAGACATCGGAATATATGAAACTTCTGGCGCTTCGCTCCAGCTTTGAGATCAGACTGGAACTAGTCGATACCATCAAGGGAAGAGGATTAATGACGGCGCGCAACAAGACGTCCGCAGTTATCACCCGCGAATGGGTCCTTGTATTCGAAAGGCGGCCGGATGAGTCTGGTCAGTGATATCAGTTCAATCCTTCTAGAGCCCGAGGCCGACGAAACCGTTTCGACGAGGAATGGTCTGCTCGACCGCATAACAGTGCTGAACGATAGGCTTTGGGAGGGGCGGGTAAATCGACCGCTTGTCGAAGAGTGGCTGAATAACTTTGACGGGAAAACCGGCCACGACGTAGATATCGAACGGCTACACGCTCTCTACTGGCTTTCCCAGTTTCTTTATTACGGTAGCATGGAAATCAGGGTTCTTCTTAAGACTCTTTTCCGAGATTTGTTTCTGGTTCCGTTAATTCAGGAGATTAGAGCGTCAAACGGAGCAACGCGCGACCTTGGTATATTAGAACCGTTGATTGCGCAGAAAATAAGTTCAACAAGGTTCCTTGGAATAGGGAACCCTTCCGAAAGCGGCGTGCATTTGCTGTACTATTTCCGGCAGGAGAATTCGCTTTCCAAGGCTAATTTTCTGGATGCTGGACAGATTATCGAGCGGGTAGCGCTGCCGGATGGAAACGTTGCCAGAAAGATCGCCGATGAGAGCGTCGACCAGTACGTCTTCGTCGACGATGTTTGCGGATCAGGGCAGACGGCCATCCAGTATTCCCAAAACCTGCTCGCGGATTTGCGGGATCGGAATTCGAACGCTAAGTTCTGTTATTATTCTCTGTTCGGCACGAAGGCCGGCATCGATAAGGTCCGGCAAGGTAGTCTGTTTGGCGACAACTGCTCGGCGGTGATCGAGCTTGACGACTCGTACAGATGCCTATCCGACCAATCGCGCTATCTAAAGGTTGTGCCATCCGGGATAGACGTGGGAATTCTCAAGACCCTCGCGCTACACTACGGACAGCTTATATGCCCAGGTCACGCTGGCGGCTTCGAAGACAGTCAGATGCTTTTTGGCTTCCACCACAATACGCCCGACAATACCCTTCCTATAATATGGGGCGAGCGCGCCAACGGAGCGCAAGCAGAATGGGTTCCTGCTTTCCGGCGCTATCCGAAGATCGGAGCATTCGTATGATCAGTCGCCTTGAAGAAAATCCTTTCGATCTGGTCAAAGCTTCTGATTTTTCCGCAGCAGAGATTGTCGAGTACTGGGTGGACATCTCCAATACCAATGGGGGGCTGGTGCAACTGTTGCAGCCGAAACTGCGGACACCGACTCTGATTCTCGGTGGCAAAGGCAGCGGAAAGACGCATCTGATGCGGTATTGCTCAGCGCCAGTGCGGGCTGCGCTGTGTGGTGGCGATCTGGGCGCTGCCGTCGCTAACGACGGCTATTTGGGTATCTACGTACCTGCCGAAGGCCTAAATTCTCACAAATTTGCGGGGAAGGGCCAGTCTTCCGACCTATGGCTCGCTATATTTAACATGTACTTCGAGCTTTGGCTGGCGACTACCCTGCTGACGTCGATCAGTAAGTGTGTAAGCAGTCCTAGCATGGAAGAATTCGATGAGAAGGCTTTCGTGGAAAGCGTCAGAGAGCTTTTCGATATCGAGGTTGATAGTGATTTCGACACGATTGACGGGTTGATCGCATTTTTGACCCGGTTGCGAAAAAAGATAGACTATGCGGCAAACAACGTGGCCGTAACCGGACATATGGATCCGATTGAGATACCGTTCTCGCCAGGCAGACTCGTGTTCGGCTTACCAAGTACGCTTGCGGAGGTCAGTGCCGCCTTCTCAGAAACGATTTTCACCTATCTCATCGATGAAGCGGAAAATTTCACCTTTGAACAGCAGCGGTTCCTAAATACCTTAATCAGGTATCGAACCGGGAACACGACTTTCCGCATCGGCGCGCGACTTTATGGAATTCGGACCTATCAAACGCTTGGCTCGGGAGAGCCGATTAAACGGGGGTCCGAGTTCCTACAGTTGGAGTTGGACGCCTTTTTGCGCGACCATGAGCAAGATTACAAGACGTTTGCGTCCAAGCTCGTTGTGCGGCGTCTACAGCAATCAGGGTCAGCAGTAGCAACAGGTCAATCAAACCTGAACGATTTTTTCGAAGAGCTTGATAAAGACAACCATTATCAGAAGCCCCTTTTGAAATTACTGGAAAGTCGCGACAAAGCCGGGAAGGAGCGCCCATATTTCCGCAAGTTGAGGAAACAGCTCTCCGATCGCTTCGACCAAACAGCTGAATGGCAAGATCGAATAATCGAACTGCTCACCGTGCGCGACAATCCCCTTCTTGAAAAGCTCAACATTTTTCTGCTCTATCGCGACTGGTCAGAAAGCACGTCGAAACTGATGGGGACGGCGCAGAGTATCAAGAAACTAGCGGATTCCTATATTGTCGGTGGTGATCGCAAGTCCCCCAAGTACGGAGATGTCCTCGCACATTTTGACTCCGACTTGCTGGCGCAGTTGTATCGGGACTGCGGGCACAATGTCCCATATTGCGGTCTGGATACTCTAATTCATCTTTCACAGGGAATTCCGAGAAACCTAATAGGGATACTGAAGCAGATTTATCGTCGTTCGCTGTTCAGTGGTGAACAGCCGTTTGTCGGTGGCCATGTGATAAGCGTTGAATCTCAGTCTCTGGGGGTGCTGGATAGCGCTGCCTGGTTCTGGGAGGATGCCCAGCCAGATACCTTCGGGATCGAGGTAAGGGAAAGTGTAGAGGCGCTCGCCGTTCTATTTCGTACGATCAGGTATAGCGATAAGCCGTCCGAATGCGATCTCTGCACCTTTGCGGTCGACGAGGAGAAGCTTACCAGGAACGCAAAAGAGGTTCTGCAAGCATCAGAAAATTGGTCGTACCTGATCAAGGTTCCGCTAGGCCATAAGGGCAAGACCCACCGCGATCTTGGCGGAAAGTATCAATTGGGTCCGATGCTAGCGCCAAGATGGGGTGTGTCAGTTCACAGGCGGGGCACGCTACAGCTTCAAGCGGACCTCGCAAATGCCATTCTCGATAATGAGAAGAAAGACGATCTGCGGGCTTTCTTCCTGAAACGCGTCAGTGGAATGTTCGTGAGCAGCAGCTCGGACGAGAAGCAAAAGAGTCTGTTGTGATGCTGGACGTCAGTTACTTGATAGACGCCAAGCGATTATTCGATGCCACGGAGCAGGGACGGCAACGCGGAATCTTTATTTCCGCATACAACGAAAACGAACGGGTATCACAGCTTTTCACAAACGTGCTGGCCAACCGCAAAGTTTGGTGGATTCTGCCTGAATATTCTTATCAGGCTCATGAGTATCCCCCCGGAGAGATAATCGACGGGCTGCCGACTTACGAAGCCGATCTCGTGCGTGTCGGATTGGAGAAAAGTGGATTCGATCCGGCTAATCCTCAGCCGATCTGTGTGGACATCACTGGCTTCCTCCATCCGCACATTTTGCTATTCTTGAGATATTTCAAAATGTACGGCGTCAAAGAGGTGGAATTCGTCTACACCGAACCCGAGCATTACTCGCAGAAGGTGAATACCCAATTCTCGCTGGACGACAAATCTGACGTTAGGGGGATTGCGGGCTACGACGGTGCGCATGTGCCTGAGATGGAGCATGATGTCCTGATGATGGGCATCGGCTACGAACACAACCTGATGGGACAAGTGGTAACGAAAAAGGAGTCCGCGAGGTTGGTACAGGTACATTGCTTTCCACCCTTGAGTCCGGATATGTATCAAGAAAGTATACTCCGGCTTGACAGGCTGGCGTCGGCGTCGGCAAGAAGTACGGAAGACCTAAATTTCTTCACAACGGCGAACGATCCTTTCGTTACTGCCGCCGTTCTCGGCGAGGCCGTGAATTCTCTATTCCAACGAAAGAAGGTTACAAATCTTTATCTTTGCCCGCTTTCCACGAAGCCCCAGGCGCTTGGTTTCGGACTTTTTTACCTTGCTGCACTCGTAGGCCGTCCCGCGAGCATCATTTATCCGTTCGTGCAGAAATATTCGCGTCAGCATAGCCAAGGCGTTGGCAAATCTTGGATATATCCAGTTTCCTTGTGATTTTCAGATTTGACGGTCCTTGCCAGTTCTAACGGCTATTTTGCTACAGAATAGATGTAATAAAGAATAAATTTTGATTAGCTACGTCTAGGGTGACAACGGTTGAGACCACCGAAAGCCGTATGGCTGTCTAATATCCAAGTCGCCTTTTAGCACTCGAAGCGTAGCTTGATTTGTCTACTCTTGGGAGAGGCCGTTCGGCCTCTGCGGCTCATATGCGGCGCGAAGCTGCCATCCCCGGCAATGGCTGCAGTCTTCAAGACTGCCTTGAGCATCTCGCGCAAGATGCGCTCGCGGCGGCGCCTACTGGCTCAACAGCAGTCCAAGCGCATCGTGACCTTCATTATGCCGCGAGTTCGAGCCAGATGCCGCCGCCACGCGTGAAGTGTCGGCTGCCGTTAGGGCCGCACTCAGATAGGGCTCCGAACGCGGCTATCGATGCAGGCGCGATCGAGCCAGCATCCATCTATGCTACCGGTCGGCGGTGCTCGCCTGCTTCGCAACTGCCTTTTACACTTGCTTCAGGACCGCGCCCCAATAAAGCTTGAGAAGGCAATGGCAAGCACGGCTGACTGAACGCCGATTGTCATTGCCAGCATGACGACCATCATGCCCGCTTACATGCCGGCAAATATGCCGGCCAGCAGGATCGAGACAAGTGCCAGCCCGGCCCGATGGCCGTGCAGGCGGCCACCAGTCGCCAATTTTCGCGTCTGGTCGGCCAGCCTCCGCTCAAATCGACAGCGTTGTAACGGGCTCCGTGCGATATCTCTTGTCGAACTCCCGCAGCACCATTTCCAGCGTTGCCTCGAATACAACCTGTTCGAACCTCGTCGATTTGGGTTCGTGGAGATACCGCCAGTCGATGAAGGCATCCTTGTGCTGATAGAGAATGTGGCGGATGCTGTAGTCGACGTAGAAAAAGTTGGGGTGGCGGGGAGCCACCGATCTCTTGAACTCGGCGTCAAGCTTCTCCTGGCTTTTGGGCAGCAGGGCCTCAAACAGCTTGATCAGGTCGTGCGATCTCGGAGCCTTTGGATCGTCGTGGTCGAAAACGAACCAGGCTTTGAGGGCCAACTCCATCGAAAGTGCCAGGAGCATCGGCTCAACACCGATATGTCCGCGTTCGTTCGGATCTTCATGCTTGCCAAAACCCGCGGTTGGAAAGCTCCGCGTCTTTCGCAAGATCGCCTGTGCGGCTTGGCTGATCCGAATGGCTGTCGATAGGCGAGCACTCATCAGATATCCCTATGTGTTGGCTCGATATCCGCAGCAAGCGCTGCATCCGCAAGAGGTCCAACGACAGGCGTTGAATAGGCGATGTCGCTTCCGGTCAACTCCGCCAGAGAGCGAGGTTCTCCAGGAATTGCCTGGCGGCGCGGATGGCGGTCTGGGGATCGCTGCCGTCCCAGGTCAGCGCGACAAGCGTCTGGCTGGTCTTATCCTCGAACGACAGCTGCAGTTGGCCGGGCGAACCGCGTGAGCCCACCCAGCGCAGGCTCTTGCCGTCGCTGAGCGAGGTGCCGGCGAGATAGTCATGCACCAGGCGCGTGGCCAGACGGTTGCCATCTTCCCAGCTGTGGTCGTTGGCGGCAGTCGCGATCGCGCTTCTGTACCTGTCGAGCGCGAAGCTGAGATGAAGGCCGTCGCCGACCCACTCGGCAGAGCGGGGACCGATGCGCACCTCGATCGGCAGATTGTCGCAACCCGATTCACCGCAGCTGCAGCGGGCAATGAGCACCCGGCCGCCCTCGAGCAGCTCGCTCTGGTCGTAAAGCTCCAGCGGGTCCAGCCCCATCAGCTCGGCGCCGTCGCCGATCAGGTCCCTGCCGTCGGCAATGATACGGACCTCGTAACCATCGATGTGTGGCGCCGCCGCTACGTGAAATGTGAGCTCACGCACCAGTGTGACTTCGCTCATTTCTTACGCTCCCCGCCCGACCTGCCGACAGTCTGGCCGCGTCCCACCGAAGCGACCGGCCCGCGTTTGCAGCCGCGCTGCCCGTCTCGATGCCAGCGACATCAGTGATAGACGATGCGGGTTTCATTGATGACAACGCGCAGCACGCGGTAGGCGTAGAAGAAGGCGGCGATGCCGAGTGTGACGATGATCAGGACCAGCCAGATGATCACATGCCCGATGGACGATCCCAAGTTGAACCTGCAGTCGAGGTGACCGATCTCGTTGCCGGACTGATCTAGCACCTTGGTCCGGTTCAACACCGCGCGATTGAGGTAATAGGGGAAAACGACAAGGGCCAGCCCCAGCGTGATGATCGTCAGAAAGATCCAGATGATCACATGCCCGATCGAATCGCCGATGCTGAAGTCCGATCGAAGCCGCACCGCGCGCGAACTGGTACTATTCATCCAAAGCTCCCCCTGATCTCAGTCTATCATCGCCGGACAAGGCGTTTTTGCAAGAGGCTGTTCTTTCGCCAGCTGTTCCTTGCTGTCACTTCGCCTCCGCCTTCTTTTCGTTTTCCAGGCAGGCGTCGTAATTTGCCAGGTAATACTCGATGTGGACAACAGTGCGGCCATCCTCGAGGCCGTATGCCGAGACGTAGATTTCCCTGATGCCGCGGGCCTGGGCTTCGGCGGGCACGCTTGTCCAGTGATGATAATATTCGCGGTTCTTCTGGATCAGCGTTTCCAGCCAGATCTCGTCTTCGGGAATTGTCGCGCCGCTCCTGACAAAATCGGCCAGTTCCTGCGGGCGGCCATATCTGCGCGCGAGTTCGGCGGCAAACAGGTCCGTCGTTGCCCGGATCGACTGGCCCATCAGATCGGCTTCCTCGGGCCGGCTTATGGCCTTGAGCCAGCAGACGCCGGTGTCGGGGAATGCCTGGACGGCATAAAGCTCCATGCGTGAATCGGGAAAGCGCACGTTCAGGCAGTTGAGGATGCTCAACGGCTCCCGGTCAGCGACGCAGCCATGCAGCGCCGGATCCGCCGCCATGTCGATGCCATAGGCGATGTCGGCATGGGCCGGCGTCGCCAGCAGGCAGCCGGCGAGCCAGCCGAGCCATCGTCCGTAGTGTCCCATCCAGCCCTCCCCAAGGCGCGCTGCATCATCACTGTCGGCACTGTTTGCGCAAGAGGGGGCCGGCCCGGTGGCGGCGGCCGGAGGCTCGCCGGCGCTGAGAGCAGCACTTCGGGTCGCTATCGCCGAGACGTCGGCGGGCTGGTCGGCACGGAGCGGCCGCCCGGGACTTGCCGCTATGGCCGCCAAAGCTCTGCCATCGGTCTTGCGTTGGCGCGACGAGCGTCAGCGCTGGCACAGGCGTTGCTGCCGATGCGCCACCATGCCGGATCGAACCGAAGCGGTTATGGTCAGGCGGGGCAGGGCGGTCGCAGCCTGCAGAGTGGACCGGCCTGACGTCATTGCCGACCGACCTGACCTGACATGACGGCTGGCCGTCATGTCAAAAGATCCGCGGGAGAGCGTTCGAAGTGAGCCTGAGCAATCACGATGTGGTAGAACTGACGGCCTGGCGCAGGCAGCTGCATCAAAATCCCGAGATTTCCAACGAGGAAGAAAACACCGCAGCAGCGGTCGTGGCGTTCCTGCGCGACAGCGGTCCCGACAGGGTGCTGACCGGCATGGGCGGACATGGCGTGGCACTCGTCTATGACGGTGCCGCGCCGGGGCCGACGGTGCTGTTTCGCTGCGAGCTCGATGCGCTGCCGATCGAGGAGCTGTCGGGTGTCGCGCATGCGTCGCTGGTGCTGGGCAAGTCGCATATGTGCGGCCATGACGGGCATATGGCGATCCTTGCCGGGCTCGGCCGGCGCTTCGGGCGGTCGCGTCCCGCACGCGGGCGCGTCGTCCTGATGTTCCAGCCGGCCGAAGAAACCGGCGACGGGGCGGCCGGTGTCGTCGCCGATCCGCGCTATCAGGAGATCGCGCCCGATTTCGCCTTCTCCCTGCACAACCTGCCCGGCGTGCCGCTCGGCGAGGTGCGGCTCAAGGCCGGCACGGTCAACTGCGCCTCGCGCGGCATGCGGGTGGCGCTGAAGGGCAAGACCGCGCATTCCTCCATGCCCGAGACCGGCACCTCGCCGCGCCTGGCCGTGGCCGAACTCATCACCGCACTGCCCGGCCTCGGGGTGGCGACCTTTGCCGACGATGCCTTTCGCATGGTCACCGTCACCCATGCGGCGATGGGCGAGGCGGTGTTTGGCATCGCGCCGGGATATGGCGAGGTGTGGTCGTGCCTGAGAACCCGGCAGGACGACAACATGGCAAGCCTGTGCGCGGCCGCCGAAGCGCTGGTGTCGGAAACGGCCGGCGCGCATGGCCTCGACCACGACATCAGCTATCACGAGATTTTCGTCGCCAGCGTCAATGCCACAGAGGCGGTCGAACATCTCAGGCAGGCGCTGGACGAGGAGGGCATCCGGCACAGCGAAGATGCCCTGCCGATGCGGGCATCGGAGGATTTCGGGCTGTTCGGCCGCTCGGCGAAATCTGCCATGTTCTTTCTCGGCGCCGGCGCGGCGCACCCGTCGCTGCACAATCCCGACTACGACTTTCCCGACGACCTGATCCCGATCGGTGCGCGGGTCTTTGCCCGCGTCGCCGACAATCTGCTCGGCTAGGCGCGCCTCTTCCGAGCGTGCCTGGATCATGCAGGCCGGCCGACCGGGCGCGCGCTTTGCGAAAGGCCGCGAGCCCGACGCAAGCGCGCGGGTTGGTGGCGATCCCGACGCTGGCGGGCCGCGCCTGCATCTGGCTGGCTGGTGTCTGGGCGTCCGGTGTCTGGGCGTCCGGCCGGCTGCGGGCTGATCAGGGCTACAGCTCTTCAAATTCCTCGTTGAACCTGCCGCGCCTGGCCATCAGCTCGAACAAGGCCCTGGCCGTCGGGCCGATGCGCGCCGGCCAGCCCGTGGCGATGAACTCGTCGGGCTCCATGGATCCGGGCGTGTCGTCGCATGCGTCGTCCATCACCTTGGACAAGCGGAGCAGGGCCGCGTGCTCGTCAGCTGTCATGGCGTCGTTGGGAGGTGGCGCGCCATCGTCACGATGCGGGACGAAATCGTAGAACCGCTCGAAAATAATCGACAGTGCCCATCAGGTGAACAATCCCGTCACCATCAGCAAGCATTTCAGCAACATCCATGATCCTGTTGCGGAGGCGCTGATCAAGCAGGCGCGGAGACAGATCCCTCACGTCTCGTCCTCTTGTGATTGGATGGAGGTCTGAATGGGAATTGAACCCATTACGTCGGTTTTGCAGACCGATGCGTCACCGTCCCGCCCTCAGACCTTGGGTTCTTCTATGCCATACTCTGAAGGCAAATCAAGCAGCCGGTGCCCCATGACCTGCCTTTCGGTGCGGTCAACCACGATCGCCAGGAAAACGTCGGCCCGATCCGTGCCGATCAACACATGGTCATGCCGGTCCGCCCGCCAGACATGTTCGACATCGTGGATGGCGCGCAGGCCGATCCCGCCGGGGTCGATCAGCTCGACATAAGGCCAGATGTCGGCGGCAGGGTCCTGACACGCGGTGACGTCGGACATCGGCGCTTGAAAGCATGCCAGGAACTCCTGCCTGCTCAGTTCCCGCGGGCGGCGCAGGCTCATGTCCGGCCGCTCCGCTGCGGCGGCCATTCGTCCGGCATGTCGCGGGGCGTGTCCTCGTCTTCGCGCATGAGCCGATCAAGCTCCACCGGGTCCATGCGTCGGATGCGACGCTCGACGTCTTCATTGTAGTTGCGGTCGTTCGGCTCGACGCCCTTCTGGGCCTTGCGGCCATATTGCCGGACGAACAGGGCGACGTCCGCCGCCCGCAGCGCCTGCCGTTCCAGACGGTTGGGGTATCGTCCTGGCTTGTCGTCGGTCATGATTGCGCCGACGGGTTGCCGTCGTGCGGGCCGGACGCGGCAATGACTGCGCCGCCCGATGACGGGGCAGGCCGGCGGCGATGTTTTCCAGCCTGACCGGCCGCAAGGCCGGTACATCCGCCGAATCCGGCCATGTGATTTCCCCCTTCCCAAGAAGCCGATGGCATCTTCGCCCATTGCGATGTCTGCGCAAGAGGGGGCGAGCAAAGGCGAAGGGCGAGCAATCGCGCGGGCTGCCGCGCCGCCGCCCTTTTTTTGTCCGTTTCTTTCGGTCGCGGCCGATGGCCTGGCAGCCTTGCTGACGGGCCCCAGCCGCCGATAAGGCCTGACATTGCGGGCAGTTGTTGCCTTGGCCGATGCGCTGCGCGCGCCTGCAAAAAGGGCATTCGGCGGCGCTCTTTTGCCGTCGCCTCCGACCCAAAAATGGACGCAGAGTACAGTTATGGGACGCATATCAGATTGTCTGGCGACCGGGAGGGGCTAGAACTGGGGCGCTGGGGCGGCGAACAGGTTGAACCGGAGGAGATCGGTGCGATGCGAAATCTGGGTGTCCTTTCAGCCCTTGCAATGATCGTGATGGCTGCCGCAGGCTGCAACACGCCCCAGGAGCGGGCGGTGAGCGGCGGCGCGATCGGCGCTGCCGGGGGTGCGGTGGTCGGGCAGGCGATCGGCCGCAACACCGGATCGACCCTGGCGGGCGCCGCCATCGGCGGCGTGGCGGGCGCCATGATCGGCGCCGGAACCGCGCCGGGTGAATGCAGGTTCCAGCAGCTGGACAGCCGCGGCCGCCCCGTCTTCGACCGGCACGGCCAACCCGTCACCTATCTCGCGCCCTGCCGCCGCTGACAGGGCGCGTCGGAGAATGGCAGTGCGGCCGGGCAATCGCGCCGACCGCGCCGTCAAGACCAGTCGACACCAGGCGAGGACAATCAGATGAAACGAGCACTGTTGGCTTTCTGTCTCGCAATCGGCCTTGCTGCGCCGCTTGCAGCCCCGGTTCAGGCCCAGGGGCTGGATGCCCAGATCGCGGTCGGGTCCAGCCTCAACCATGGCAGGGCGATCACCTGCAGCCAGGGCCAGAGGCTGCTTCAGAATCGCGGCTTCCGCGATGTGCGCCGCGTCGATTGCCGCGGCCGGTTCTACATCTACCACGCACGACGCGGCAGCGGCCGATTTGAAGTGGCGCTCAATTCGCGCACCGGACGCGTCGTCGACCTGCGACGCATCCGCTGGTAGGCGCGACGGCGCTTCCATGCGCCGTGCTTGCCGCTGAGACCGGACGTTCTCCTGCCGTCGGTCGACGGGCCTCGCGGTCGCCGGCTGTTCGAGGCCGTTCTTGCGCCCGGACACTGGGGGCAAGGACGGCGTCCCCGCCGGGGATCTTTACGCAAGCGGTTCAGTCGTCTTCACCAGCACGGGCGCCAGCAGCTGGGTTGCCTTCACCCCCAGCGCCGCGGCGAGCTCGGCCATCGTGTTGATGGTCGGGTCGACTTCGCCGCGTTCGATGATCTCGAGATATCGCTCGCTGTAGCCGACCAGCCGCGCCAGCTCGGCGAGCGTGAGCCCCCTGGCCTGGCGCAGGCTGCGAAGATTGGTCACGAAGATCCCGATGATGTCAGGCTGTGGTGTCATTCGCTGGGCTCGTATCCGTCGTCAATCGGCCGAATTCGGTTTGGTGTGTCAGGTCGCCGGATCGGGCGCCTGGGGAACCTCTCCAGTGCCAATATGGCCGGCATGGCCGCCGCGTGTCACGGAAGGGCGCGCGCGCCCTATACGACGATGACGCGGGCTCCGTTGCGGACGGTGCCGAAGAGTTCGAACACATGCTCGTTCAGCATCCGGATGCAGCCCGACGACGCCGCCGTGCCGATGCTCCAGGGCTCGTTGGTGCCGTGAATGCGGTAAAGCGTATCGCGTCCGTCGCGGTAGAGATACAGGGCCCTCGCACCAAGCGGGTTCTGCGGGCCTCCCGGCATGCGCTGGGGCAGGGCCGGATTGCGCCGGCGCATATTGGCCGTGGGTGTCCAGCTCGGCCATCTGGCGCGCCGCTGAACCACCGCCTCGCCAGACCATCTCTGGCCGTCGCGGCCGACCGCAATGCCATATCGAACCGCCCGGCCGCCGCCCTCGATGTAATAGAGAAAGCGCTGCTGCTTGTTGATGAGAATTGTTCCCGCAGCCTCGCTGCCGGCATAGGCAACCTCATGCCGTCGGAACGGCGCGGGAACGAGCTGCTTGTCCACCAGCGGAATGTCGAAGGGCTGGTCGGGTATTCTGCCGATGTACCAGTTCCCCCGGGCGGCCTCCGCTGGCCTGGGGACGGCAAGAAGCGCCAGTGCGCCCAGTAGGACGGATCGTCTGTTGAACCGATGGTCTTCCATATGTCTCCCCCGATCAGTCACAAGCAGCGTTGGCGGCTGACCCGCCCGAAGCAAGGCAGTTCTGCAAAAGAAGCGTGCTCAGCGCCTGCGCCGCGTCATTGGGCGGCGGCTGCACCGGCATGGGCTGCTGGCCACGCCAGCCCTGCGCCCGCGCCTCTTTTGGCGTGATGCCGAACTCCTTGCGAAACATCCGACTGTAGACCGATGGGTCCATGAATCCCCATTCCTGGGCGATTGTCGAGATCGACCTTCCATCGGCGCTGTCGGCGAGGATATTGCAGGTCCTGAGCAGCCGCCTGTGGCGGATGAAGGCGGCAATGCCGCCGACCGGCTCGAACACCCGGTACAGGCGGGAGCGGGCGATGCCGAGATCGCGGCAGAGCCTTTGCGGCGTCAGATCGGGGTCGCGCAGCCTGCGCTCGATGATCCGGGAGGCGCGGTCGGCGATCACGCTGTCGATCGTGCTGCGGGCCTCGACGATATGATCGCGCGACGGGGTCAGGCAGGCGGCGAGCAGGCTTGTCGTCGCCACGACGATGTGGGGAACGTCAGTTGCCCTGAGGCCGGGCAGGGAGCGATCCATGAGAAGCATGAAATCGGCCAGGAGCTGCCTCGACTCGTGACGCATTTCGAGTTTTGACGAGCGGATGAACGGCACGCCGCGCGGCATGATCAGGGCGACGCAGCCGCCGTCTTCGCCGGTATATTCGAAAGGTTCGGCCAGCGACTGCACGACGGGCTTTCCAACCTTGCGGTCCGGGCCGCAGGCCGCCCCCGACAAGGGCAGGAACACATACCAACTGTCGACAGTGGGCCGTTTCAGATGACGCCAGCGGTAGCGGCTGCCCGGGCCCGGCAAGCGCAGCCGTGTCGCCGTCATCGTCCCGAGGTTCCACGCCATCTGGCGTGCCGGAAACGCCGGCAGCCTGTCCCGGTCGGGCTCGACGTCGCAGACACCTTCCTGCCAGCTGCGAAACAGGTCGAACTGTTCGGCCGGCGGAACCGAGGACGTGTCGACGTCGATCGCGCATGTCATGGGCTGGTCGCCCTTGATCGCCTGCGACCCGATGGCCGCCTGAAAATTGGCATTCATGGGAACTTCCATTCTTCGACAGACAGAAGCCATGCCGACGGCGTGGAGAGCCCGGCTGCGGCATGTCTCCGGCGTCGGCCAGCACGCCACCTCCCGGCTGAACCCGGTCCGGCAGCAGGGCCAGAGTCTCGCTGCGGCCGGCGAATTTCTATCCACTTTCCGACATCGGCGGATGACGTGGGGGCGGCGGGAGGGGCTCGTGTCCGCTGCTGCCGTGTCGTCGCTTCATGGCGCCTGGCGTTCCGCCCGGTCCATGCGGGGCAGGTGCGGCGCCATCTTCACGCCGCCATCGGCAGGTCGCCCCAGATCATCAGCCGCGTCTTGCTGGGCGAGCAGCCGAAAAGTGCCGAATAGGCGCCGGCGAAGCGGCCCAGGTGCCAGAAGCCGAAACGCATGGCGATATCGGTAACCGACAGGCGGTTTCCCTCGGCGAGGATGAGGCCGTGCGCCGCCCTGAGCCGCCGCTCCCGCTCATGGGCGCGGGGACTGACGCCCAGGCAGTCCTGGAAGGCGCGTTCCAGCGTTCGCTCGCCGATGCCGAGCGCGTCGCAGACGGCGCCGACCGAAACCGGGCCGTGCGGACTGGTCTCGAAAATGGCGAGCGTGGCATCGACGATCCGGCGTTGTTCGCCGGTTCCGAGCCTGCGCTCGGAGGGGGCTTCGGTAAACAACAGCGCCCGGGCGAGGGCGGCGCCCGCCTCGCTTGCCGCAACGCCGAGGCCGGCGCTGAAATCGCCGCCGCGACGGGCTGCGGCCTGGGCGTAGCCGGCCGTCCGCAGCAACCTGCGCTGAAGCTCCAGCTCGACAGTCGCCGATATGGCCGGCTGGTGCAGGCCCGGCATCAGCCAGTTGCGCCGATCCTGCCCCGATGCCAGGCGCAGCGCCTCGAGCGACGCGCCGCGCAGGCCGATCCGCATCAGGCGGTAGCTGCCCGGCAGATCCAGCTTGAATTCGGTTCCCGGCCCGAGGATCCGCAAGCGCGGCACGTCGCTGCGCTCGCCGTTGAAGAGGGTGCCTTCACCCCACAGGAACACGGCCGTCAGCGCATCGCCGTTGATCGCCCCCGACATGGCGATGCCGCCTTTGTCCTGCAGGTCGAGCACGAAGGCGTCGCCATAGTCGATGGTCGCCAGGCGCGAGGCATGAAGCTCGGCGCCGATCTGCCTGAGATGGAACTCCGCGTCGGGATCGGATTCGCGGGTGCGGGCCACGACGGAATTGTATTTTCGTGCGTACCAGTGAGGCGCGTCCAGCATCGCTATCCTTTGGACAGTCTCGTCCGGCCTGGGAGGCGCCGGACCCGATTGCTTTAGCCGGATCGGCCCTGCATCCGGCTATGCATAACATCCCAATCCTGGACGTGGTGTCCATTTCTTTTCCGCCGGGCTGTACTCGACGGGACGTGCCGTGGACTACTGCGCCGGACGACACAGATTGGTCGGGGTGCGACCGGGATGGCCGGCCATCGCGTCCGCACCCCGTTGCAAGGAGCTTTTGACATGGCGAAGGACAATGGCGAACGGCTCGACCGTCGCGACTTCATGATTGCATCGGCCACCACCATCGGCGCTGCCGCAGCACTGATGGCCGGGTCGACGCAGATGCAGGCGGCGGCGGCATCGGCGGCCGCGGCCGGAACCGGGGGCACCACCTATACGGGCGACGTCATCGCCGGAAAGAAGGTCGTCACTTCGCTCGACGTTAACGACCTGGAGCCGGGGCAGATACATCGCCTGTATTTCCAGGGTGTGCAGGCGCCCACCGGGCAATACTGGTACGTGTCGGTGACGGTCGCCAAAGGCGCCAGGCCGGGCAAGCGTGTCGTGCTGACAAGCGGTGTGCATGGCGACGAGATGAGTTCCATCCACACCGTCCACAGCGTGATGAACCAGCTCGAGCCTGAAAAGATGTCGGGCACGGTGATGGCGGTTACCGACATATCGCGGCCGGCGCTCGAAAGCATGCAGCGGCGCTGGCCGAACCAGGGCAGGGGCGCCGACCTGATCGACATGAACCGGGAATGGCCGGGCAACGAAAACGGCCTCACCGCGGCAAACCGCCATGCCGGGCTTTTGTTCAACCGGCTGTTGCGGCCGAATGCCGACGCGGCGATCGATTTCCACACCGGCACGACGGGGTTCGAGGTCACCGCCTTCAACATCGGCGAGGTGGCGAGGCCCGAGGTCAAGGCGATGCTCGATCTTTATCCCGTCAGCCAGATCCTCAACATGCCGAAGGCTGCCTATCCCACCGTCCTGCACAATGCCTTCATCGACGTCGGTATCCCGGCCATCGCCCCGGAGATCGGTGCGGCGCGTGTCCTCGACCGCGAGATGATCGCGCAGTTCGTGGAGGGCACGATGAACGTGCTCAAGCATCACGGCATCGTCGAGGGGCCGATGGGCCGCACCGCCGCGGGCATGGAGGTCTTTGTCGGCAACAGCGGCTTTCCGGTGCTGGCAACCGCCGGCGGCATCGTCGAACATCTGGTCAAGCTCAACGACAAGGTGGTGCCGGGACAAAAGGTGGCGATCCAGCGCGACAGTTTTGGCGAGGTGGTGGCCGAATATACGGCCGGAGTGGCCGGCGAAGTGTCGGGGCAGCGCAGCGATGCCATGTCCGAGCCCGGCAATCCCCTGATGTTCATCCTGTTCAACAAGACGACGCCGGACGGCGTCGAGACCTATCCCGAATAGCTGATCCGAGCGGCCTGGAGGACGACCATGTGGAAAGACCTGTCGATCGCAACACTTGGCGTGCTGACGCTTATTGGCCTGGGGCATCCCGCCTCGGCCGCGGCGGTTGGCGCCGGCAATCCCTATCCAGTCAGCGACTACACTTGCGAGGACGGCACGAAGCTCGCCGTGCGCCTGCTCGGTGACCGTGCCTCGGTCTCCGTCAACGGTGCGCCCGAGATCGAATTGCCCGCCATGGGAACGGACGGAACGACCTTTTCGAATGGCCGGCAGACGATCACCATTGTCCAGGGACAGCTGTCGTGGGGCGTCGGCCGAGCCGTGCCATCCAAGTGTACCGGGGGGTGAGCGACTGGTCGCGTCGCGTCTCGACCGGTGGGCGCGAAAGGGCATGAGTCCGGGCGGCGCGACGCCTGAGGGCAGGGCGGCGATGAACCGGATCTGACAGTCGATGCGTGGCCTTGTCCCCGTCGGGGCGCGTGATCGCCCGGACGGTGCGCCCGCCGTCAGTGAGGCCGGAGCACGGATCTGATCTGGCCGGGCATCATGTTCTCAGGGGCTTCAGGCTCCGCCCCCATTCTCACCTGACCATGCAGGGTTGAACGGTCAGACGGCTCATTCGGCACTTGTAGAGCAGTCGCAATCACGTACCGCAGAATGTCTGGAGGACGCGCTCTTCGTCTGCCGGTGGCTGCGCATAGTCTTCCATCTCGGGCTGCTCGTCGAACGGACGCGAAAGCACGGCGAGCAAGCTGTGGAACGGGCCAAAGTCGCCTTCATGGGTGGCGGCGGCGATGGCGGCTTCGACACGGTGATTGCGTGCAATGTATTTCGGGTTCACCCTGCGCATCCGAGCCGTGCGGTCGGCTGCAGTTTCCGGCTCGCGCGCCAGCCGTTCACGCCAGCGCGAGACCCAGCCATCGAAAGCAGTCGGGTCGATGAAGTGGTCGCGTGCCCGGCCGGAGCCGTCGACCTCATCAGCGAGATCGCGAAATGTGAGGGTGAAATCCGCCCCGTTGCGCGCCATCAGGTCAAGCAGTTCGGCGGCAAGAGCAAGGTCTTCAGGCTGTTCGGCAAACAGCCCGATCTTGTGGCGCATGCCTTCATGAAACGCAGCCTCGTAGCGTGCCTGGAACGTGCCGATCGCCGCTTTCGCCTGCTCGAAGCCTTCATCGTCTCCACCTGCTTCGCTTCCCACAATGGGCAGCAGCGCTTCGGCCAGCCGCGCCAGGTTCCACACGGTGATGCGGGGCTGGTTGGCGAACGCGTAGCGGCCTTGATGGTCGATGGAGCTGAACACGGTCGCCGGATGATAGGCGTCCATGAACGCACATGGACCATAATCGATCGTCTCGCCTGAGATGGCGACGTTGTCGGTGTTGAGCACGCCATGGATGAAGCCTGTCAGCATCCATTGCGCCACCAGCTTCGCCTGCCTTGCTACAACGGCACTAAGGAACCCAAGGTAGCGATGGGGGACTTCGGTGAGATGCGGATAATGCCTGGATATTGCGTGGTCCGCCAACGCCCTCAGGCCGTCGATGTCTTCGCGCACGGCAAGGTACTGGAACGTGCCGACGCGGATGTGGCTGGCGGCAACGCGCGCTATCAGCGCACCGGGAAGCCTGGTTTCGCGAAAGACGTGCTCGCCGGTGGCAACCAGCGACAGGGTTCGCGTGGTCGGGATCCCAAGCGCGTGCATCGCCTCGCTGACGATGTATTCGCGCATCATCGGTCCGAGCGCTGCGCGCCCATCGCCATTGCGTGAGAACCGGGTCGGACCGGAGCCCTTCAATTGAACGTCGCGCAATTGGCCTGTTGTATCGACCAACTCGCCGACAAGCACGGCACGACCGTCGCCAAGCTGCGGCACGAAGTTGCCGAACTGGTGCCCCGCATAGGCCTGGGCGATGGGACGCGCGTCGGCGGGGAAGCGGTTTCCGGCCAGCATGTCGAAACCTTGGGGACCACGCAACCAGCCGATGTCGAGGCCCAGTTCCCGCGCCAGCGTTTCATTCAGTTCAAGCAGACGCGGTGTCGAAACCGGGGATGGATCCGGACTGCTGTAAAGCCGTTCGGGGAGGTCGGCGGCATAAGTGTGTTGGAACCGGGGGCTGCGCATGAAGTCTCGAGCTTGTTCAGGGTACCAGCTAGATAGGGATGCCGCGATGCGCGGGCCAACACTTTGAGAGGGGCTGTCGGGTCGCACCCCAATCGCAGTTTCCGATATTGGCGTCCAGCCGGGAAGCAGCTGTCAGTTGTCGCCGTAGCGCCATTCCATATCTGGAGCGACTGAGGGTCTTTTGACGTCGTCCTCCACCGGGCCCAAGCGCAGACGAAGGACTCCGAAGTCGGTTCTCGCCAGTGCCGGCGAGGACTGATCGTTCCGGGCTCCATGAACACGCTCGGTGTGATCTCGCACGGCCTTCTGCGTGAGGAGGCTGTAGCACTTCTCCAGGGCGTCGACCACCTTGGGGGCTGCGGCTTGGCTTTGGCAGGGCAGCGGATCGCCGCCATCATGGCGAGCTAGACCAGCAAGACATGGCCATGCCGGTATCCAGGCTATCGCATCACTTTGCGAAGATAGGCCTGGAAACCGCGTTCCGCCTCGCCGGACGCAGTCGACATGCCCTCACGCCGAACCTCGCTCGGCGTCACGCCAAACTGCTCGCGGAAGGCCCGCAAGAACTGATTGCTGCTGGAGAAACCCAGATTGTGGGCGATGCTGGTGATCGAAAAGGTCTTGCCTCGGTGCGAAAGGAGCTGGCGGTAGGCGGCATTCAGCCGCCTGTCGCGGATGACGGCCCGCACCCCGCCGTCCGCGGCGAACATCCGGTAGAGATGGGCGCGCGACACCCGGAACTGCTGCATGAGAAGTGCCAGATCGAGGTCCGGGCGGTGCAGGTTCGCATCGATGAATTGCAGGACACGCTGGCGGAATATCTGGCTCAGCACCGGATCCTCCGGCAGCTCGTCGATCGTCCGGCCGGCAATCACGGAGACGAGCAGTGTCGTGACCGCCTCCTCGATATCAAGCGCAACCGCGATGCCCATGGATGGCAAGCGGTCCAGACTCAAAATCAGATCGGAAATCAGCCGGGTGACCGGCAGGCCGGCCTTGAGGAGGAGGCCGTCCAGGGGCCGGCCGGCCAGCGCCCGATCCAGCGGCGCGCGCGGCAATACAAGGGGCAGCCCTGAACCAGCGGAAAACTGACTTGTAAAAGCCCGGCCAAGATCCAGAAGGCAGACATCGCCATCTTCGATGGTCATCATGTGCCCCTGGCAATCCATCTTTCCGTTCACCGCCGTGAAGAGTTCGAGCATGTAGAAATCGCTCATCTCACTCCTCAGGGTCAGGCGCCGGCTTCGGTTGAGGTGCTGGGCACCGAAGGTCGTGCGGGAGACGCTCAGTCCGGCAATAAAACGTGCGTCGATCGATCCTTCCAGATGGGTGTTGCGCGCGGTTTCAAGCGGCTGGGCATCAAAAAACGGGGCAACCATCTCGCGCCAGTAATCGCTGCGCAAATCCGGCTCGACGGAGCTTGTCGATAATAAAAGCCTGTCCTCCATGTCGTCATTTATATCTGCCCCAAAGCCGCTTTCAACTGCCCGCATCATGATCTGCCGGCTCGCCATGAGATGAGCCCTTGCGCCGAAGAAAAAGAGCCCCTGCGCCGATCGCAAGCGGCGCGTTGCCTTTATTTCTGAAGTGGCTGGCGACGTGCGGGGGCGAAGATCATGAATGACAATCGTGGCGAGAGCCGCATCTCCCTTCTGCTCGGGAGCACGGCGCTGGCTGGGGTTGTGGCCATCTGCCTGGGATCGGACGCTGCCGCGCAGACTTTCACCGGCAACCAGACGACGAGTGGCCCATTTGTCGGCGGGACGCAGTTTTTCTACGACACCAGCGCGCTCAACGCCTCGGCCGCCGATGCCGTCAGCGGGGGGTATCAGGATTTCAACGACACCAGTGCGCTGAACGCCTCTGCTGCCAATGCCGTCAGCGGCGGGACGCAGAGTTTCTTCGAGACCAGTTCGCTGAACGCCTCTGCCGCCAATGCCCTCAGCGGCGGGTTTCAGGGTTTCAACAACGCCAGCGCGCTAAACGCTTCGACTGCTGATGCCGTCAGCGGCGGGTCGCAGAATTTCAACAACACCAGCACGCTGAACGCCTCGGCCGCCAATGCTGTCCGCGGCGGGTCGCAGGTATTCTACAACACCAGCGCACTCAACGCCTCGGCTGACGATGCCGTCAGCGGTGGGGTGCAGAGTTTCTTCGACACCAGCGCGCTGAACGCCTCGACTGCCTTTGCCGTCAGCGGCGGGGCGCAGTATTTCTGGAACAGCAGCGCGCTGAACGCCTCTGCCGCCGATGCCGTCAGCGGCGGGACGCAGGATTTCTACAACTCCAGCACGCTCGACGCCTCGACCGCCGATGCCGTCAGCGGCGGGACGCAGAGTTTCTACAACTCCAGCGCGCTGAACGCCTCGGCCGCCAACGCCGTCAGCGGTGGGACGCAGAATTTCAACGACGCCAGCACACTCAACGCCTCGACCGCCAATGCCGTCAGCGGCGGGACGCAGAGTTTCTGGAACACCAGCGCGCTGAACGCCTCTGCCGCCAATGCCGTCAGCGGCGGGACGCAGGATTTCTACAACTCCAGCACGCTCGACGCCTCGACCGCCAATGCCGTCAGCGGTGGGTCGCAGAATTTCTGGAACACCAGCGCGCTCAACGCCTCGGCCGCCAACGCCGTCAGCGGCGGGATGCAGAATTTCAACGACGCCAGCGCGCTCAACGCCTCGGCCGCTAATGCCGTCAGCGGCGGGACGCAGAATTTCTACGACGCCAGCGCTCTCAACGCTTCGGCCGCCAATGCCGTGAGCGGCGGGACGCAGTTTTTCTTCAGCACCAGTTCGCTGAACGCCTCTGCCGCCGATGCCGCGAGCGGCGGGACGCAGGTATTCTACGACACCAGCGCGCTCAACGCCTCGGCAGCCAATGCGGTCAGCGGCGGGCAGCAGATATTCGGCGGCACCAGCGCACTGAACGCCTCTGCCGCCAATGCCGTCAGCGGCGGGTCTCAGGGTTTCAACGACGCCAGCGCGCTCAACGCCTCTGCCGCCAATGCCGTCAGCGGCGGGGTGCAGTATTTCTACAACACCAGCACACTCGACGCCTCTGCCGCCAATGCCGTCAGCGGTGGGACGCAGTTTTTCATCGACACCAGCGCGCTGAACGCCTCTGCCGCCGATGCCGTCAGCGGCGGAACGCAGAATTTCTACAACACCAGCGCGCTAAACGCCTCGGCTGCCAACGCCGTCAGCGGCGGGACGCAGAATCTCGGCGACACCAGTGCTCTCAACGCCTCGGCTGCCGATGCCGTCAGCGGCGGGACGCAGAATTTCAGCGACACCAGCGTGCTCAACGCCTCGGCAACCAATGCCGTCAGCGGCGGGGAGCAGTATTTCTGGGGCAGCAGCGCACTCAACGCTTCGGCCGCCAATGCGGTCAGCGGCGGGATGCAGGATTTCAACAATACCAGTTCGCTCAACGCCTCTGCCGCCAATGCCGTCAACGGCGGGACACAGTATTTCTGGGGCACCAGCGCGCTCAACGCCTCTGTCGCCAATGCCGTGAGCGGCGGGACGCAGTATTTCAGCGAAACCAGCGTACTCAACGCGTCTGTCGCCAATGCGGTCAGCGGTGGGCAGCAGTATTTCTACGACGCCAGCACGCTCAATGTGTTGGCCGATAATGCCCTGACCAAGGATGTGACGGTCAATTTTGACAATCAATATAGCGGTCCCGGCGGTACGCTGCGGCTCAACGGTTACAGCACCGTGGTCGGCGCCGTCCAAAGCCTGTCGGCCGGTTCGGGTATCATCGAGAATGGCGGCGCTGCCGACAGCATCCTGACCATCGATGGCTCGACCGCCGGGAACTCATCCTTCTCCGGCCTGATCCGCGATGGCGGCGCGGGGCGGCTGGGGCTGACGCTGGCCAGCGGCGCCCTGACGCTTGATAGCGTGAACACCTACACCGGCCCGACGACGATCAATGGCGGCACACTGGCGATCACCTCGACTGGCGGTATCGCCTCCAGCGTCATCAACAATGCCACGTTCGGGAACGCCGGCACGGTGGCGGGCAGCGTGACCAACAATGCCGGTGCGACCTTCACCCAGACCGGCGGCAGCGTCTCGGGCGGCGTGACCAACGCCGGCACGGTGAACGCCAATGGCGGGGCGCTCAACGGTGCGATCGTCAACAGCGGAACCTTCACCGTCACCGGCTCGACGAGCGGGAACGGCGCGTTCGGCAACAGCGGCAGCTTTGCCTTGGCTGGAGGTGATTTCACCGGCCTCTCCAGCTTCACCAACAGCGGTCTGGTGACGGCGGCGAACGGCGGCACGCTGGGCGCGGCGAGCTTCATCAATGCGACAGGCGGCATCGTCGATCTGCGCAATGGCGCCGCCGCCAATGTGCTCAACGTGGCGGGCAACGTCACCTTCAACGCGGGGTCGATCTACAAGGTTGCGGTGAATGCGGCCGGGCAGTCCGACCGCATCGCCGTCACCGGCGCCGCCAATATCAGTGGCGCAACGCTCGATGTCTCGGCCTTCGGCCTGGCGCTCGCACGCTACACGGTCCTCACGGCCACCGGCGGTCTCACCGGAACCTTCGGGACTCTGACCGGCCCGATCTCCGCTTTTGTCGGCGTCACCGCCAGATATGACGCCAACAACGCCTATCTCGACGTGCTGCGGGTGCGCGACTTCGCCGACGCTGGCGTGACCCGCAATCAGAAGGCCACGGCCTCTGGCATCCAGGGCATCGCGGGCGGCAACCCGGTCTTCACCGGCAATGCGCTCTACGACGCGGTGCTGGCCTTGCCTAGCGATGCCGCAGCCCGGAACGCCTTCGATCAGCTCTCGGGTGAGGTTCATGCCTCGGCGAAGACGGCACTGATCGAGGGCAGCCATTTCGTGCGCGATGCTGCGACGAACCGCATCCGTGCCGCCTTTGGTGCCTCAGGCGCGTCGTCTGCGCCAGTCATGGCCCCAGTTATGGCCCCAGTTATGGCCTATGCCGACCCGGCCGTTGACAGGACCGGCACCTCAGCCGCCTTCGCCTCGCGCGGTCCAGGCACAGTCGCCGTCGCTCCGACGACTGACCGTTTTGCGCTGTGGGGGCAGGCTTTCGGTGGCTGGGGCTCCACGAACAGCGACGGCAATGCCGCGCGCCTCTCGCACTCGACCGGCGGCTTCCTCATCGGCGGCGACGCCCCGATCTTCGACAGCTGGCGGCTCGGCATGATGGCCGGATACGGCCGGACCAACGTCAACCTGCGGGATCGCTTGTCCTCCGGTTCGAGCGACAACTATCACCTCGGCCTCTACGGCGGCACGCAATGGGGCAATCTCGGTTTCCGCACGGGTGCGGCCTATACGTGGCATGACATTAAGACCGGGCGCTCCGTCGCCTTTACCGGCTTTGGCGACAGCCTGAAGGGTGATTATCGCGCCGGCACGGCACAGCTGTTCGGCGAACTGGGCTATGGCATCCGTGCCGGCAGCTTCGGCTTCGAGCCGTTTGCCAAGCTTGCCTATGTGAACCTCGGCAGCGACGGCTTCACGGAGCAGGGCGGTGTTGCAGCTGTGCGCAGCAACAGCACCAGCACGGGCGTCACCTTCACGACGCTCGGCCTTCATGCCTCGACCGACTTCGATCTCGGCACGACGACTGCAACGCTGCGAAGCACGCTCGGCTGGCGTCATGCCTTCGGTGACACCACGCCGCTCGCCACCTTCACCCTGGCCGGCGGCCCGCCCTTCACCGTCGCGGGCGTGCCGATTGCTGGGGATGCGCTGGTGCTCGATGTCGGACTGGACGTGGCCATGGCCAGGAATACAACCCTCGGCGTCTCCTATGGCGGGCAATATGGCGGCAGCGCCATCGACCAGTCCGTTCGCGCAAACGTCAACGTCAGGTTCTGATGAGATGAAGTTCGGGTTTTCAAGGCGTTCGCTGCCACCTTCCTGAACGCCTTGCGGCCCAGGCTCAACAACCACCGGCACTTCCCGGAGGGGCCCAGGCGCAGACGAACGACGCCGAAGTCGGTTCTCGCCAGTGCCAGCGAGCGCTGATAGTTCTGGGCTCCATGAACACTCTCGGTGTGATCTCGGATACGCACGGCCTTCTGCGTGAGGATGCTGTCGCGCTTCTCCAGGGCGTCGACCACATCGTCCATGCGGGCGACATTGGAAACCCGGCCATTATCGAGAGATTGGAACGTGTTGCGCCCGTCTCGGCAATTCGCGGCAATGTCGATGTCGAGCCGTGGGCGTCCATGTTTGCAGACACCCTTCACGTGACGCTGTTCGGGCAGAAGATATTCGTGATCCACGACCGAAAGGACATGACGTTCGCGCCAGCCATGGTGGGCATCAATCTGGTGATCTCAGGTCATTCTCATCGTGCCAGTATCGAGAGCCGCGATGACGCTGTTTATCTCAATCCGGGCAGTGCCGGCCCGCGCAGGTTCAGGCTGCCCATCACCTTGGCAATGGTCCAGATCATCGACGGGCGATTGGTGCCCAAGATCTACGAGATCGCTTCAGATGGTCGCTGAAGCCGTCGGAATGTCTGAGAAGGGGGGCGGGAGCGGACTGGCGGCATCTGCGCCGACCATTCGCAATAGCCGACATATGGACGCCTGCGGGTCGTCCATGATCGTGCTGTTCACGCGCTGGCGGTCAGCGCCGGAATGTCAGGTGCATGACGCCGCTCTCCGCCGTTTCCGACGTCACCGTGTAGCCGGATTCCAGCCCACGCAGATCGTCCCACAGGCGGATGCCGCGTCCGAGCAAGATCGGGACGATGGCGACGTGGAGGCGGTCGACGAGCCCCGCCTTGAGGAACTCGCGAGCGGTGCTGGCGCCGCCGCCGACCCGCACGTCCTTGCCGCCCGCGACGGCAACGGCCTGCCGCAGCGCCTCGGCCGGCGTCGTCTCGATGAAGTGGAAAGTCGTGCCGCCGGCCATTTCGATTGAGGGCCGCTTTTTGTGGGTCAGCACGAAGACCGGGCAGTGGAACGGCGGCTCGTCACCCCACCAGCCCTTCCAGTTCGGATCATCGGGGAAATTGTGCAACCCGAACATGCCGGCGCCCATGATCTCCGCACCGATATTGTCGAAATACGCGTGGGCATACTGGTCGTCGATGCCGGTCGTGCCTTGACCGCTGGTGTCCTTGAACAGGCGCTCGCGGAAAGTCCTTGTCGCGACATAGGCGCCGACAAGGCGCATCCAATCCTCGCCCATCGGCTGCTCGGGCGTCTGATCCGTCGTTGTCGCGAAACCGTCGAGTGAGATGTTGAGATCGACACGAACTGCCACGGGGCCTCCTTGCGTGCGGTTGCCCGGTGAGGGCTCAATACTAAGGCATGTACCTTTATGTCGAAACGCAAACACTAAGGCAAGTGCCTTTTTGTCGTTGACCGGCGGCTCCGGCCATCTTACGCATACACATGCCTCACCATTCGACCCCTCTCGACCTCGCCTTTCACGCGCTCAGCGATCCGACCCGCCGCGCGGTGGTGTCGCGACTGGCCGAGGGCGAAGTGCCGGTCAGCATCCTGGCCGAACCGTTCGACATGGCGCTGCCCTCCTTCGCCCAGCATCTCCGGGTGCTGGAGGAGTGCGGGCTGATCGCCAGCGAAAAGCGCGGGCGCAGCCGCTGGTGCCGACTGGTGAAGGCGCGCTTCGACGAGGCGGCGAACTGGATGGAAGCGGAGCGCCGGAACTGGGCCATGCGGCTGGAGCGGCTGGAAGTCTACCTGGACACGGCGGACGAGGGATGAATGAAAGACGTGGCAAGCCCGCTTGAGAGTTGGTCGCTCGATCGAGAGATCGTGCTGGTCAAGCTGCTGAACCATCCGCGCAGCAAGGTGTTTGCCGCCTGGATGAGGCCTGAGGCGCTCGCCCAATGGTTTGGCCCAACCGCGCTCAAGATCGAGAGCCACGAAGCCGATATCCGCGAAGGCGGGATTTGGCGTTTCGACATGGTTGGCACGTTCGAGGGCAAGGAACAGCGCTTCCCCAATCTCATGCGCTTTCTGGAGATCGTGCCGAACGAGCGGATCGTGATGGATCATGGCACGCCCGACCCTGACGACCCCAACCGGTTTCGCGTAACGGTGACCTTCGACGAACAGGCCGACGGCAAGACGGTTCTGACCATGCGCCAGCTCCACCCCAGCCGCGAACGGCGTCAGGTGGTCATCGACTTCGGCGCGGTGGAATACGGACTGCAGACGCTGGACGGGCTCGCCGCCTGGCTGGAAGGGTGAGCCATTGGCGACCCTGATGGGCGACATTCATTGAGGCGACGAGCAAATGGCGGATGGACTGTGAAGCGCGTTTTTCGTTTGCTTGCCGCGGTCATGGTGGGTTCCGCAGTGACCGGCTGCACAAGCATTTCCTACTACGCCCAGTCGCTGGAAGGTCATGTGAAAATCATGGCTGCACGCGAGAATGTTGCAAAGCTGATCCATGATCCTGCGACGCCCGAGCCGCTGCGCGCCAAATTGACGTCAGCAAGCGCCATAAGGCGCTTTGCAACGGACGAATTGGCACTGCCCGAGAACAACAGTTACCGCAGCTATGTCGACATTGGTCGGGAGGCTGTGACCTGGGCGGTTTTTGCCGCGCCGCAATACTCCCTGACACCACGAACGTGGTGTTTTCCCGTTTTCGGCTGCGTTCCGTACCGTGGTTATTTTGATCGGAAATCCGCAGCTGAAAACGCCGACGAACTTCATAGAGCGGGGATGGACGTCTACCTTACGGACGTCACCGCATATTCGACCCTTGGCTGGTCCAGTGACCCGCTGCTCAGCACCATGCTGCGTCAGGACAACACGTATCTGGCAAGCCTTGTTTTTCACGAGCTGGCGCATCAGCGCGTCTATGTGAACGACGACTCTGCGTTCAATGAAGCCTTCGCGGTCGCCGTCGAAACCGCTGGCGTGAGGAAATGGCTGCGCGCCGTCGGCGATCTCGCCGGACTGCGCCGCTACGAAGCCGACCGCGAACGCAGGGCCGACTTCCTTGGGCTTCTGGCGAAAACGCGAGACGAATTGCAGCGGGTTTACGAACCCTCCCGCCCCCCGGAGCAAATGGCGGCTGCGAAAGCAGCCACCATCGAAAAGCTGCGGATACGATATCGGCACATGCGAGACAGACGCTGGGCGGGATACAGGGGATACGACGCCTGGTTCGATGCGCCGATCAACAATGCGAAACTTGCCGCGACTGCTGTCTACGGTGAACAGGTTCCGGCATTTCTTCGATTGTTCGACTTGTGCTCGGGCGATTATCCAAGGTTCTACGCTTCTGTCCGACGCATCGGGGATTTGCCCAGATCTTCTCGCGCCGAAGCGCTTGAAGCTGCGAAGACGTGCGATTGATCCGGGCGAGTGCAGCGCCCTGGCTTTGCGCTGCTCGGCGTCTGATTAGGGGCCGTGTCCGGACTGTCAGGTGCTGGCCGACATTAGCAAAAAGCTGTCGTTCTGCAGCCGAGCACCAAAAGAAAATCCGATGAATGAGCTCCAGCAAGATAACCATCGGCAACTGCACGCTTTATCATGGCGACTGCTTGAATGTGCTGCCCAGCTTGCCCACCGCTGACCAGGTGACTAGGGGAAATACAATATCCGTCGCAACTCGCCCACCCGCAAAGGCCCGGCCTACCTCGGTCGGGTCGCGGCGTTGAGCTGCAGACGATTCCCCGAGCGCCAAGGTGCCTGTAATGGTCAAACGCCAAATATGTTGGCTAGCGCGTCCCGTCGCTCCGGCATTGATATTCCAGCCACCGCCATACATTATGGCTCATGACGTCGCTGGGGGGATACGTTGTCGGAGCAGTTTTGCTGGCAGTATAGTGCTGCTAATTCATTATGACCGGTAGCGCTTCAGTTTTCTCGGCCGCCGAGCCGGGACTCGGTTATGTTTTTCAAGCCAGATACGCTTTGTTGCGAATGTTTGACTTGCCGGAGGACGGCGAAGTCTACATTGAGCGCAACGACGATGTCGAGTTCGTGCAGACAGACGGCACCATCACACTGGCATCGCTGAAGCACAAAGCAGTAGGCGATCGCCTGACTGACCTATCGGTCGATTTCTGGAAATCGGTCAGAATCTGGGTTGCCCACTACAAGAGTTCAGGACGAGTCAGCTCGTCTGCGCAATTCATCCTCTTCACCACCGCCAGTGTCTCCTCCGGCTCATTTATTGAACTCTTCATCGGCTCCGGTGGGTCGGCAGAGGGGCGGGCGAGCAAGGCAGGGGAGGCTCTCGCCAGCAGTACGTCGCAGGAAATTGCCAAGGTGAAAGCCGATCTGGCTGATCTGAGCGAAACAGAAGCGCAGGACTTCTACTCCCGGATCACCATCTCGGCCCAAACCTCTCGCATCGACGACATCCCGCATTTGATCGACCAACGGCTCCGCACCACGAGAAGGGAAGATCGGACCGCGCTATTCAATCGGCTCGAAGGCTGGTGGACCGATCTCGTTATCCGCGTCCTGACCGGAAAAGCTGGTCCCGCAATCAAGGTTCAGGACGTCAGCGACAAGCTCGCCTTGCTCAGCGATCAGTTCAAAGCCGACAATCTGCCCATCGACTTCCGCGGAAAGAAGCCCGAAGACATTGATGTTGCAAAGGACTCGCGGATGTTCGTCGCCCAGCTTCGGGCTCTAAAGCTGTCCGAGCAGCGCATCCAGCATGCTATTATCGACTACTACCGTGCCTATGAGCAAAGGTCCCTTTGGGCCCGTGAGCGATTGGTCATCGCCAGTGACCTGGAAGACTACGAGGATTTGCTGATCGAGGAATGGGATCGGCACAAGGCCGTGCTGTGCGAGAAGCTCAGCGACGCCAGTCACGATGACGCCTGCATCGCCGCGGGCGAAGCGCTCTATCGCTGGGCGTTGGAAAATACCGGCCATCTGCGTATCCGCGAACGTGTCACCGAGCCTTATGTCGTGCGGGGCGCCTTTCAAATCTTGGCCAATGACCGGCCGTCACCCCGGGTCCACTGGCATCCGCGCTTCCTTGAAAACCTCGCCGGCATTTTGGGAACAGCGGCATGAAGGATTGGGGCACCAGACCGATCGAGGTTCGAAACCTCTACAACCCAGCGTTTTGTGGGCTGGTCCTCTATCGGGCGCTGGTGGGATTCCAGGAGGCTGATGCAAGGGGAATGCCCTTTTCGATGTCGCTATTGGTCCTGCCACTGGCGCTGCAGCGCCATTCCCGTGAAGTGATCCAGCGTGGCAACCGGAACTATCTGCTGCGCGTGGTCGCAGATCATCCCGAACTTCAGGTCGGCTTCCCGCAACGATGCACAGAGATGCTGCCCTTTACGCTTGAAGCGCTAGGAGTGCTGCATAGCGTCGGCACCTTGAGCGTGTCCGAAGACGGAAGACTGACCACGCGTCCGGATGGTGTCAGGAAGACTGTAAGCGGCACTGACGAGTCCAAACAAGCCCAGCGCGTCGCGACCTTCATCGGCAAGGAATTCGCCAGCATCGGTCGCAGCAGCACCATTTACGCAACGATGGGGATACGTCCGTGAAGATCAAGTCGCTTCATATTTACAGCGACGATGCTCGCCGGCGTGACGTCGAGTTCCACGATGGGCTCAACATCCTGACCGGCCAATCGTCTACCGGCAAGTCTGCCCTATCGGAAATCATCGAATTCTGCATGGGCCGATCCTCGTTCAATATCCCGGAGGGCGTAATCCGGGATAAAGTACGGTGGTACGCGGTGATCTATCGCTTTGCCGGTGAAGAGGTTCTCATCGCCAAACCTGCTCCCGGCCCCGGTGCGCAATCGTCGAGCGCGGTCATGGTCTGGCGTGCTGCCGAAGTGAACGCGCCTGCTTTCGACGAGCTCATCGTAAATGACAACGACGATGGCGTCGTTGCGCTTCTCTCGTCGCTTCTCGGGATTCCCGAGAACACCACCGATGTTCCCATTGAGAGCAGCCGCGAGAGTTACGACGCAAACATCAAGCACACCCTTTATTACCTGTTTCAAAAACAGACCATCGTCGCGAATAAGGACCAACTTTTCTATCGCCAGAACGAAGACCACCAGACTCAGACTATCAAGGACACACTGCCAATCCTTCTCGGGGTTTCGGGGCGCGACAAATTCACACTGCAAAGCAAATTGCGTACGGCGAACCGCGACCTGCGTCTCAACGCTAAGCTTGTGACGCAGGCGCAAGATGCCATCGACAATTCCGAGCAGCGCGCGATTGGTTTGCTTTCCGAGGCCCGTGCGGTCGGTATATCGATCCGGGCAGAGAGTGGCGTCGACGTCGTTGATCTGTTGCGGCAGGCCTTGGAATGGCGGCCGCAGTCAGTGCCCGACGAGGACGGAGAACGGGTATCGATCATTGAAAGCGAGCTATCGGACATACGGGAGCGCCGGCGCGAGGCCCAGAGGCAGATCGAAAGCGCCCAGCTCTTTGCCCGGCAAGCAAGTGGCTTCGAGGGAGAAATAGTCGAGCAACGCGATCGTCTCGCTTCGATAAAAGCCCTGCCCTTCAATAAGGCCACCGGTGACTGGCAATGGCCTTTCGCCCCCGCAAACCTTGCACTCGAAACCCCAATCGCTGCGGCAATGTTGGCCGAACTCGACAATCTCGATCGGGAACTGGAAGCGGTGACCGGCGAGCGGCCGGCCCTCGAGGCCTATCTGTTGGCGCAGCAAAACGATGTCGCTAGGCTCTCCGAGCAGATCCGCGGCAAGGAGCTCGAGCTGTCTTCGGCAATCGCCAGCAATGAAGCGATTGCGGAGATGGGCAGCCGGAACAATGCCGCTGCCCGTGTCGTGGGGCGCATCAGCCTGTTTCTCGAGAACCTTGCGACCGATGAGGAGCTCAATCGCCTGCTGACCGAGCAGCGCCGATTGAAAGCGGTCATCGCCGACCTCGAGGGACGTCTGGGGGCTGATGACAGCGAGTCGCGTCTCGTTGCCACGCTCTCCAATATCGCCATGCATATGTCGTCTTACATCAAGGATCTGAACGGCGAGTTCGCCGAGTTCCCCGCGAGGCTGGACCTGCACAATCTGACGGTGGTGATCGATCGACCTGGCAGGCCCGTCTACATGTACAAGTCAGGCGGCGGCGCCAGCCATCTAGCATACCATCTTGCCGCCCTGCTGTCGCTGCACCGGTTCGCCGCCGACTATGCGCAGCCGCTCCCCCGCTTCTTGGTCATCGACCAACCTACACAGGTCTATTTCCCGTCTGAAAGTGCCTATAAAGCAGCCGGCGGCTCGATTGATCAAACTGAGTTGCAGGATGCAGACCTCACCGCAGTGCGCCGACTATTTGAGGTGCTCCACAGATATGCGACGCACGACGTGCCAGGTTTTCAATTGATCGTAACCGAGCATGCAAATCTTCGGGACGATTGGTTCCAAGCCGCTTTGGTCGAGGACCCATGGACCAAACCGCCCGCACTGGTCCCTGACGATTGGCCCGATATGCCCCTTGCTTAGCACGGTAATGTCTGAGAACTGGCTGGCGTTCTTGAGGTAATGTCCGCGACCCTCCTCAAAGTAGTTGATTTGCCTGGAAAAGTGAGTGTCCGCTTTAGGGGACCGCGCCGAAAGGCGTACACGACCGAAATGGGGGCGCGAAGCGGCCGTTCGCGGCAGACGCCATTGCTGAACGAGACGTCTGCGCAAGCGCCCAGCGACAGGGCGGCGGCGAACAGGCGATGCCGGTGCTCGCTTCACGTCAGTCCTCGAGCGGCCGGCAATAGGGGGCATGACTTGGGCTGCGCGATGCCACAGGGCAGGGCTGCAACGAACTGACAGTCGATGCGCTCGGGCCATGGCACGCGACATCGCAGCTTCACTTGCCCGGCTGGACCACGGCGTTGCCTTTCGCGAGCTGTCGGGATATCTCTATGAGCCTGGAAACAGTGGCGTTTCCCAAATCTCCCAAAACATAGTCCGCCCGGCTCGCGCCGATGACCGGGAGGTATTTTATCGACCTGCTCAATAGGTGGCTTGTAGCGCATGGCGAATGACTGGCGGATTGGCGTCCTGTTTTCCAGCAGCGGAGTGACCGCTGCGGCCGAGATGGCCGAGGCGAACGCGACGCGCCTTGCGATCGAGGAGATCAACGCGGCCGGCGGCGTTCGCGGGCGCCCGATCAGCGCGGTGTTCTACGATCCGGAATGTTCGGCCAAGAAGTACCAGGAGCTTGCCGTTCGCCTTCTCGCCGAAGACAACATCAAGATCATCTTCGGATGCTACATGTCGTCGGCCAGAAAAGCCGTGATGCCGGAAATCGAGGCCTATCGCGGCATGCTGTTTTACCCGACCTTCTATGAAGGCTTCGAATATTCGACGCGCTGCTTCTATACGGGGTCGTCGTCGAACCAGAACGCGGTTCAGCTGGCGCGCTACCTGATCGAGAACTACGGCATGCGTTTCCTGCTGGTCGGCTCGAACTACGTCTTCCCTTACGAATACAACCGCGTCGTCATGGACCTAGTCACCCGGGCCAAGGGCACCATTCTCGACGAGCTTTATGTGCCCGTCGATCCGGTGCGCACCGATTTCAACCGCGTCATCAAGCAGATCGGCAAGCTCAAGCCCGACATCGTGGTGTCCACTGTCGTGGGCACCGGCGCGGTCATGCTCTACGAAGCCTACAAGGACGCCGGCTTCGACGTGGCCACCATGCCGATTGCCAGCCTGACGACCACCGAGGCCGAGGTCGCCGAGATGGCGCCCGATATCGCAGCCGGTCACCTGACCTCGGCGTCGTTTTTCGAAACACTCGACACGCCGCAGGCGCGCCGGTTCGTTTCGGCCTACAAAAAACGCTTCGGCGCCGATGCGCCGGTCACGGCGGGTGCGGAGGCCGCCTATTTCCAGCTCCATCTCTATGCCAGGGCGCTGGAACTGGCCGGCACCGACGAGCCCGAGGCGCTGGCCAAACATCTGGCCGGGCTGGAGTTCGACGCGCCGCAAGGGCGCATACGTATCGACCCCGACAACCACCACACCGAGCTGTGGTCACGCATCGGGCGGGTCAACGACGAAGGCAAGTTCGACATCATCTGGCAGTCCGAGACGAGGGTCAGGCCGGATCCCTATTTCGTCACGGCATCGTTCGATGATTGGATGAACAAACCTCATCAGCTGAAACGCAAGGCTTAGCGGATCGTTTTCGGTGGCAACCAGCATTCTCCAGGATCTGAAGGGCTTGCGTGTCCAAGTCATCCACCCGCCGGACCAGGCGGGCCTGGCCCTGGTCGAGCACCTCAGGCGCATCGGCTGCAGTTGCGAGACGACCTGGCCCTTGCCCGATGCGATCAACCCGTCGGCGGTGGTGGTGCTGGTTTCGATCGAGCAGGAAAACCGCGACAAGATCCTGAGCCTGTTTCGGCCGGTCGAGCCGTCGGATCCGGCCCTGGTGGCCGTCGTGACCTACGAGGACCCGAGCACGCTGCAGGTGGTGCTGGAGTGCGGTGCGCTTGCGGTCATCGAACGGCCGATACGCCCGTTCGGCCTGCTGACCAACCTGACCATCGCACGCGCCCTGTGGCTCGAGCGGCAGAACGCCAGCAAGCGTATCCGCAAGCTGGAGCGCAAGCTCGCCGGCAACAACCGCATCCTGCGTGCGAAGAATATTCTGATGGAAACGCAAGGGCTTAGCGAGCAGGACGCGTATGAGAACATCCGCCGGCAAGCGATGGCGAAACGCGTGCCGATGGATGATCTGGCAAGCGCCATCATCAACGCGCATGAGCTCTTGACGTTCAAGGACATGCGTGACTAATATGAATAATAATTGACGCCGGGTGAACCTCGGATGTCGATGCGGTGCGAGACAATGTGGTCTGCACCGAGTGGCTATGTAGCCCGCACGCTCCTCGTCGGAGCTGGCGGGTTTTTTTGTTTTTCGGCTTCCGACAAGGCCGTTGGCAGCCGTTGGTTCAATCTGCAGCATTTTTCCGACGCTCATGTGTCAGCGCGTGCGAACGCGTGCGCGGCATCGTTTTGTCCGGCGCCTGGAGG
This sequence comes from Aminobacter sp. MET-1, assembly GCF_026521175.1. Classification (NCBI taxonomy): domain Bacteria; kingdom Pseudomonadati; phylum Pseudomonadota; class Alphaproteobacteria; order Hyphomicrobiales; family Phyllobacteriaceae; genus Aminobacter; species Aminobacter sp. MET-1. The sequence goes on along the minus strand of NZ_JAMSHL010000003.1, from coordinate 70,969 downwards.
CATGCTGCCCCGCTTGTGAAAGGTTTTTTCTTCTTATTTCCGCGATGCGGAATGAAACCTGCAAATAATATTGGCGACCATGCATTTGATGAAATGCATGCTTTGGTATCTATATTGCAACTATACTTTGATTATAGAAAATAAAATAATAAAAATATTGACTATTAGGTATTTCTAATAAAGCGTGCCGACGGCCGCGAATGGGGCGGCTTCACAAAAAATCAAACGCACAAAGATGCGAACAGGAGGACCTATGAAGAACCATGATCGGCGTACGTTTCTGAAAGCATCGGGTCTCGCGGCCATTGGGCTCGCCGCGCCTTCGATCCTGCGCCTCGGCGACAAGGCCTGGGCAGCAGACGAGATCCCCGTCGGCATCATGTATTCGCTGACCGGCACCACCGCCATCGTCGAGAAGTCGATGAACCAATGCGCCCAGATGGCGATCGACGAAATCAACGCCAAGGGCGGGGTGCTTGGCCGCAAGCTGCGCGCCATCATCGAAGATCCGGCCTCCGAGCCGCGCATCTACAGTGAAAAGGCCCGCAAGCTCACCATCGAGGACCAGGTTCCCGTGATCTTCGGCTGCTACACCACCGCCAGCCGCAAGGCGGTGCTGCCGGTGGTCGAGCGGCGCAAGGGCCTGCTCGTCTGGCCGACATGGTATGAAGGCGAGGAGTGCTCCAAAAACGTGCTTTATGCCGGCTCGGCGGTGCCCAACCAGCAGCTGGAAAATTCGCTGCCGTGGCTGCACAAGAGCCTGGGCAAGAACAAGGTGTTCATCGTCGGCTCCGACTATGCCTTCCCGCGCGGCATGGCCAAGACGTCGAAGACGATCTGCGAAAAGATCGGCATGCAGGTGGTGGGCGACGAATATCTGCCGCTCGGTCACACCGAATGGGCGTCGATGGTCTCCAAGATCGGCTCGAGCGGCGCCGACGTGATCTTTTCCAACGTGGTCGGCGACTCGATCGTCGCCTTCTACCGGGAGCTGCGCAACCAGGGCTACGACTTCGACAAGCTGCCCTTGTGTTCCTCGACGACGACTGAGGTCGAGATCAAGGCGATGGGCCCCGAATATGCGCTCGGCAGCTACGTGTCGCTGCCCTATTTCCAGACCGTCGACACGCCCCAGAACAAGGTGTTCGTCGAAGCGTTCAAGGCCTATGCCGGCCCTGATGCCGTGACCCACGCGGCGATGGAGGCGGTCTATATCGGCGTCAACATGTGGGCGATGGCCGCCGAAAAGGCGGGCGAGCTGGCGCCCGATGCGATCGTGAAAAGTGTTGGCGGGCTCTCTTTCGACGCACCGCAGGGCAAGGTCACCATCGACCCCGACAATCTGCACAGCTACCTGACGCCGCGCATCGGCAAGACCCGCGCCGACGGCCTGCTCGACATCGTCGACCAATATGCCGAGCCGCTGGTGCCGCTGCCTTATTCCAGCGTCGGCGAGACCGCCGACAAGCGCGTGTGCACCACGAGCGGCGCAACGCTCTAGCCCCTGATCGCCAGCTGTGCCGGCGCGGCTCCGCGCCGGCACGCTCACCGACCAACGCGGATGGAAGCGGCATGGAAACCTTTGTCATCGGCCTGAGCATCGCCTCGATCTTGTTCATGGTCGCCCTTGGCCTGGCGATCATCTACGGCACCATGAACGTCATCAATCTCGCCCATGGCGAGATGGTGATGATCGGCGCCTACACCACGGTGCTGGCGACCAAGCATCTCGGCTTCAACATCTATCTGTGCCTGCCGCTGGCGTTTGTGGTGACGGCGACATTCGGGCTGATCATTGAGCGCACCGTCGTGCGCAGGCTTTATGGCCGCCTGCTCGACACGTTGCTGGCGACATGGGGCATTGCGCTCATCCTGCAGCAGCTGATCCGCATCCATTTCGGGCTCGGCCTGTTCGGCGTCGAGATCGACGGCCTGGGCTCCGACCTGCAGAACGTCCCGGTTCCGGCCGAACTGCAGCAGGCCATTCAGCTGTTCGGCGCCAATATCCCTGTCTACAGGGCGTTCGTCTTCGTCACCGCGCTGGCGCTGGGCGCCATCACCTGGGCTGTGATGTACAGGACGCGCTTCGGCAGCCAGCTGCGCGCCGTTTCGGTGGCCCGCAACACCGCGGCTGCCTGCGGCATCAATGACAAGCGCGTCAACATGCTGGCCTTCGCTTATGGCTCCGGCCTCGCCGGCATCGCCGGTGTCCTGGTGTCGGGCTTCAAGACCGTGTCGCCCGACATGGGCACGCCCTATGTCGTCGACGCCTTCCTGGTGGTCGTCGCCGGCGGCGTCGGCCATCTGCTCGGCACCTTCGCCTCGGCAGGCATTCTCGGCGAGGTCCAGAGCTTCGTCGCCACCTGGGCAAACGACGTCTACGGACGGACCGTCCTGTTTGCCGTCGTGATCTTCATTCTCCTGTTCAAGCCTCAGGGCCTCTTTGTCACCAAGAGCCGCTGAGCTTGGCTGCAACATGGACGAGCGCATGACTTACCGCACCGCTTCCATCATCGCCTACATCGCCTTCTTCGCCGTTGTGCTTGTGCTTCCGCTGGTGCTCAACAGCTTCTGGACCAACCGCGTCGCGATCTATCTGGTCTATTCGATCTGCGCGATCGGCATCAGCATGTCGTGGGGTTATGCCGGCATCCTCAGCCTGGGGCAGGGCCTGTTCTTCGGCATGGGCGCCTACATGCTGGCGATGTCGCTGACCCTTGCGGTGCCGGAAAACAATCCGGTGCCGCAGCTGATGCTGCTCAACATGGAGCCGAACGCGGTTCGCGACCTGTGCTGCGTCACCACCGGCTCGTTCCTGTGGATCCCGTTCCGGTCGGTCGCCGTCGGCATGATCGCGGGCATCGTCGTGCCCTGCGTGCTCGCCGCCGGCATCGGCTATGTCATGTTCAAGCGGCGCACGACTGGCGTCTATGTCAGCATCATCACGCTGGCCTTTGCGCTGATCGGGCAATTGCTCATCATCAACAACCAGCCGCTGACGGGCGGCTTCAACGGCCTGGCCGACCTCGCACTGCTGGAGATCGGCGGCTTCGAATTCGACCCCTATGGACCGAGCGCCTATTATGCGGTTGCGCTGACGCTGATCGCCGTCATGCTTCTGGCGCGTTACATGCTGACGGGGCGGATCGGCCAGGTGCTCAAGGCCATTCGCGAAGACGAGGCGCGGGCGCGTTATCTCGGTTACGACGTCGAAAACTACAAGCTCTTCATCTTCTGCGTCTCGGCCGGCGTCGCTGGCCTGGCGGGCATGCTGTTCACGCTCACCTCGGAATTCGCCACGCCGTCGCTGATGGCGACGTCGCTCAGCATCTCGATGGTGATCTGGGCGGCGACCGGCGGCCGCGCCTCGCTGCTCGGCGCCTGCATCGGCGCGCTGATCGTCAATTTCGTCGGCTCGCTGGCCAGCGAAAGCGCAACGTTCCAGCCGGTGTGGCCGATCATCCTGGGGCTGCTGTTCGTCGTGGTGGTGCTGTTCATGCCGAACGGCATCGCCGGGATCTTCAAGACGTTCATCGACCGCAGCGGCAACCCCGAACGGCTGAGCGGGCCCAGGCCCTCCGGACGGGCGGAACGCCTGGACAAGGCCGAGCGTCCCAGCAAGGCCGAACTGACGGCAAGGGAGGCATGACGATGAACGCCATCCAGGCATCCTTCAAGGCGGTGCCGGCTGCACCGATCCTGCAGACGCGAAAGCTGACGGTGCGGTTCGACGAGTTCCCGGCCGTGCGCGATGTCGACCTTACGATCGCCGATGGCGAGCTCAGGGTGATCATCGGCGCCAACGGCGCCGGCAAGTCGACTTTGCTCGACCTTCTGTGCGGCAAGACGCTGCCATCAGAAGGCGAGATCTGGCTGCGCGACCGCAACATCACGGGCATCGGCGAAGCGGCCATCGCCCGCAGCGGCGTCGGCCGCAAATTCCAGACGCCGACTGTGTTCAAGGACATGACCGTGCTGGAAAACCTGCAGGTCGCCAGCAATCGCCGCGTCCGCGTCTTCGAAAACCTGTTCGAGCGGGTGAAGCGGGGGCCGAGCGACAGGGAGGTCGAAGTTGCCGAGCGCACCGGGCTTCTCGGCCAGATGAAGCGCAAGGCCTCGGAACTGTCGCATGGCCAGCTGCAATGGCTGGAACTGGCGATGGTGCTGAGCCAGGAGCCCAAGATCATCCTTCTCGACGAGCCCGCCGCCGGCATGACCGCGGCCGAAACCGACAAGACAGCCGAGCTTCTGCTCGACCTCGCCGGCGGCCACACGGTGCTGGTGATCGAGCACGACATGAGCTTCGTGCGCCGCATCTGCCGCACCATCACCGTGATGCACCAGGGCGCGGTGCTTGCCGAGGGCACCGCCGAGGAGATCGAACGCAACCCCGCAGTGATCGAGGCCTATCTTGGATCGGCGACGCTCAGCCATGCTTAAGTTCAAAGACCTCAACGTGTTCTACGGAACCAGCCACATCATCCACGATCTCAACCTCGAGATCCGCAAGGGCGAGGTGTTCTGCATCATGGGCCGCAACGGCGTCGGCAAGACGACGCTGCTGCGCAGCCTGCTCGGCATCGGCGTGCAGTCCAAAGGCGCCATCGAGTTCGAAGGCACCGACATCAGCGCCGACCTGACCTACCAGCGGGCGCGGCGCGGCATCGGCTACGTGCCGCAAGGCCGCGAGATCGTGCCCGGGCTCAGCGTGCTCGACAACATCCTGCTCGGCTGCAATGCACGCGCCGACGGCCAGAGCGCGGTGCCGCCGCTGGTGTGGACGCTGTTTCCCTTCCTCAAGGATCACCTCAGCCGGCGCGGCACCAACCTGTCGGGCGGACAGCAGCAGCAACTGGCGATTGCGCGTGCGCTCGCCACCGACCCGAGCATCCTGGTTCTCGACGAGCCGACCGAGGGCATCCAGCCCAACATCGTCGAGCACATCGAAGAGGCGATCGTGTCGCTCAACCGCGACCATGGCCTGACCATCATCCTCGTCGAGCAGAAGATACGCTTTGCCCGCAGTGCTGCGCATCGTTTCGCCATTCTCGAAAAGGGTCAGATCGCGGCGGCCGGCGACACCGCTGAACTGAGCAACGAGCTGATCCACAAACATATGGGCTTGTAGCGCCGCCGCGCGCAGGCCTGCCGCATATCCGATCACGCCCACCAGGGGTTCAGTGCAGAAAGGTTGTTGAGATGCTGCGAGTTGAAACCGTTCTTGGCAGCCGGGGCGATCCGGCCATGCATGAGGCGATCCACCACCTCGAACACCACCATGCGGTGGAATTCGTGACGGTTGCGGTCGGCGATCTCGACCGGCGTCGGCTGATGGCGCGCACCGACAAGGGCGAGGAGGTGGCGATCACCTTGCCGCGCGACCAGAAGCTGCATGACGGGGCGGTGCTGGTGCTTGACCAGCATCGCGCGGTGATCGTGCGTGCCGGCGAGCAGCGCTGGCTGAGGTTCTCCCCGCGTTCGGCCAGCGATGCGCTGGAGCTCGGCTATCACGCCGGCAACCTGCACTGGCGGGTGCGTTTCGACGGCGAGGATCTTCTGGTGGCGCAGGACGGCCCGGCCTCGGCCTATGCGGCGCGCATCGACACGCTCGTCTCGGGTGGCCGCGTCGAGATGACCGAGGAGGCCGAATGAGCCTTTCGCCGACACATCTGCTGATTGCCCTGCAGCATGCCGACGGCCAGTTTCCCTCGGGCGGCTTTGCCTTCTCGCAAGGGCTCGAGGCGTCGTCTTCGCTTGCCGGCAAGCTCGGCCCCTTCGATTTCGCCGATTTCGTTGCGACCCAGATCCGCCATCGCTGGGCCGATGCCGACCGCGTCGCTTTGGTGCGTGCCCACAGGCTTGCAGGCGATCTCGACGGGCTTGCCGAGCTCGACCGCGAGGTCGAGGCATCGACCTTCGTCGAGGGGCTGCGGTCGGGCTCGCGCCGCAACGGCATGGCGCTTCTGACCACCCACGGGCGGTTGGGAACGAAAGGGGCCAGCGCCTGTCGCGACATGGTCCGCAAGGGCGACGCCTGCGGCCATCTCGCTGTCGTCCAGGGCCTCGTGTGGCAGGCACTCGACCTTGACGAGGCGACCGCCGTTGCCATCGGCGGCTACCAGATGGTCGCCTCGCTGGCGACGGCTGCGGTGCGGCTTGGCCTGATCGGCGCCATCGATGCGCAGGCCGCGACGGCACGGGCGCTGCCTGTGATCGAAGCCGCGGCCTGCCGGGCGGTCGCCGACGACGAAGCGCTGCGGTCGTTCACGCCGCTCTGCGAGATCGCGGTCGCCCTGCACGGCGCTTCCGGCCAGCGCCTGTTTTCCAATTGACGAGGAGCACGCGATGCTGCTGACCCCGACCGAACTTGAACGCTTGACGATCTACACGGCAGCCGAACTGGCGCGCAAACGCAGGGCCAAGGGGCTGTTGCTCAACTATCCCGAAGCGGTTGCCATCATCTCCGACGAGATCCTCGAAGGCGCCAGAGAAGGGCGCTCGGTCGCCGAGATGATGTCGATCGGCTCCGCCATCCTGACCCAGGCCGAGGTCATGCCCGGCGTGGCGGCGATGTTGCCGATGCTGCAGATCGAAGCGACGTTCCGCGACGGCACCAAGCTGGTCACCGTGCATGAGCCGTTGCGCCCGGCCGCCGGTGCCGTAGCCGACGATCTAGAGCCGGGCGCTATCATCACCGAAGAGGGCGAGATCGAGCTCAATGCCGGCCGCCGCAAGTCGACGCTCAAGGTCGTCAACACCGGCGACCGGCCGGTGCAGATCGGCAGCCACTATCATTTCTTCGAGGTCAACAAGGCGCTCGACTTCGACCGCGCCGCGGCCTTCGGCATGCGCCTCGACATTGCCGCCGGCACGGCGGTGCGTTTCGAACCGGGGCAGGAGAAGGACGTGGTGCTCACCACCTTTGGCGGGCAGCAGCTGATGTCCGGCCTCAATGGCCTGTCGAACGGCTCGGCCGACGATGCGGCGGTCAAGGCCGCTGCCCTTGATAACGCCCGCGCCCGCGGCTTCCGCGGCGCCTGAGGGGAGGAACGATCATGGCAACCCTGTCACGCCGCGACTATGCGGCCATGTATGGCCCGACAACAGGCGATGGCTTTCGCCTCGGCGACACCTCGCTTGTTGCCGTGGTCGAGAAGGATTTTGCCGTCTATGGCGACGAATGCCTGCATGGCGGCGGCAAGACGCTGCGCGACGGCGCAGGCCTTGCCGCCGGCGTCACCAGTGCCGAGGGCGCGCTCGACTTCCTGTTGTGCAACGTCACCGTGATCGATGCGGTGGTCGGCATCGTCAAGGGCGATCTCGGCATCAGGGACGGCAAGATCGTCGGCATCGGCAAGGCCGGCAATCCGGCGATCATGGACGGCGTCGATCCGCGCCTGATCGTGTCGGCGGCAACCACGGTGCGCGACTGCGAGGGCCTGATCGCCACCGCCGGTGCGCTCGACGTGCATGTGCATTTCGACAGCGCGCAATTGTGCGACCATGCCATTGCCTCCGGCATCACCACCATGCTCGGCGGCTCGCTTGGGCCGATCACCGTCGGCATCGATTGCGGCGGTCCGTTCAATGTCGGCAAGATGCTGCAGGCAGCCGAGCAATGGCCGATCAATTTCGGCTTCCTTGGCCGCGGCAATTCGCACCGGCCGGCCTCGCTGGTCGAGCAGATCGAGACCGGCTGCCTCGGCCTCAAGCTGCATGAGGACTGGGGCACCATGCCGGCCTCGATCGACACCTGCCTGACGGTGGCCGATCAGCTCGACTTTCCGGTGCAGATCCACACCGACACGCTCAACGAATCCGGCTTCCTCGAAGACACGCTCGCCGCCATCAACGGCCGCACCATCCACATGTACCACACCGAAGGGGCAGGGGGCGGCCATGCGCCCGACATCATCAGCGTTGCGGGCGTGCCGTGGTGCCTGCCGTCGTCGACCAATCCGACCAATCCCTACACGGTCAACACCTTCGACGAACATCTCGACATGACGATGGTGTGCCATCACCTCAACCCGGCCATCCCGGAAGATGTCGCCTTTGCCGAAAGCCGCATCCGCGCCCAGACGATCGCCGCCGAAGACATCCTGCACGACATCGGCGCGATCTCGATGCTCGGCTCCGACAGCCAGGGCATGGGCCGCATCAACGAGGTGATCTGCCGGACCTGGCAGCTCGCCGACAAGATGAAGAAGCAGCGCGGCCGCCTGCCCGAGGAGGCGACACGCTTCGGCGACAATGAGCGCATCAAGCGCTATGTCGCCAAATACACCATCAATGCGGCCCGCACCTTCGGCATCGCCGAACATGTCGGTTCGCTCGAGGACGGCAAGATGGCCGACATCGTCATCTGGCGGCCGGCCTTCTTCGGCATCAAGCCGGAACTGGTGATCAAGGGCGGCTTCATCGCCTGGGGCGCCATGGGCGACAGCGCTGCTTCGCTGATGACCTGCGAGCCGCTTTTGCTGCGCCCGCAATGGGGCGCCTTCGGCCGGGCCAAGCAGGCGCTGTCGGCCTGTTTCGTCAATCCGCTGGCCATCGAACGGGGGCTTGCCTCGACGCTCGACCTGAAGAAGGCGCTGCTGCCGTCGCGCGGCAATCGCGCCCTGTCGAAGAAGGACATGCTGCACAACGACGCCTGTCCCAACATCCGCGTCGACCCGCAGACCTTCGACGTCTTTGTCGACGGCGAACTCGCCACCTGCGAGCCGGCGCACGAGCTGCCGCTGACCCAACGCTACATGCTGAGGTGATATCATGGATATCAGGACGTCTTCTTACTCCGTGTCTTCCTCGCGCGTCGGTGCTGCCCGCATCGGCATCGGCGGCCCGGTCGGCTCCGGCAAGACCGCACTGATCGAACGCCTGATCCCGGCCTTTGCCGAACGCGGCGTGTCGCTGGCAATCGTCACCAACGATCTGGTGACGGCCGAGGACGCCGAGCGCATCCGCCGCTCGGGCCTGATCGATCCGGCGCGCGTCGCAGCCGTCGAGGCAGGCGCGTGCCCGCACACGGTCATCCGCGAGGACCCGACGCTCAACATCGCCGCAGCCGACGATCTGGAGGCGCTGTTTCCCGATGTCGAGCTGATCCTCATCGAGAGCGGCGGCGACAATCTCGCCTCGACCTTCTCGCTCGATCTCGTCGACTGGTGGATGTTCGTCATCGACGTTGCCGGCGGCGACGACATTCCGCGCAAGAACGGTCCCGGCGTGCTCAAATGCGATCTGCTTGTCGTCAACAAGACCGATCTTGCACCCTATGTCGGGGTCGATCTTGCGGCCATGGCGGCACAGGCCACCGCCGCCCGGGCCGGCCGGCCGATGGCGCTCACCAACTGCCGCAGCAATGACGGGGTCGGTGCGATCGCCGACCGCATCGTAACCGACGTGTTGTTCAGATGACGAGCCATTGGCCGCAACCTCATGCCGTCCGCGCGCCTGCGCCGCGTCAGGCCGGGGCGCGAAGCGGTCGCTTCGAGCTGGCGCTGTCGCGCCACGGCGCGCGCAGCCATATCGGCCGCCAATACGTCTCCTACCCGTTCCACATGACGCGGCCGTTTGCGCTCGATGCCGCCATTCCCTCGCTGCTGACCGTCTACCAGCAGTCGTCTTCGGGGGGGCTTTACCGCGACGACCGGCTTGCGAGCCGCTTCGACATCGGGGCGCAGGCCGCCTGCCACGTCACCACCCAGGCGGCGACCGTCGTGCATGACTGCCATGGCCAGCCGGCGCAGCAGACAACCGAGATCGTCCTTGAAGAGGACGCGTTCCTGGCGCTGACGCCCGATCCGCTGGTGCTGTTTCCCGGTGCCGCCTGTTCGAGTGTTACCCAGGCCAGGCTCGCACCCGGCGCGGTGCTGCTGTTGTCCGACGCCTTCGCTTTGCACGACCCCGAAGGCCGAGGCCGTGCATTTGCGCGCCTTAAAGCAAAAGTCGACATTCGCGACGCTGACGGCCGGCTGCTCGTCCGCGACAATTTCGATATTGCCGGGCTCGACATTGCCGGCCCAGACCTCGCCGGCCCAGATCTCACTGGCTCAGACCTCGCCGCAACGACATCGCCCATCGGCGGCTGGAAGGTCGTGTCAAGCTTCATGCTTTTAGGCGCGCCCGAGAGGCTTCCCACCGCAAACGAGCTGGCCGCCCTTGGCCGGGCGGAACGCCAGGTCGTGGGCATCACGGCACTGCCCAACGGTGCCGGCTGGGGCGTGCGCTGCCTGGCAGCGGATGCCATTGCCGCGCGCAACATCGCCGAAAGCCTGTTTGCATGTGCCGTGGTGGCAGCCTTTGGCCAGCAACCCGTGCCGCGGCGCAAGTGAGTTTTGTTTTCGCACCCAATATCGAAAAAGGAAGCAGACCATGAATACCAAGTCTCTCGTCAGGTTCGCGGCCGTGGCAGCCTTCGCGCTCGCCCCAGGCCTGGCTGACGCCCACACCGGCCTTGGCCATGTCGACGGTTTCGCCCATGGCTTTGCCCACCCCCTTGGCGGGCTCGACCATGTGCTTGCCATGGTGATGGTCGGCCTGTTTGCCGCCCAGCTCGGCGGCCGCGCCCGCTGGCTGGTGCCGGCAAGCTTCCTGGCTGCGATGGTGGCGGGCGGCGCCCTTGGTTTTGCCGGTGTCGGCGTGCCCTTCGTCGAGCTCGGCATCGGCCTGTCCATCGTCGTTCTTGGCGGCGTCGTCGCCTTCAACCTGCAGGCGGGCGTGACGGTGGCGATGGCGCTGGTCGGTTTCTTTGCGGTCTTTCACGGTTATGCCCATGGCGCCGAGATGCCCGAGAGCGCCAGCGGCCTGGCCTATGGCGCGGGTTTTGCTCTGGCGACGGCTCTCCTGCATGCGGCGGGGCTTGGCGTCGGTCTGGCGCTCGACGGCAAGGCGGGCGCACGAAGGGCCATGGTCGTCCGGTCGATCGGGGCGCTGGTCGCCTTCGCCGGCATCGGCGTGGTGACGGGCCTCGTGTGAGGCCGGCCCGGACGGGCGCCGCTCTGTGGCGGCACCGTCCAAAGACAACAGCAATGAGGTGTCAGGATGAGCAGTTCAGTTCTCTTGCGCCCGGCGCGCTCCACGGCCTTGGCCGCGCAACCCGTCGCGGGTTTCGCCAGGAAAACCGCTCCGGTCGGGTTGCACCAGGATCCGCATGCGGTGCGCCCGCGCGGCGAAAACGAGCTGCAGGCGGCGATCGGGCGCGAGGTCAGGGCCTGCCGCAAGCGTCATGGCATGTCGGCCACCGAGCTTGCCTGTGCCGCAAAGATCTCGGTCAGCATGATGTCGAAGATCGAAAACGGCCTCATCTCGGCATCACTGACCACGCTGCAGGCCCTGTCGCAGGCGCTCGGCGTGCCGATGACGGCACTGCTCAAGAGCTTCGAGGAAGAACGCAGCGCTGTTTTCGTCCGGGCAGGCGCGGGGGTCGAGATGGAGCGGCGCGGCGGGCGCGCCGGCCTTCACTACACGCTGCTCGGCCATATCGGATCGACGTCCGGCGCGGTGTCGGTCGAACCCTACCTCGTCACCTTGACCAGCAAGACCGACGCCTTCCCGCTGTTTCAGCATACGGGCATGGGCTTCCTCTATCTGCTCGACGGCGAGGTCACCTACCGGCACGGCACCAAACTCTTCCACATGGCCCCCGGCGACAGCCTGTTCTTCGACGCCGACACCCCGCACGGCCCCGCGCAACTGACCAGGCTGCCGATCCGCTTCCTGTCGATCATGTCTTTTCCGGGGGTCGAGGAGGATTGATGCCGCAGGCCGGCCTCGATCCGGCTTCATCCAGTGCAAAAGCCTAGGTCTTTGCGACAGTTACCGCGCAGGTGTGTTCCCCACCTGATATACCCCGCCTGAAGTTGCCTGCATGACAATGGTGCCTGCCCAACCCGTTCCGTAGATTTCTTTTGTAAGTTCGTACGGTTCGAAGGTGGATTTCTCGGCGGGGGAAGCAAGAACCGTCACCGGGCCGCCGGGCAAACTGTTTGAGACGATGGCCGGCGGCTGTTGCAGTGCATCCAGGGTCGCAATGCGAGGGTGGCCGTACCTGAAGCCGTCGGGGCTGTTCGCCTTGCCCATCGAGAGGACAGCAATACGCGGCGTGACTGCGGCGAGCATCTGGTCTGTTGTCTCTTGATCCGCGCCGTGATGGCTGACGAGATAGACGTCCGCATCGAAGACGCCAGGGTTCGTGCTGTATTGGTCGAGCATGTCGGCCACACCCTTGTCTTCCAGATCCCCCACAAACAAGAACGAGGCGCGGCCGAAGTCCACGCGGACGACGACACTGTGATTGTTCGGGTTCCTGTAATCGCCGCTGCCTGCAAGCTCGGCGCGGCCTCCCCAGAATGCGGTGATTATGGGATCGACGCCCTTGCAGGCGAAGGGATCGATGTTGGCATTGGTTACACCCGTAGCTGTCACCTGTGGAGCCACTGTGACTCCAGTGTACCCAGCGCCAAGCTCGGCCGCGGTCTTGTGGAACTTCGCCTGTTTGGCAAGCATTCCGCTGGTGCCCTCGAAACCGTTGTCGACAACGTTCTTGATGGTGTAGGCGCCGCCAGCCTCCGGAAGCAGCAACGCCGCGCCGTTCAGGTGGTCGGCGTGGGGATGGCTTAGGAACACCACGTCAATTGTGTTGTTCAGATACGGCCGTGTTTGGAAAAACGTGTCCAGATAGGTCTTGAACATGATCTCACCGTCGACACCGCCGCTGGACCACTCTCCGCCGACGTCGATCAGCGCAACACCACATGGAAATTCGAGAATTGCGCCGGCACCCTGTCCCACATCGACATAGTGGACGTACATGATGGCGTCCGACGAAGCGTTGGGGTCGCTGGACGCCATTTGCTGACGACCGCTGAACCCGCCATTGAAGTCGGCGCCGAGCGAGAAATCCTTCCTGAGCGGAACGCTGAAGGGCGTGAGGTTGGGCAATGTCTGCCGATCGGCAGGGAGCGACAGCGTTTTCGTTCGGGGGAAGACGCTTTGCGGCAGTGTCAGCAGCGCCTCGGGAACGGCAACGCCTGCGTTGGGACTGCCGATATAGTACTCACCCAGCCTGGCAGATGTGGTTGGCAGATAGTCTCCGCCATATTGCTCTTCGCCATACTCGTTGACAGGGATGTCCGAAGTCTGCGCAAGCACAGGGCCTGCTATGACGATGGCGGGCAGTATCCATAGCGCTCTCACGTGATCCCCCTCGCTATCCAGCCGTCACGCGTAGCATCTCATACTGGCCGGTGGAGTCTATCACCCTTTGCCGATATGCTCGGCCGCGACACGGCAGCCGGTCGCGGGCTCGTTCGTCAGTGGCAGGCCTTCGTCTCGGCCATCCGCACCAACCCGCCCGTGTCAGCCGAAGCATGCACGTCGTCGCCTGCATCGGAGCGGCGTTCAAGGCCTCGCGGGAACGCCGGGAAGTGGTGGTGGCGATGGGCGTCCGTCGAAATGTGTGGGGGCGGCTCTGGGGTCGATTGCTGACCGTCAGTTTTCAAGTCGCGCTTAGTGGATAGCTGCAATTGGGCAAGCGACCCTATTGTCGTCAGGACGACTGATTTGGCCAGCGCTTCAAAAGCGGACTTGAAGACGGCCTTGCTAATGCCGGCACCTCCTATTTTGACTATGGCGTGATCTGAGATTGCAGCCTGCGACGCATTGTCGATCTCGGAAAAGGGAACGTGAGCCAAGACAATCGCGCAGCGAGGGGCTATATCAAGAGCGAGTCTCGAAAGGTGGTCCTGCATTATGTCAAAATCGGCCCTTGATGCCTTGCGTGGGCCCGACGCCGACCGCTGGGGAAATGTCGCAACCGCGCAGTCGTTAAGTGAGCAGAAGTGGTCAGAGTTGGCCAGTTTGGTAGCTCAAGAACTCACGACCGACGAGGTCAGCTTTGTGGTGTTCGGGTCGCTGGCCCGCGAGGAGTTCACACTCGGCAGTGACCTCGACTGGACGCTGCTGATCGATGGGCGAGCCGATTCCGGGCATCTTGAAATCGTACACTCCATAAGGGCTGCGCTCGGAACCGCTAACTATAAGGTTCCCGGTCCGACCGAAATGTTTGGCGGAATGATATTCAGCCATGACCTCGTCCACGCCATTGGTGGCGATGAAGACACAAACAAGAACATGACCCGGCGTCTGTTGCTGCTCCTAGAGTCAACCGCCATCGGTACTTCTACGCAAAAGGCTGCACATGAACGCCTTATCCGCGGAATCCTTGGTAGGTATGTCGAAGAAGACGCCAATTTCATCACCGGCAACACGCGTCACGATAAGATTCCGCGCTTTTTGCTCAACGACGTAGTTCGGTTCTGGCGAACAATGGCAGTCGACTATGCCAATAAGTATCGCGCTCGAGCGGGTGACAAATGGGCATTGCGTAATATTAAACTTAGGATGTCACGCAAGCTCTTGTTCATCTCCGGCTTCTTCATGTGCATTTCCTGGGCATTGGGGGACCGCGGAAATGACGTCGAGCAGCTTCGTCAGGATCTCATAGCCCATCTAATGTCTTGGACCCAGCGTTCGCCGTTGGAATCGTTGGCCGGTATTGTCCAGCAATATGGGCCATCCTTGAAGTCAGAGATTTTCGACAGCTACGATGCTTTCTTGGCGCTTCTAAATGATGACGACATCCGAAAATATCTGGAGAAACTCTCGCCGGAGGAAGCTTACACGGATTCAGTTTTCCTAGAGGCGCGAGAAACTGCAACGAAGTTTGACGCGGCCCTAACGACTCTGTTGTTCGACACGAATAAGGACATTACTCGCCTCGTCCACAAGTATGGAGTCTTTTGATGGCCGTCATAGGGTTCTCAACCGGGGCTATCGCGTTCGACGATTTTGCAACCGCGCTTGATCTACTTGAACCTACCCAAGCGACTGCTGTCGAATTGTCTGCTCTTCGCTCAGTTGAGCTGGCTGGTTTGTTGACTGCTCTGCCCAAAATACTAAGGCAGCTACATCGACGCTACAGCTATATCAGCTTTCACGCGCCGACCAACTTTGCTGACGAAGCAGCCACGGTAGACCAGTTGGTTACAGTTGCGGAAATGGGCCTCCCCATAATAGTTCATCCCGATACGATTCATACGCCAGCGCTATGGATGAGACTTGGGGCTAAGCTCTGTGTGGAGAATATGGATTCTCGCAAATCCATTGGCCGCACAGCAGATGAATTGACAGAGTTTTTCGACGTGTTGCCGGAGGCTGGGCTTTGCTTTGATATCGCTCATGCGCGACAGGTCGACCCAACAATGAGTGTTGCCGCGGGAATTCTGAAGGTACACGGCCATCGTCTGATACAAACGCATATTAGTGAGATCAACTCGCGAGGGGCTCACTTTATGATGTCGTCAGCTGCCCTGCGCGCCTTTGGACCGTTCGCCAAAATGATGGCGCGCGCTCCGGTAATTCTCGAGTCAATAGCCAGATTGCCTGACGAGATCGAACGAGAGCTTACACAGACGGAGAGGCTCCTTCTGAATCATCCCAAGCGCGCAGTCTCGCACGCCAATACTGCACAAGGTGGTTTTACCATAAATCCTGCCGAGTAAGATTTGCAGTAGGGTTGCTTGTTGTACAGCGGAGACCGTGTTGGGCGTTCGGTTTCGTTCATGTCTGTGAATTCGCCCGGCCACGTCAAACTTCAGGGCTGGTACTCCCGTGAGCGGACAGGCACGCGTCACGCTGATGACATGGAATTAATCTGGTTGTGACCGAAGAAGAAACTGATTTCCGGCCAAGTTGGGGCCGGGAGGAGACGGGCAGCTTTCGCGGATCGATGGTTCGCGGCGCCGACGATGTCTTGGCAAAAGGCCCGGCAGGCGGCGCTGGTGCTCTTGACGGTAGTGCGAATCGCGGGAAGCTTAGGGTGACTGGTTCATTCGCTGGCCAGCCCCATACGCACGCCGGATAATCCACAGGGATTACAACTCGCTCGCCAAAGGCCGCATTTTGTTCTTTGTCGCGGACAGGTGCGCCAGTATTTCTTGCTGATGACTGCAGCACTTGACCGACGCGTTCTTGTTCATGGCGCTTCAGAAGCGACCGAATACCCTCTGAGCTCGCTGCGCGATCGACCATTTGTCGTGTTGCTCGGCGAGCCTGGGCTCGGCAAGTCGACAGCGTTGCGTTACGAGGCGGCGGCCGAGGGTGGCGAGGTCTTCACCTGTCGAGAGGCGATGAACGGCGCTCCGCTGCCCGTCGGCGAGACGATGTATCTTGATGCCTTGGACGAATATCGCACGGGCGAGAACGGCAAGGACAAGCTCTTACAACTCGCCAATACGTTGTCGTCGAACAAGAATCGTCGTTGGCGCCTTACCTGCCGGGCAGAGGATTGGCGAGATGCTGCCGATCTCGCAGCCATGCGACGGGCGGCCGACAACGGCGAGATCATCGTGGCGCGCCTCCTGCCTTTGGACAACGGTGAAGCCAGGGCAGTCCTGACGGCCCTTGGGGCCACTGATCCAAGATCTTTCGTCGTTGAGGCACGCAATCGCGGCGCGGAAGCCTTTCTCGAGAGCCCGTTGAGCCTCCGATTGCTTCATTCGGTGGTCGTCGCCGAAGGAATATGGCCACGTAGCCGTTTCGAACTCTTCGAAACGGCTACGTGGGCGCTTGCCCACGAGCACGATCCTGAACGCGTCACAGACCCCCGACCGAGTGTCGAAGCAATCGTCGATAGCGCTTCGAGACTGTGCTTCTACGCCCTCGCTTCGGGCGCCAAGGCGTTCTGGCACTCAAATGCTCCGCCGCCCCATTCGCGCGGCGCCAATGAGTTTCTGACCACGAGTGCGATCAATCTGCAGCCTGCCCTGGCTGATGCGACGCTGGACACGGCATTGTTTCGTGGCGAGGGGCATGTGTTCCAGCCCTTCCATCGTACCGTGGCGGAATTTCTCGCCGCGCGCTTCCTGGCAAGGATCGTGACCGGCTTTGGCAACCATCCAATATTCCCATTGCGGCGCGCAATCGCGCTCATCACCGGTCCTGATCGGAGGGCACCTAGCGAACTTCGTGGGCTATATGCCTGGTTCGCGGCCCATCTTTACAGGCAGGGAGACGCGCACGGCGCGCGCCGTCTCATCGATCGTGACGCCGTCACCGTGCTGGCCTACGGCGACGCCGCTGCTTTCGATACCGCGGGACGAAAAGCGATCCTCCTCAATCTCGACAGTGACGATCCCTATTTCTTGTCCTCGCACGGGGAGGCGACCGTGCTTGGCAGTCTGGCTGGCGAGGATCTGGCCGGAGATTTCGCGACGATCCTCGACACGGACGTGCGCAGTCATCTCCAGGTCACGGTTCTGCAGGCCCTCGCGGACGGGCCCCGAGTAGAAGGCATTCAACGCAAGCTTCATGCGATCGTTCTCGATGAAGGTCGGCCGTTGTGGATGCGGGAACGCGCCGCAGAAGTACTTGTCAGGGACTGCGATGATCGAACTGCCGCACGTCGGGCCATGATCGTTGAATTGCAGCGTCAGCCCGCCGGCGCCGGCCAAGTGGGGCTAAGGGCGCTGCTTCTCTCAGGCATGCCGGCGGACGCGATTGAGTCATCTGAAATCCGCAATCTGCTGGCCGACTTCAGCGTACTTCCCACACTATCGGATGATGATGACGAAGTTGAGGACCGTGGAGCGTTGACCGCGCTGGCCTCTGCGCTGCGTCGCTCGGCTCCCGAGGACCTATTTGATCTGCCAATTTCGCAGGGAATGACGAGCGCACTGCGAGAGAAATCGCAAGTCCGATCCTTAATCGACCAAGCACTGGCCTCGGCGATTGAACGATCTCCCGATATCGGGGCAGACCGCTTGTTGACCTGGATAAACAATGCCCGAGATCACGTCTGGGACATGCTGGACAGCTCTGTGGTCGAGGCGATGCAGAAGTGGGTGGACCGTGACCCCCGGCGGCGGGAGCTCGACTTTTTTCTCGTCATGTCGCGATCAGATGAACCGACCGACAGACCTTGGGTCGTTGTCAATCACTACATCTCGACAATGCGCCGGCTTCCTTCGGAGGCACTGGTTGACGGGCTTTTTGCGCTGGCGCGGGCCGAGGCGAAAGGGTCGGGGCGCAGGCGCCTATTTGAGATTGCCGCATACTCTGCACGAGGCGAGGCGCATTGGCCGACATGGCGCGACAAGGTCGTCGCCATTCTCAAAGAGGAGGGTGGGTACGCGAAGTTTACAAAATCGCTGCTTTCCGACCCGAACGCCAAGTGGAAAAAGCAGGAGGCGCGGCGCCAGGCCCAACTGAAAGCCAAGACTGAAGCTTCCCGGAAGAGCAATATCGCTGCCTTGACCCCGAAGCTGGCCGCGATTGCCAGCGGCGTAGCAACCGAGTTCGGTGTATTGAATTGGGCTGCTGGACACTACCGCAATGCAAGGATCTCGAAGAAGGGCGATCCACTCGTCCGGGTCGCGAAATACACCAATGCCGAGATTGCCGCCGCCATTGCAGATGGTTTCGTCCAGTTCGCGATCCACACCGACAGCAAGCTCGATGCCGAGAGCCTCGGCCGGGCCGAGGCGACGAATGGGGCATTTCCGCAAGAATGGGTCGTCGCCGCTGGGTTGCATCAGGGCCTGTTGCATGGGCGACAAGCCGAGCTTGCAGCGGCACCTTTGGTCTGCGCTCTCGTCGGACTGCGCCAAAACTATTTCAGCGGCGAGGAAGGATCATCGCTTGCCACCTGGGCGGTTCAACGTCTTGCGGAGGACCGGGAACATGGTGTCACCCAGATATTGCGGTACTGGAACGCCGCCCTCGACGCCGGAGATGACGATCTGGATGGCCTTCATCATCTGGCGAACGCCAAGGAGCATGGGCTGGTCGCGGCCTGCCTCGAAAGGCTGCTGTCGAACCGACCGCACCTGCCGATGCCCGCGCTACGGCAGGCGCTGGCCACTGGCGCATCTTTGCTTGGCACCGAAGACTTGGCGCACTTCGTCGCATCAGCCCTGCAACGATCCGACCTTGGCCATGAACAGCGGGAAATCTGGACCTTTGTCGCGCTGGCCCTCGATCCGGCAACTATTTCCGCTGGACTCTCTGAGCAAGAGGCACAGGGCGTGTTGTTGCGGCCGAACGGGGATCTGGCCAAGGCATTCTACGAACGGTCTCCGCAGCCCGATTTACTGGATCGCTTCCGGATCGCGGTTCTTGGAAAAGCGCATGCAGCCGACGACGATGATTGGCGTCACTTGAATGCCGTCAGCGGCATCATCAGGGCCGCGATCCGCCGCTTGAGCGCGTCCAAAAACTCCGATGCTGGCGATGTTCTACAGTCACTGGCTTCAGACATTCATCCAAGTTGGAGGCCGCAGCTAGCTCACGCCGCCGCAGAGCATGCCAGAATGATGCGGGATGACCTCTATGTCGCGCCCCCGGTGAGCGACCTTGTCGCGGCGCTGGCCGGCGGCGCTCCAGCAAATCCGGCCGATCTTGCGGCGGTGGTTCTCGAAGAGCTCGATCGATACCGAGCGACGCTGCGGACCGGCAGTGAGACCCCGTGGAAGCGGTTTTGGAACACGGACAAGGACGGGGCTGCAACTAAACCCCAGATCGAGAACGAGGACCGCGATCGGCT
Organism: Aminobacter sp. MET-1; assembly: GCF_026521175.1. Taxonomy (NCBI): domain Bacteria; kingdom Pseudomonadati; phylum Pseudomonadota; class Alphaproteobacteria; order Hyphomicrobiales; family Phyllobacteriaceae; genus Aminobacter; species Aminobacter sp. MET-1. The sequence continues at coordinate 51,363 of NZ_JAMSHL010000003.1, read as the reverse complement.
CCTTGAGCTCCTGCGGTTTCGGCTTGAGAGATACGGCATTGTCGCCAGTCTTCCTGAAGCACGGCGTGGCGAAAATACCAGGGCCGACGTACTGCTTCTGAGCCACGCCGGCAAGAATCTGCCGATTGAGGCGAAGCGTCATTACAATAGGGAGCTCTGGTCTGCGCCGTTGGAACAACTTGCCGGCTATGCGGCCGATGCGGGCGCTGGTGGGTTTGGGATCTACCTGATCTTTTGGTTCGGCACCGAATTTCCGCTTCCCGGCCGGAGTGATGGGCAAGCGCTCCCATCAAGTGCAGAGGCACTTGATGTGATGCTTATGAATGACGTCCCGCCACGTTTGAAGGATAAGCTGGCTGTCGTTGTGCTGGATGTTTCTCGTCCAGAAACAATGATCACGGCTCAGGCCCGGCGCAGCCAGAAACGTTCAAAGAAGCAGGCAAGCGGGTAGCTGCGCGCGCCGAATTCTCTGTTGTCAGCTTCTTTGGAATTTTCGATGGGATTAAGCGGCCACAATGGACGCGCGAAGCCGCTACCGTCTTCGGTCAATTGGGTTGTCTGCTTTCGGGGTAAAAGCAAAGGTTGCTCTTACGTCTGAATTGAGGGCGAAGGCCGCTTCTAGCGCGGGTGTGGCCACCTCACCGTTTCTGCCAAGCGATCGCCCGCGCAACGTAGTCGAACGAGTGTGGAAATCGCACAGCGCACTGGGCTAAGAAGTGCTGGAGGAGCTCCCATTGCTGATCCCAAAGGCGGTTGTCATCTATCAGGCGTATCGCATGTCTGATGATCCCATCATCTCCCGATGTTGTCGCGACTTCGGTAATTTTTGCTAGGATCGAAAGAGTTTCATTCTTCTGCTTGTTAACCCTCCCGCGGCTTTCGATGAGTTCCTTGTCGAACTCAAATGGCCAGTCATCAGCGAATACTAGCTTGGTTGAAATTATCTTCGTCTTGCGTTTGTTGATGTCCAACTGGAAATCGCGGAGTGCCAGCCGAAGGTGAAACAGGTGCCGTTCGCACTCTTCTTGCGAGTTTCCTGCAACCCAATAGTCATCGACATGTCGAACGTAGGTTGGGCGGCCGGTAGCGGGGTAGCGAGATAGGAAATTGTCGTCGACCGCTGATAGCAGCACTTCAGCAATTATCTTTGAGGTGTCTGGCCCAACTGGAATTCCAATAGTTTGTCTCGACTGTGAGTTCCGCAGGATGAAGTCAAGATGATTGCCGAACACGGCTGCCGACGTGGAGGAGGTGTCGGTTTTGGCGGCCGCCTTACCATTAATGGCCCACAGTAGCGTGTGAGTGTAAACTGAAGGAAAAAAGCGGGCGACGTCGGTCACAAGGCAGAATTTGAACCGCGAGAACGCACGAAGCCGCAACTCAGGTAGATCAGAATGCGATGTCAGGCGGACATGGCGATTACCGGCACTTATCATAACGGGTTTCGAAACTGAGCCAGCCGATTTGTCAAACAGCGATGCAAGGTCAGCCCAATGCTTCTCAAAAAAACAGCCCAAGGTCACGAGCGAAAGCCGGATGAGGCACGCCGAATACGCGCCGCTGTCCCCCTCGCTTGCTCGCATTGTAGATCGCGTGATCGCCTACCGCATCGCCTACCGCTTTTCCTGTGATCCCATAGGCCGCGCCGGAACCTGAAAAATGATGCCAAAGCTTCGTTGAAGTGAAGATGGGGGCAGATTTTCGGGGAGCAGGCCGCGATCAATGAAGTCTTTTGCATTTGGCGCTTCCTCCACCCAATAGTCCCCATTTATCGAGAGTCTCGAAAACCCACAGAAAAGTCTTATTGTAGGATTGTTCTATAGTGCAAACGCCATACGGCCTACGATAACTGCTTCCATCGCGCAAAAGGCGTGACGTCGCTACCAAGACAATGTCTGCTTTCGGGCACGCGTGACGACAGCCTCTATGACCGAGGGGTCCGAATTCATCTAAGCCGCCGAGGATAAGCCAACAGACTCGGATTCGTTCCTGCACCTACGGCGCCCGGGAACCGATTTGCCGCGCGACTCATCTTAGCTCAAGGACTAAGGGATGCCTGACTCCCCCCAATACAGCTTTCATGACATGCCGCGCGAAGTCCAGCAGCTCATTCTGCAGAGCCGCAGGAGTCTTGGGATGTATTTGGGTGCCACCGGCGGCTTCGCTGGAAGCATTTTCAGATATGAGGCCGGAACGGTCGAGGCGTGCGCTAAGATACCTCTCGCAAAATCGATCACGCCGAAGGAGGCGGCAACACGATTCCTGCGCGAGCTGCGGCTGCAACGAGCAATGTATTACCACCAGTTCGTCCACTGGCCGTTCGACTTCGATCTCGTGCACGACACCCCAATCGCCTGGTTTCGATTCTGGGACTGCGACTTGGCCGCGCTGATTGAGGACCCAAGGTTCCACTTTGAGGGCCGTCTGGCGATGCTCGCTTATCTTTCGTCCTCGCTCGCTCACTGCCACGCGCGAGGACTTGTGGCGCATCAAGACCTCAAACCTGAAAACATATTTGTGCAGGACCTGAAGCGGGTAGCCCACGACCTCCCTGACGCGTCGGTATGGCGCATCCCAAAGCTTGCCGACTTTGGCAGTGCCAACTTGGCGGACGAGTGCGGCGAGTTCGGTGGCACGAAGGCTTACATGGCGCCAGAGCAGTGGAGAAGGGAGCCACTAGGGCAGCACACGTCAGTCTGGTCCCTTGGCCTAATCGCATACGAGCTCCTGACTTATGGGGAGCATCCAATCGGCCAGCCGACGCGACCGTGGCGTAATCGCACCCAGGGTGTCTTTAACCGTTGGCAGAAGAATAGAATGTGGGTTCGGTGGCTTGAAGAGGGCTGCCGTCCGGCCCGCAGCCTTGGGGATGCGCAACTCGACAGGTTGGTCGGCAGTTGCCTCGCGCTTGAAACGACGCAGAGGCCCACGATCACCGAGTTCACGCTTGAGGTGCTCTCCACGCTCAAGAAGCGCTCGCCGCAGGATGAAACCCAAGCAAGCTTCCGGATTCTTCACGCCCAAGATATCAGGGGCTCAGACCACGGCTGGCCGTACCTCGACCAGCGGTACAATTCGGTCGTGCTAGCAATTGCGACAAGGTTTGGCGACACGTCGATATATGATCGGCACCTGATAAAAGAAGCACCTGCCTGCTAGTCACTGCTGCCAAACTAGGCCTGACGGTCAGGGGATTCGTCCATGTTTGCCAGCGCGCTTGCGTCCGCTAGTGTATGCCACGAACGTCTGGAATGAGGGCGCGAAGCCGCCCACCACTGCCGCATCTCCCGCGCGCGTCACCCAGCACGATCAACTGCCGCCGCCATCGAGCGGCTGCACCGGTGCGCCTGGGAAAATCTTCTGGAGGTTGCCGGAGATGATCTTGTCGCCTTCCTTGATGCCTGACGTCAGCGTCACCAGGTCGCCGTCGGTGGGGCCGAGGGCGACGACGCGCTGTTCGACGAGATTGTCCTTGCCGACGACATAGACATATTTGCCGAACTGGCTGGAGCCGAGTGCCGTCTGCGGCACCATCAGCGCGTTGGGCAGTTCCCTGATGTGCAGGCGGATGCGGACATATTGGCCTGGGAGCAGCGACAGATCGAGGTTGTCGATCGTGGCGCGGGCGACGATGGTGCCGGTGTTGCGCTCCACCGCATTGTCGATGAAGGTCAGCTTGCCCTCACGCGGCTTGCTGTCGCTGCCGGGGATGATGACCTCTGTGTCGACAGTGCCGTTGGCAAAGGTCTTCTGGATCTCGGCCAGTTCGGTCTCGCCGGGGTTGAAAGTGATGTAGATCGGCGAGAGCTGGACGAGATTGTTCAGCGGCGTGCCGGCAGCACTTGTGACCAGCGTGCCTTCGGGTGCCTGGTTGCGGCCGAGGCGACCGGCGAAGGGGGCGCGGATCTCGGTGTTTTTCAGATTGATCTCGGCTGTCCGCAAGGCCGAACGCGATATGGCGAGCGCAGCTTCAGCCTGTCGCACCGCGCTCCGGCGCTGGTCGAAGCCGTCCTTGGCCAGATAGCCATTGTCGGCGAGCTGGTTGCCGCGGGTGAGGCTCGACTTGAGGTATTCGAGCGATGCCTGGTCGCGCTCGATCTGAGCCTTGGCCTGATCAAGCGCTGCCTGATAGTCCGAGGCCTCGATCCTGTAGAGCAGGTCGCCTTCCTTGACGTCGGCGCCGTCGGATGCCGGCTGGTCCTGCAGATAGCCCGACGCCTTGGCGCGCAAAGTCACGTTGCGGATGGCTTCGGTGCGCGCGGCATATTCGAGATAGATGGGAATTGTCTTCTTGACCACGCCGACAACCGGCACCGGCATGGCCTGGGGAGCTTGTACAGTGGGTGCGGCGCCCGCAGTCGTGCTGCCGACGCCCCAGCCATGTTGAGCAAGCAGGTAGCCGCCCGCCACAGCCAGAGCGAGAAGGCTTGTGTTCAGGCCGAGTTTGAAAATGCGCATCTGGATACTCCTGATTATTCGGCCGGCTCGACCACATGGGGATGCTGCGAGCGCCGCGCGAAACGTTCACGCCAGGTTTCGAGGACGACGTAGAAGATGGGCACGAAGGCAAGCGTCAGCACGGTGGCGATCAGCATGCCGCCGAAGACGGTGGTGCCGATCGACTGCCGGCTTGCTGCGCCGGCACCCGACGCCAGCATCAGCGGCACGACACCCAGGATGAAGGCGAAGGCCGTCATCAGGATCGGGCGCAGCCTGAGGCGCGCGGCTTCGACGGCGGCGGCGACGATCTCGACGCCTTCTTCACGCCTTCGTTTGGCGAACTCGACGATCAGGATCGCATTCTTGGCGGCGAGGCCGATCAGCATGACGAAGCCGATCTGCGAATAGACGTCGATCTGCAGGCCCCGCAGCCAGATCGCCAGCAGGGCGCCGAGCAGGGCGAGCGGCACGGCGAGCAGCACGACGAAGGGCATCGACCAGCTTTCATACTGCATGGCCAAAACCAGGAAGCAGAAGACGATCGCGAGACCGAAGACGAGGTTGGCGATCGAGCCGGCCCGGATCTCCTGATAGGTGATGCCGGTCCATTCGAAGGCGAAGTCGCGGGGCAGGGCGGTTGCCGCGACACGCTCCATGGCGGCGACCGCCTGGCTCGAACTGAAGCCTTGGGCGGCCGCACCATTGACGAGTGCGGAGGGGTAATTGTTGTAGTGGGTAACCGTTTCCGGTCCCGAAACCGCCTTCAGCGCGCCCAGCGTGCTGAGCGGCACCATGTCGCCTGTAGTGCTGCGGACATACAGGCGCGAAATGTCGGTGGCCTCAGCGCGCGCCTGCTGTTCGGCCTGAAGGGTGACGCGGAAGGTGCGACCGAACAGGTTGAAATCGTTGACATAAAGCGAGCCGAGATAGATCTGCAGCGTCGAGAAGATGTCGGGCAGGTTGAGCCCGAGCAGCTTCGCCTTGTTGCGGTCGAGGTCGTAGGAATATTGCGGCGTCGAGGTGCTGAAGGTCGTGAACAGAGTGAACGGGTTCAGCTCCGGCTGCTTGCGGGCCTCGGCAAGCAGTGCCTGCGTCGCCTCGTCGAGGGCGACCGCACCGCGGCCTGTCAGGTCCTCGACCTGAAACTCGAAGCCGCCCGTCGCACCCAGACCCTGAATGGAGGGCGGGTCGAAGGCCAAAACCAGCGCTTCGGGAATCTGGATCAGCTTGCCCTGGGCGATGTTCTTGAGCGCGGTCGCACTTTCGCCGGGCCCGCGCTCGTCCCAGGGCTTGAGCACGGCGAACTGGACACCGGCATTCGACTGGTTGGCGAAGGTGAGGAAGGAAAAGCCGACGACGGAGCCGACGGTTTCGACGCCGGGCAGGGCGCGGAGGATCTCTTCCGACTTCTTGGCCACGGCTGCCGTGCGTTCCACCGAGGCCCCGTCGGGCAATTGCAGGACGACGAAGAAGTAGCCCTGGTCTTCGACGGGCAGGAAGGTGGAGGGAATGCGCTGGGACAAGGCGTAGGTGGCGGCGAGAGCGAGCGCGAACAGCCCCATGAACGCCCAGCGCCATCTGACGAAACTGCGAATGCTGCCGGCATAGGCGTTCGACATCCAGTGGAAGCCGGCATTGAACCAGCGGAACAGGATGAATTTCGGCGCGCCGCGATGGCGCAGGAACACCGCACTCAAGGCCGGGCTGAGCGTCAGCGAATTGAAGGCCGAGATGGCAAAGGAGATCGCAACCGTCAGCGCGAACTGGTTGTAGAGCTGGCCGGCGACGCCAGGGATGAAAGCGACGGGGACGAAGACGGCGAGCAATACGCCTGTGGTTGCGATGATCGGGCCGGTGACCTCCTTCATCGCGATCTTTGTCGCCTCCAGCGGCGGATGGCCGTCTTCGAGCTGGCGCTCGACGTTCTCGACGACGACGATGGCGTCGTCGACGACAAGGCCGATGGCCAGCACCATGCCGAGCAGCGACAGCATGTTGAGCGAGAAGCCGAGCAGATACATCACCGTCAAGGTGGCGATCAACGACACCGGAATGGCGATGATCGGGATGATGGTGGCGCGCCAGCTCTGCAGGAAGATGAAGACGACAAAAACGACGAGCAGCAGCGCTTCGACCAGCGTCTTGACCACGTCGTCCATGGCGGCGGAGACGAAGCGGGTGGTGTCGTAGAACATGTTGTAGGACATGCCCGAGGGAAAGCGCTTCGACAGCTCGTCCATCTTGGCCTTGACGTTGCTCTGCAGGTCGAGCGCGTTGGAGCCCGGGGCCTGAAGCACCGCGAGCACGACGCTGTCTTCGCCGTCGAGGCTGAAGGACGAGGAGTAGGAGAGCGCGCCGAGCTCGATACGCGCCACGTCGCGCAGGTGGATCGCGGCATGGGTTTCAGGATCGACGCGCAGGATGATCTCGCCGAACTGCTCGGGGTCGCTGAGGCGACCGACAGCACTGACCTGCATCTCGAACGGCGTTCCCGATGGCGCCGGCGACTGGCCGATCTTGCCGGCCGCGACCTGGATGTTCTGCTCCTGGATGACGTTCTGGACATCGACGGCGGTGACGCCGAGGCTCGCCATCTTGTCGGGGTCGAGCCAGACGCGCATGGAATAACGGCGCTCGCCGAAGAACTGGACGTCGCCGACGCCGGGCAGCCGTTTGATCGGGTCGAGGATCTGCAGATAGGCGTAGTTCGACAAAGTGGTGAAATCGACCGACTTGTCCGGCGAGCTGAGATTGACCAGCACGTTGAAGTTCGGGTTCTGCTTGATGACGGTCACGCCGGCCTGGTTGACCAGGGCAGGCAAAGAGGGGGCCGCCTGCGAGACGCGGTTCTGGACGTCCATGGCGGCGATGTCGACGTCATAACCGACCTGGAACGAGATGGTGATGCGCGCCGAGCCGTCGTTCGAGCTCGTCGACGACATGTAGAGCATGCCGGGCACGCCGTTCAGCTGCTGCTCGAGCGGCGTCGTCACCGTATCGGCCACCACCTGGGCGCTGGCGCCGGGATAGTTGGCGGCAACCACGATCTGGGGCGGGGTGATGTCGGGAAACTGCGAGACGGGCAGGAGGAAATAGGAAATGGCGCCTGCCAGCACCATGATGATGGCGATCGCCGAAGCGAAGATCGGCCGCAGGATGAAGAAGTTGACCATGATGGCTCTCTCCGAGGCGGCTCGTGATGGTCGATGGCTGCCCTGGGAGATGGCAACGAAAAACCGTTGCGGCACACGCAAGCGTGCGCCGCTATTGAACAACCCGATATTGACTTCAGAAGGTGGATGTTACTATCTAGTAACAGGATAAATGTTACGGTTCGGTAACATTGTCAAGGGCGTTCCAGCGACAAGATTGGAAGCGAGGAAACGTTGATGACAATTGCTGTCAGATGTCCCCCGAGAGAACGGATCATCGACGCCGCGCGCGACCTGTTTCGAAAGCACGGCATCAAGGGCATTGGTGTCGATGCCATCGCCGAGGCGGCCGAGAGCAACAAGATGACGCTCTACCGCCACTTCGGCTCGAAGGACGATCTGGTGTTTGTCTGCCTCAAGGAGGCAGCAAGCGAAGCCGACGCCTTCTGGGAGGGCATCAAGGCCGCCAATCCTGATGATCCCAAGGCGCAGCTGCGCGACTGGGTCCGCTGCGCCGGTGAATTCGTCACCGTCGAACATTGCAATTGCGAGCTTCTCGATGCCGCAGCCCAGCTGGTCGAGGTCGACCATCCGGCGCGGCAGTTCGTCGAGGACCTTCGCAACCTTTACCGGGAGCGCCTGATCGAGCTCTGCGAAGCTGCGGGTGCCGCCGACGCCGATCTTCTGGTCGATGCGCTGACGCTTCTGGTTGAGGGCGCGCGGACCAACTGGCGAAGTGCTGGGCCTGGCGGTGCGGCGACGCGCTTCGTGAAAGTTGCGGAGATGATCGTCGACGATTTTCTGGCGTAGCCTGGCAGCAGATCTGACCCGGATCCAGACAGTCCGATCGACATCGACAGGCATGCGTTTGCCGGTCATGGGCACATGAAGCCGGAGCGGCAGGAGAGCGCCCGGCGGCCCGCCTTCTCGATCGCAACCTATTCCGCAACCTATTCCAATGGAACGGCGGCGCACCTGCCTCATCGCCGTCATCGCGGCGGACGAGGATTAGCTTACCCTCATCAATGGCAATTTAGCTGGCTCTGTAATAGAGTTGTCGCACTTCGGTTTGCTGACATCGGGATCCTGTCATCAGCAACCGATCCGCGCTCGAACCGATTTCGGTGGCAATGCAAGCTGGGACCGATCCGAACAATCCTGCTTTGCCTGTTGGCGAGGAGCCGGAAGGGTTCAGGCTCGCGCGCATAGGCGACCTGCAGGATCTGGAAGGCGGCGGGTATTGGCCGCGGCTGCAGCCGCACTTCCTCAAGCCTCATTTCAAGCAGTTGCGCTATAAGATCGAGGAAGGGATCGGGACCGACCGGACCCCGCAATTCTTCTCGGTCCGGGGCGCGAGCGGGGTCGGCGATCTTGATGTCGCCTACATTGCGGATCGGCTCGCCGCGACGCTGACCGTCACCGGATCCGGCATACCCGACTACTGCCTCACCGCCGTGAGCAGGGGCGCCTTGAAGTTCGGCGGCGCGCTGGGCGCTCGCACAGTGCCTGGGATCGGCCGCAGCGTGGGCCTGGTATACCGCGGAGAGCCCGGAACGACGCTGCAGGCGACGGGTAGCCACGAGCGGCTTTCGGTCTGGATTCCTGCGACGAGCCTGAACCAGCGATTGGCGGCGTTGCTGGGTGGGCCCGTGACGAAAGACATCGCCTTCGAGCCGGTCTTCGACTGGGGGGCGGTGCCGGCGCAGAGCCTGAGGCGCCTCATGGAGCTGATGGTGGAGGAGCTTCGCGCGCCGACACCCTTTGCCGGCAGCGAGCTCGCCAGCCGTTCCTTCATCGACCTCATGCTCTACACGCTCCTGCGCGCAGTCCCTCACAACCATTCGGATCATCTTGCTCGGGCAGGCAGCCCCGCTATCCCGGGAATCATACGGCGGGCGGAGGCCTATATCCACGCCCATGTCGAAGAGCCCATCGCGCTGCACGAGGTGGCGGCGGCGGCGGGGTGCAGTGTGCGCAGCCTGCAACTTGGCTTCCGGCGGTTCCGCGAGACGACGCCGCTGGCAGCGATCCGCCTCGCTCGCCTCGTCGCGGTGCGCGACGCGCTTCGGACCGGTGACGTCGCGGGCACGGTCACCGACCTTGCCCTGCGGTTCGGCTTCACCAATCCCAGCCGCTTCGCGCAGGACTACAGGGCGGCATTCGGCGAGGCCCCGCGCGACGCCTTGCGTCGCGATTCAGGACATCGACGACGCGGCCGGTGATCAAGGCGCCACGCAGGCCCATGGGCGTCTTGCCGCTTTCGCGATGTTTGCGCGATCTGTCCTGCTCTTTCGTATTCCGCATAGAACGCAGCCTTAACGTGGCGTTAACTTAGGCCGGTCGCGCTCAGCAGCGCAGCTATCCCTGAGGTTGCCGGCAGCCGACATATGACAACAACCGCAACTATCAGTTCGCTTACGGAGGGCTGATCATGAAACGTGCGCTATCTGCACTTCTTGCATTGCCTGCACTTCTTGCGTTGCCTGCACTTCTTGCGTTGCTTGTACTTTCGCATGCGGTACAGGCGGAGACGAAAATGGTTGTGGTCAAAAAGAAGGCGGTCACAACAGAGCAAAGCCCGCCGGCTCTCGACCAAAAGCCCACCGGATCGGTCAGGCCCGCATTCGACGCAACACAACCGGCCGATAAAACCGGCCAAACCCCGTCCTATCCTCCAGCACTGTGGTTCACGTTCTAAGCAGCGCGGCTCGTCCTTTTGGGAGAGGGGTCAGCTTCGCCGATCTGGAGCGATGCGTCGCGCTCGCGGCGATCGACCACAGGGCGTTTCGCCTGCTGACCCCCGCGCGCCGCAACCGGGCAGGGTGACGGCGGCAAGCGTGATGATTGTCCTGTCTTGTCCGCTCCTCGTCCGCAACATGCCCCGGGATTGCGCACATCATGGCTGGCCGTGTGTCCGGACATGGCTTTGGCCTCAATAGGCCTCGATCTGCTGGATGAGCGATCGGTCGTAGAGCGTGCAGACCTTGCCGACCACGTCGCGGGCAATCGAGGCGATCAACGAGCAGAGCCGCGACGATGCGGCCTCCAGATAGACGACGCTGTAGCGCGTGACGGGAAAGGCCGGCTGGACGTTGAGCACGTGCAGGGCGCCGCTTCGCAGCTCGTTCTGGATGACGATGGGCGGCAGCACCGCGATGCCCAGACCATTGGCGATCATGCTGATCGTCGTCGACAGCGAGTTGGAATAGTGCAGCACCGCACTCTGGGCGTCCAGGCCGCCGAGATAGGCGAGCAGCTTGCCGTGGTTGTAGGTGCCCCTCTCATAAGAAATGATCGGGTAGCGCAACAGGTCGCTGCGCCCCATCGGCTGGTTGGGCGCGCCTTGCAGCAGGGCCGGGGAAGACACCCAGAACATGCTGAGATCGCAAAGGTCCGAGACGTTCAGCTTCGACATGTTCGGCCCCGGGAAGCCCAGGATGATGTCGAGTTCACGATTTTCGAGACGTTGCAGAAGGACCGAGGAGGAATCGGTCGAAACCGAAACGCGCAGGCGCGGCGAGCGTTCGCGCAGCGTTTCCATGATGCCGCGCAGCACCACCAGCGCCATGCTGGGCAACACGCCGATGCGGACCGTGCCCTCGAGTTCGTCTTTCGGTCCCAGATCCTGCAGAAGCGCGTTGTAGCGACTGACGATGTCGCGGGCGCCGGTGACGAAGTGCGCGCCCTCCTCGGTCAGTCTGACGTCGCGGGCGTCGCGGTCGAAGATCCGGAAACCAAGCTCCTGTTCCATGGCCGAGACGCGGTTGGAAATGGCCGCCGGCGTCATGTTCATCCGCTCGGCGGTGATGCGGAAATTTCTCAGTTCCGCCAACCAGATGACGGTCTCCAGGAAACGAATGTTCACCGGCTCTGCGAGCTCCGGAATGCCTTCATTGTCGACCTCGGCTGGTTTCGGCGAAGCATCTGATGCAGCATGTGCTGCCGCTTCGCGGGCGCCCCCGCATTTTAGCCAGCGGTCGCGACGAGGCAATCAGCGCCGCTGGAAATTTGCGCACTCCCTAAACTATGTCGGCGCGAAGACATGCCGGCGGCGACGCATGTCGCCGCCCGCTACGGACGTTGGCCCCCACTGATGTTGGCCTGTCAGGCGCTGAGCCTGGCAAGGACCTTGGCGCTGGCGCCCGACATGTCGCCGAGTTTCTGGACCCGGTCGCGGACGCTCGCCTCACGCTTCTTGCCGCCGTCCTGCATGCCGAGCGCCTTCTCGGCGACCGCCCTGACCTCGTTGCGCGGGATGACCAGCACGCCGCTTTCGTCGGCAAGGATGGCGTCGCCCGGCATGACGACCGCACCGCCGCAGGACACCGGGATGTTCAGCCCGCCGCCGAGATCGTAGAGGCGCGTGGTGATGGGCGAGAGCCCGCGCGACCACATCGGAAAATCCGACTCCTCGATCTCCGTGAGATCGGTGCATGGCCCGTCGACGATGCCGGCGACGGCGCCCGCAGCTTTCGCGGCAACGGTGACGCCGCCGCCCCAGCAGGCATATTTGTCGTCGCCGAGCCGATCGACGACCAGTATGTCGCCCGGGCGCAGCAGGCCTGTCGCGTGATGAAGCAGCGTCGAGTCCGAGCCGGAAATCGCCAGCGTCACCGCCGTTCCGACGACCCGCCGCTTCGGCAGAAGCGGCTGGATGCCCCGGTCCATGAAGCCGAACAGCCGCCAGTGACCGACGGTCGCCGTCTCGACATCGGCAAGCAGATCGAGGTCGGCCTGGGGCACCTGCTCGGGCATGTCCTTGATAATGTACATGGTAAGGCCCTTTCTGAGCGCGTTTCCGCCTCCTCTAAGCGCGGAAACTCTCTATCTTGTTGTTTTTGCGTAATTCCTGACGGAAAGGCGCTGCACGCTTTTCCTCGACTAGGCGCAGGCGAGACGGCGATGCTGGGTCATGGGGATCAGCGTGCGGGCGCGCTTGATCTGTGCCGGGTCGACGCGGGCGGTGACGAAGCCGACCCCGTCGGATGCTTTCGCCACGACATGGCCCCACGGGTCGCAGACCAGCGAGTGACCCCAGCAATGACGCTTCTCATTGCCGAAGACCGTTGCGCCCGTCTGTCCGCAGGCGACGAAATAGGTCTGCGTTTCGATGGCGCGGGCGCGCGCCAGCACCTCCCAGTGGTCCTTGCCGGTCTGCAGGGTGAAGGCCGCGGGAAGCACGATGATGTCGCAGCCGGCCTTTTCAAGCTGGAGGAAGAGCTCGAAGAAGCGGATGTCGTAGCAGATGGCGCAGCCGACCTTCACCCCGTCGATGTCGTAGGTGACGATGTCTTCGCCGGGCTTCACCGACGCCGATTCCTTGTAGGCCGTGCCGTCGGGGGCGACGATGTCGAACATGTGGATCTTGCGATAGGCGGCGACCTGTCTGCCCTGGCGGTCGAAGACGAAGCTGGTGTTGTAGATCCGGTCCTCGCCCTCGACCTTCTCCATGATCGTGCCGGCATGCACATAGACGCCATGCTCGCGGGCAAAGGCGCTCGCCATGTTGTATGCTGCCCCGCCGGGGGCGGCTTCGGCTGCCGCCAGCTTTTCCTCGATGCTGCCGCCGTAATATTCGAAATATTCGGGCAGGACGATGAGGTCGGGCTTGTCGGTCCTGACGGCATCGAGCATCAGGTCGCCGATGTCGCGCAGGTTCTGGGCGCGGTCCTTCTGCGGATTTGTCTGGATCAGACTGATTTTCACGATAACTCTCCCTGTTCGGATTGACGGATCTTCAGGCGACGATGCTTTCGTCCCTGAGCGCGTGGATGGTGGCCATGATGCCGGCCCGCAGCGTCATGGTCTGGGTGGCGACGACGAGCAGATCGGCCCCTTCGTCGAGGGCAAACTGGCGTTCGGCTGAGGTCCAGGCCGGCATCACCCAGCTCTTGCCTGCGCTGCGCGCTGCTGCCGCAACGCGCCTGAGATCGGCACGGTCGGCATCGTTGAAGGCATAGGCGCCGCGGCCGCGCGCCAGAGCGAGATCGGAGGGACCCGGGAAAAGGCCGTCGACAGTGTCGAGCGCGATGATCTTTTCGACGTCTTCCAGGCTTTCCGCAGTTTCGATCATGGCAAAGCACTTTGTCCTGATGTTTTCGGCTTCGAAGGCGTTCGACGCCGGTCGTGCGTAACCGAAGACGCGGCCGCCGGCGTAGGAGCGCGTTCCGGTCAGCGGATATTTGGCGGCGCGGGTGACCTCGCGGGCATGGTCGACCCCGAGCACATGCGGAACGATGACGCCGTCCGAGCCGAAATCCAGCGCCTGCTGGATGGACTCGGCGTTCGGAGCGATGATCTTGGTCAGCGTCGGCATGCCGATCGCCTTGGTGTAGGCGAGGAACTGATCGAGCGAGGCCAGGTCGAAGGTGCCGTGCTCGAGCTCCAGAACCAGCGACTTGACCCCGCATGTGCGCGCGATTTCGAGATAGCCGTAATGCGGCTGCGACATCCAGAGCGCGATATTGTCCATGACTTTCATTTCCTTCGGGGGGATGATTGCCCACCGGCGGCGCGCCGCCGGTGGAAAGAGCGTTATTTGCCGATGGTCCTGGACAGGCCGAGCGTGCGCTCGATCAGCATGATGATCAGCAGCGTCGCCGTGACCAGAACCACCGAGATGGCCGCCGTCATCGGATCGGTCTGGCTTTCGACATAGTTGAAGATCTCGACGGGCAGCGTCGTCAGCCGCGGACCGGTGATGAAGAGCGAGATCACCACCTCGTCGAACGACAAAAGGAAGGACAGGGCAGCGCTTGCCACGATGCCCGGAGCCATCAGGGGCAGGGTGATCCGCCGGAAGACGGTCAAAGGCGAGGCGCCGAGCATCGTCGCTGCTTCTTCCACCGAGGGCGGCAGCGTCGACAGCGAGGTGATGACGATGCGGATCACGTAAGGCGTGGTGACGATCAGATGGGCGATGATCAGGCCGGTGACGGTGCCAAGCAGCCTTGCCTGCACGAAGACGAGCAGGATCGCCAGGCCAAGGACGATGGAGGGCAGGAGAAGCGGCGCCGTGAACAGGCTGAGCACGAACTCCTTGCCGCGGAATTCATGCCGGCCGATCGCATAGGCGGCGGGAATGCCGACGGCCAGCGACAGGGCTGTGACCACCGAGGCGATGCCCAGGCTGAGCCAGAAGGCGTTGATCAGCCCGGAATGCTGGAACATCGCAACATACCAGCGCACGCCCCAGCTCTCGGGTGGAAAGGTCAGGTAGCTGTCATTGCTGAACGACAGCGGCAGGACCACCAGAATGGGCGCCAGCAGGAACAGATAGAGCAAGATGACGAGGATGCGGAAAGGAAGGCTTATTCTGCCGATCATGGTCAATCTCCCTCAATCGAACCGGCGCACGACCCGCGAATAGACCGCGAGCGCAAAGCCGAAGATGATCAGCACGATGACCGACGTGGCCGCGGCCCGCGGCCATTCGAGCTGGATGATGGCCTGATCGAAGATTTCGGTCGCCAAGAGGAAGACACGCCCGCCGCCGAGAAGTTTCGGCGTGATGAACGAGCTGATCGCCAGCACGAAGCAAAGCAGGCAGCCCAGCGCCACCCCCGGCAGCGTCAACGGAAAGACGATGCGGCGGAAACGGGTGAAGGCGTTGGCGCCGAGCGAGGCTGCCGCTTCTTCCAGGCTCTGGTCCAGTTTGCCGAATCCGGCGATCAGGGCCAGCGCCATGTAGGGGATCAGGATTTCCACCAGGCCGATGAAGACGCCGAGCGTGTTGTTGATGAGCCGGATAGGTTCGGCGATCAGCCCCATCGACAGCAGCGAGCCGTTGATCAGCCCCTGGTCGCCCAGAAGCACCATCCAGCCATAGGTGCGCACCACGCTGGAGACCAGCAGCGGCGACACGGTGATGACAAAAAGCACATTGCGCCAGACCGGCGATACACGGTGCAGGAACAGCGCGATCGGATAAGCGCAGACCAGCGTGGCGATGGTGACGGCGAAGCTGATCCACAGCGAATTGATGACAAGCCCGAAATTGAAGCTGTCGGTGAAGAAGTCGAGATAATTCCCGAACGTATAGACATCGGTCAGAACACCGCCCGAGCGGCTTTCCAGGAACGAAATCTGACCAAGACGCAGCACCGGCAGCACGAAGGCGGCGAGATTGACCACGGCCATCGGCACGAGCAGAAGCAGGATTGTCAGCGGAAAGCGCCGTTTGGGCGCGGTTGCGGCCGCAGCAATGTCGGCCGGCATGTGGGTGATGGCGCTCATGACGGCCTAGCTCCCGAAAACCAGCATGTCCTGCGGCTTCCATTCGCAGAGCAGCATGTCGTCCGTATCGAAGCCGTAGCCGGCGCTGGCGGTCGGCACCTCGACCTTGAGCATGGCGCCGCTGATTTCGACCTCGTATTGCACGATGTCGCCGATATAGGTGATGCGGGCGATGCGTCCGCGTGAACTGTTGGTCGCGTTGCTGACAAGCGCACGATCGCGATCCGGCGTCAGGCTGATGCGATGCGGGCGGATGGCGGCCTTGGCCTTGCCGCTGCTCAGGCCCCTGGTGTCGCTGCGATAGACCTGGTCGCCGATGCGCGCCTGGTCGCGGCCGACGATCTCGCACTCGATGACATTGGCGCGGCCGACGAATTCGGCGACGAAAAGCGAGGCCGGCTTTTCATAGATGTCCTTGGGTGTGCCGAGCTGCGCCAGCCTGCCGCCGGACATGACGCCGACGATGTCGCACATGGTCAGCGCCTCGACCTGATCGTGGGTGACGAACACGGTGGTGATCGACAGGCGCTTCTGGATTTCCCGGATTTCGATGCGCATGTCGTCGCGCAGCTTGGCATCCAGGTTGGACAGCGGTTCGTCGAGGAGAAGAATGCGTGGCCGGATGACCAGCGCGCGTGCGAGTGCGACACGCTGCTGCTGGCCGCCCGACATCTCCTTGGGCTTGCGGCTGCCATAGCCGGGCAGGCGCACCATTTCGAGCGCCTCCTCGACGCGGCTGCGTGCCTCCTGGCGTGAGACGCCGCGCATGTCGAGGCCGAAGGCGATGTTTTCGGCAACGGTCATGTGCGGGAACAAGGCGTAGCTCTGGAAGACGAGGCCGATGTCGCGTTTGTGCGGCGCGCGCCGGGCAATGTCGTCGCCGCCGATCAGGATTTCTCCTGACGAGACCGGGGCAAGGCCGGCGATCATGCGCAGCGCCGTCGTCTTGCCGCAGCCGGAGGGTCCGAGAAGGCCGAGAAGCTTGCCTTTGGGCAGGGCGAGATCGAGCCTGTCGACGGCGGTGAAGCCGGACTCGTAGCGTTTGGTCAGGCCGCGCAGTTGCAGGAAAGCGTCGTCGACTTTCGGCTCGGTTTGCGGAATGACGGTCGGGCGCGCGTCCTCGCGCATGGCCAGCGTTTGCATGAGCTTACCTATGTTTCATCTGGTTGAAGCGGTCCGCACGGGCCGACCGGCAAAGCGGGCATGAAACGCCATGCCCGCTCCGGCGTCGATGTCAGCGGCTTGCCGGGATGATCTGGCGCCGCCAGGGCGACAGGAGGTCGTCGCGCATGGCGCCGATGCTCATCCAGTCGACGGGGATCAGCTTCTTCTGCTGATCGGCGTTCATCAGCGGGATACGCTTGCGCGTCTCTTCATCGACCTCGGCCTTGGTGTTGGTCGGGGCATAGAACATCGCCTTGGCAAAGCGTGCCTGGACCTCAGGGTCGAGCGTGTAGTTGATGAATGTTTCCGTCGCATCCTGATCGGGCGCATTGGCGATCGCGCTGATCACGTTGATCTGCGATGCGGTGCCTTCGACGGGACCGACCGACTGCATGCGGCCTTCGGTCTGGTCGCGGAAGAACTGCGACCGCGCATTGTAGCCGATCGAGACGGTCGCGGTGCCGTTTGCCACCAAAGTGTAGGCGTCGGGCTTGGGCTCCCAGGTCTGCACCGCCGGGGCGAGCTCCACCAGCTTCTTGACGCCCGGCTCGATGGACAGCTTGTAGTCGTCCTGGCCGGCAAGACGGTTGGCGATGATGGTCAGAAGGATTGCCTGGATATCGCCGCCGCCCTGTGCCGGGATGATCACCTTGCCCTTTTGCGCCGGGTCCCACAGCGCCTCCCAGCTTGTGGGCGCATTGTCCTTGTAGGTGTCGCGGTTGTAGATCAGCGACAGCGTATCGTAGGTCAGGGGAATGGCGGCGCCGCCGAGTTCCTTGCCGATATCGGCGAGATCGGCATAGTTGCTGATCTTCGTGGTATCTAGCTTGGCAACGAGGCCTTCTTCCGAAGCGATCTTTGCCACCGACAGGTCGTAGATCACGGCATTTGCCTGCGGCGCGTCCTTCTGGGCACGCATGTTGCCGAGCGACGTCGCGGCATTCTGGACGCCGAAGAACGTCACCTTGATGTCGGGATGCGCCGCGTTGAACGGCTCGATGACCGTCTTCTGGTAATTGTCCTGAAAGGCACCGCGATACCCCATGACGGTGATGTCGGCGGCCTGGGCCATGTCGATGCCGCCTGATGTCATCGATGCCGCGGCAAGCGCCAGGACGGAGGTGAGGTTTGCCAGTTTCATGTTTTCGTTCCCCATTGCTCTGACTGTTTTTGTTCTCTGGTCAGGCTAGAAGCAGGGAAATTTCCGGTCCAACGGGTATTTCTGTCTGGCTGTTCGATTTTCCTTTCCGGGCACGGAGCGGCAAGGGTCCCGTCGACATCTGTCTGAGCTCCGGCCGTAGGCAATCGGTTCGGTCCGGCAGCCTGATCCGGCCATCGCATGATTGTCCTTTTTTGTCCGCTCCTTGTCCTTGGCATGGCTGGCGCGGCTGGACACGAGGCCTAGGATGACTGATATCATGGTTCACGGAGTGTCCTGAAATGACCGATACCGCATTGCTCGTCATCGATGCCCAGGAAAGTTTCCGCCAGCGCGCCAGCTGGCACGAGGTCGACAGCCCGACCTATCTCATCAACCAGCAGGCGCTTATCGACGGCGCGGTCAAGAAGGGCTGGAAGATCGTGCGGGTGTTGCATGCCGAGCCCGAGGGCATTTTTTCGGTCGCTTCCGGTTTCGTCCGGCCGCTGGCCGAACTCAGGCTCGACAAGCCCGATCTCGAGTTCCACAAGTTCAGGCATTCCGCCTTCGTCGGCTCGCCGCTTGAAGTGTTCCTGATCGAGAACGGCATCCGCCGCCTCGTCATTTCGGGCATCCGCAGCGAACAGTGCTGCGAGACGACCACCCGCCATGGCTCGGATCTCGGCTGGCAGGTCGACTATGTCACCGAGGCGACCCACACCATGCCGCTGACCGATGCGACCGGAAAGACCTGGACGCCCGAAGAGCTGAAGGTGCGCACGGCGGCCGTGCTCGACGGCCGTTTCGCTCGCGTCTGCACCATTGCCGAGGCGCTTGCTTACGGGGCGGAGGGCGACGAGGCGAGGGCAGCCGCAGCATGACCGCGCCGCGCCGGATTCCGACCTATGTGGTGATGCCGGCGCGCACGCTTCTGCTCGATGTCGCGGGGCCGATGGAGGCCCTGCGTTATGCCAACCTGATGCAAAAGGATGTGCGGTTCGACGTTACCTATATCGGCGCCTTGCCGGAGGTGACCAGCTCGATAGGCTTGCGCATTTCAGGCATCTCGCCGCTGCCCGAGACCATCGAGCCGGATGCCATGGTCGTGGTGTCGGGCGACACCGATGAGCCGATGGATGCCAGCCAGCCGGTCGAGGCGGCCGGTCAGGGCTCGGACGAACTTGTGCGCTGGCTCAGGCGCAGCATAAGACCCGGCATTCTTCTGGTATCGATCTGCTCGGGCGCGCTTCTGGCCGGCAAAGCCGGGCTGCTCGACGGGGTCAGATGCACCACGCATTTCAGCGATTGCGACCGTCTCGCCCGCCTGGCGCCTTTGGCCCGGGTGCTGGAGAACCGGCTCTATGTCGAGGACGGCGACCGCTACACCAGCGCCGGCATCACCGCCGGCATCGACCTGATGCTGCACATCATCGGCCGGCTGACCAATCCGGCCGTCTCGGCGGCGGTGGCAAAGTCGCTGGTCGTCTATATCAGGCGCCTCGGCAGCGAGCCGCAGCTGTCGCCCTGGCTCGAAGGACGAAACCACATCCACGCGGCCATCCACCGGGTGCAGGATGCGATCACGGCCGATCCGGCGCGGGACTGGTCGCTCGCGGCCCTGGCCGACATCGCCATATCGAGCCCCCGCCACCTCAGCCGCCTGTTCAACGACCAGGCCGGCATGAGCATTCCCGACTATCTCAACCGGCTGCGGGTGGCGCTGGCGCAGCAGCTTCTGAACGAGACGCGGCTCGACATCGAGCGCGTGGCCGAGCGCGTCGGCTACAGCTCGAGCCGGCAGTTGCGCCGCGCCTGGGGCCGCTTCAACGCAACCCCGCCAAGCGCGCATCGGCGTGGCGGGGCGGGCCAGCCGCAGCAGCTGCCCACAAGCTGAAACGCCTCCTGCCGGCTGAAGCCCAACTCCGGGAGTCCCGAAGAAAGCGGGTCGACGCGATTGTCCGGATTCCTGAATGCCAACAATCGAAACATCGATCTGGCAGGCTCGGAAGGCGAGGGGGATCGCCCTGGCTGGCTTGGCGCCATCCGTCGCAGTCGAACCTTTGCGTGACCGGAGTAGCGCATTCCTTCAAGCGTCGTGTTTGTCGATCTGGCGCTTGCCCAGAAGCAGCTTGCGCTCAAGATGTGCTCTCAATTGGCTATAATAGGCTGTGAGGAAAGGCTTTGGACTGACATCACGATGCCGAAAGCCAGTCTTGTCCATGATTGCCCTTGCAACGGTGCTCTGTGCCGCCTCGTTAGCGCCGCGCAGAATTTCCTCCAGCTTATGAAGCTCGGCGATCCCGTAGACATCCAGTTGAGCGGCCGTAAATTGGAAGTCATTGTCTTTCGAAACTGACCTCTGGGCCAGATCCTCGGCCAGCCCCTGCTTCGGCGTCTCGATGACCCAGGTGCCGGCGAGCAGGTCGCCGATGCGCATACGGTCGCGGTTAAACAGCGGAAACAGCGCAAAGATCAGCGCCCAGACAAGACCGAACACCGTCGTCATCGTGTCTGCAATACCGGTGCCGGCGCGCGCCAGCAGCATGGACAGGGGCAGGAACACCTCAGACGGCCATCACAGGAAGCCGACACGCAGAGCGCGCAGCCTGCACCGGCTCGCAACGTCATCGCCGGCGTCGATGGATATCGACTCCCTACGGCTCGTGATAGACAATCGGGCGATCACCGGACTGGGCCCTTGAACGATCCATTTTTCCCCTTGCGCGCGCGTTTCGTCGATCGCAGTCGCGATCAGCTGGCGGCGCTGCGCCTGTTCTTGTCGGGCGGTGAAGCCCTGACGGCGGCGACGGCCGACGGCCAGTTGCTGAAGATCGCGCATTCGCTCGCCGGTGCGGGGGGAACCTTCGGCTTTCCCGACGTCAGCGTGCTGGCATCCCGGCTCGAGATCCTGTTGACCGCAGACGATGCGATCGAACCGAAGGATGTCAGTGGTGCGCTGGGGGCGCTGATTGCGGAACTCGAGCGCCTGACCCCGTGACCTGCGGGCCCGGCTACTTCTTCGTGCCTGACAGGCCCGTACGCGTCATCTCGCCCCAGCTCTGGTCAGCCCGCAGATATTGCCAATAGCCTTTCACACGCCAGAAATTGTTGATCTGGCGATAGCCGAAATTCTCGACGACGGCGGTAACCGTCAGGATTGCGAGATCCCGTGCCCGGGGAAAACGCTGCAGTTCCGCCTCCTCGAGGATCAGCGAACAGACGCTGATGCATACGCCATAGGTGAAGACGAGGGCGGTGAAGGCCAGAAGATATTCCGGCGACAGGATGCCCAGCAGCCAGAAGGTCGGCATCAGGATGTAGCCGAGCACCTCGGCGATCGGCCCGACCACATCGACGACAAACATGTGGCCGAAGCCGAGGAAGCCGACGCGGCCGTAGCGTGGATTGAAGCACATGGTGCGGTAGCGGAAGAACGCCTCCAGGGCGCCGCGCTGCCAGCGCGATCGCTGCCGCGCCAGGACGCTGAGCGATTCCGGCGCCTCGGTCCAGCACACGGGCTCGGGAATGAACTGTATCCGGTATTTCCGGCCCGCATCGATCAGGTGGCGGTGGAGCTTGATGATGAGGTCGAGGTCCTCGCCCATCGATCCCTTGGTAAATCCACCGACGGCGACGACCTCGGCGCGGCGGAACACGCCAAAGGCGCCGGACACCAACATCAGCGTGTTGATCCGGCTCCAGGCCAGGCGGGCCATCAGGAAGGCGCGCAGATATTCGACAACCTGGAACAGCGGCAGAAGCCTTGTCGGCAGGTGCACTTCCTTGACGCGACCGCTTTCGATACGCGATCCGTTGGCGATCCGGATCGTGCCTCCGACCGCAACCGTCCGCTCGGGGTCGTCGATGAAAGGCTGTGCCGCACGCATCAGCGCGTCCGGCTCGAGAATGGAATCGCCGTCGATGACGCAGAAGATCGGCGCGCGGCAGACATTGATGCCGGCGTTCTGCGCATCCGCCTTGCCGCCATTGACCTTGTCCACCACCAGCAGGCGCTTGGTGATCGGTGACGAGTAGAGGCCGCGAATATCGGCGTGCGGCAACGATTCCTCATAGGGGCGCTGGAACTTTACCAGCTGGAAGGCTTCGACCAGCTTCTGCAGGGTCTGGTCCTTGGATCCGTCATTGACGACGATGACTTCGAAATTGGGATATTCGAGCGCGAGCATCGAATGCACGCTGTCGACGACATTCAGCTCTTCATTGTAGGCCGGCACGATCAGCGCGATCGGCGGGGCGACATCGCCGTAGCGATGCCACAGCAGGGCCGAGCGCGCCACAGGGGGGCGCTGCGACAGGGCAAAGGCTGCGATAACCAGCTGCAGCAGATAAACAGTGGTCTGGGCTATGCCCGAGCCGATGATGATCCACGACAGGATCGTCGCGGCCAGGATGAGCTCATGGCTCCAGCCCTCGATCATGCATGTACCCCCTCGGACAGGACCAGCGAGGCGGTCCGTTGCCGGCGCGACGTCTCGCTGCGGGCAATCTGCTCAAGCGCCATTTCGCCGTGGGGCACCATGGCCCGCAAGGCTTTGGCGGCGGCGTAGCGAACCGTCCATTCCTCGTCGTCGAGAAGGTTTGCGAGAGGATCAACCAGATGCGCCAGTCCAAGGCGCCCGGCGGCCTCGGCCGCATCGCTGCGCACCGCCCAGTCGCTGCTCGACATCGCCTCGACGACGATGGCGGCTGTCGACGGCAGGCCGATCTTGCCCAGGCCGCGAACCGCCGCGGCGGCCACTTCGGGCGGGCCGTGCAGGGCCAGTTCGCCGAAGAAATCGGCAAACACCGGGTCGCCCGACTGCGCCAGAGCCTCGATCGCCGCCGAGCGAACAAACGGCACGGCCTCGACATCGGCGGCATAATCCTTCAGTTCGCCGAAGCGCGGCGAGGGGAAGCGGCGAAACAGCTCGATCAGGCGCCTGGAGCGCTGGCCGGCCACGCCGATCCTGGCCAGCGTGACGTCGAGCAAGGGCAATGCCGCGAGATCCGAAAGGGCAATTGCGGCCGCGATCCGGACTTCGCGTGAGCGATCGCGGTCCAGCGTTGCCAGCAATGCCGCGACGGTCTCGTCGCCGCCGAACGCCGCGAGCATTTCGGTCGAATGAATGCGCTCGGCCTCGTTGCCTTTCACCAGACGTCGCCTGGCCCGCTCCGGCAGGCCGCATTCGACGAATGCGGCGATCACATCAGCATGCTCGTCGCCGCGCAGCAGCGACAGGAATTCGAACCCGGCATCGAGCGCGACATGGGCCGGCGTTTCCAGCACCGCCGCCTTCAACAGGTCGCGGTCGCGCGTCTGGGAGAACTGGATCAGCACCTTCAGCAGTTTCCTGCGCGCCGCCGCATCCCGGTCGACGCGCCGCTGAAAGATCACCCGGCGCAGGACCAGGAAGACCATGACGGCAAGCGACAGAGAGCTGAGGACTATCGATGTCGTCCAGACGAGCCCCAGCATCGCTAGAACCGCTTGCTCAGGCCAAGGCCGAAGATGTTCCGGTCGAAGGTCGGGCGCTTTTCGTGCGCGACGCTGCCGCGCAAGGTAAGATCATCGCTGAAGTTCCAGGAGATGCCGGCAAAGGTCGTCTGGGTGCCGACCAGGCTGCCCTCCGAAATCTCGGGCGCATCGCTGTAGCCGACGAACAGGCCGATATGGGATGTCGGCGCAAGATCGGCGCGCAGGGCATAGCCGTCCGACTTCGTTCCGGCGTCATCGAAGGCATGGATCCAGCGCGCCGACAGGCCCAGCTTGCCATCGAAAAGATAGGTCTGCAGCCAGGGCGACAGGGTGGTGACCTCGCTGTCGGAAAACACGTCGTATCGTGCGTCGATATTGAGCAGCAGGGGACCGAAATCGCCTTCCTTGCCCAGCGCCTGCCAGGACGCGCCGCCGCCGACCGACACTTGCGCCAGGAAGTCGGCATCGGGTGTCGCCGCGACAAGTCCATAACCGGAGAAGACAGGGGAAAACACATGCTCGAGGCGCGCCTCGAGCTGTATGTCAGTCGCGCCATATCTGGTTGCGACACGCGTCCGCCCGCCGAGCGTGGTGTCCGGCGTCAGGCGATATGAAAGGCCGATCGAACTGTCGGTCCAGCTGCCCAAACCCGACGTCAGCGCGCTGACTTCGGTGCCGAGATCGAGGCGCCACTTTCTGGGGGCGGGCGCGGCAAGCCGCTGCTCGATGTCGCGGGAGCCGGGCTCAAGCGCAAGTGCTTGCCGAAAGGCAGCCCTTGCGCCTTCTTCGTCTCCCTGTGCCCTGCGAACGTCGCCAAGCCCGACGATGGCCTCGGCATTGTCGGGGGCGGATGCATGTATCCGGGTAAAGATCTGGCCGGCGCGTTCGTAATCCTTTTGGTCGAGCGCCACGCGCGCGCTCAACGCAAGCGCCTCGACATTGCCGGGCGATGACGCCAGCACCCGGTCGACAAGGCTCGACGCCTGCTTCAGGTATCCCTGCCACAGCGCGAGACGCGCCTGTCCAAGGCGGGCGTCGACGAGATCGGGGCGAATGGCCAGCGCGGCGTCGAAGTAGCGGGCGGCGGCGTCGAATTTCTGCTGGTTGCCGCTGACCAGGCCCAGCGCCACCAGCAGGTCGGTGTTGCGCGGCTCGATTTTCAGGGCGCGCAGATAGGCCTGTTCGGCACCGGCAAAGTCCCCCTGCAGGCGCAGCCGCCGGCCCTCCGCCATTGGCCCGGCGACGGGGTCGGGCTTCGCTGCCGCCGGTCTCTTCCTGGCCGTGGCGGCTGCGGGCGGCTGCCTGGCCGCAACTTCGGCCGCCGCGCGCGCCTTCGTTATGTTGGCGATGAGACCGGCGATGTCGGCATTGCCCGGCTGCTGGGCCGCAAGCGGCTCGACCAGGGACTGTGCGGCATCGAGGTTTCCGGACCGAAACTCGACCTCGGCCAGGCCGAATCTTGCATCGGAGTAGGCGGGGGCCACGACCAGCGCCCTCGAGAATGCGCTTCGGGCCTCGGCAAGGTCGTTGCGCCCAAGCTGGGCGAAGCCCATCTGCACCAGGGCATCCGAATCGTCGGGCTTGATGGTGAGCAGGCGGTTGAGAACATCGACCGCGTCGTCGAAACGCTGCTCTTGCCTGGCCTTGACCGCCGATGCGTAGAGATCGTCCGGCGTCTGGGCGAGGGCGGCAGGCGAAAGACCGGAAGCAGCCAGCAACGTCAAGGCGAAGGCGATGCTCCGGCGGCCGCGCATCAACGGCCTCCGCCCTTGCGGGTAATGAGGCGGGACAACCGCGCCAGCAGCTCTTCAGGGATAAATGGCTTGACCAGGTAGTCGTCCGCTCCGGTCTCCAGCGCCGAGACGATGTCGCTCTGGCCCTTGCGGGCCGTGAGCATGATCACCGGCGTGGCGCTCAAGGCCGGATCGCCCTTGATGCGGGCCAGAACCTCGAACCCGTCGGCGCGCGGCATCATGGCGTCGAGCACGACCAGGTCGGGTCTTTCCGACTGCGCCTTGGCCAACGCTTCGTGTCCGTCTTCCGCGGTGACGACGTCATAACCTCGCGCCTGCAGCCGGAACTGGATGAGTTCCAGAAGCAGGGGGTCGTCGTCGCAGATCAATACTTTAGCTCTGGCCTCGTCCACACGTCCTCTCCGGCAATTCCTGCGCTCAGCCCCCCGGAGTGATCAGATCGTGAACCAGCATTCCGCCAAATGTGGCCCACGCACCCAAATGTCCCTCGAGCCTCGCCAGCGCCGCATCGATCGCATCCCGATTTCCGAGAAAGCTGATTCGTGATGGCTCGACCCGAAACTCATGGTTAAATGAGTAAACGGGCTTCGCATAGCTGTCGGCGACAATAGTGCTTAACAGTATCGCTTCAACCTGCCGCCCCGATCGGTCCAGCACCAGCTCTCCGCTCGCGCTGCGATTGTAAATCCGGTGTATTTCTTCCGGCAACGGGCCGCTTTCCAGGGCAATGTCGATCGGGATACCCATTTCGCTGCCCCAGTCGAGCCAGCCGACTGCAATCTGTTCGACGACCTCGACATCCGTCCTGTAGGCCATCACCGTGATGCTGGAGACCGCGCTTTTGACCTGCCGCAGGGCCGTCTTGCCGGATGGCTCGTCGAGCATCCAGAAGGGCACGACCACGGCGACGTTTTCGCCGAGAACCCCGGAGAGCTCCTGGACCGTCACTGCCCATTCCCGCCAGCCGGAAGCGGGATCCGATCGGTATGTCTGCTGCAGATACGGCTCGATGTCATATTGGAACGAGCGCACAGGCGCTCCCGCGCGTTTGAATTGACGCAGCACGGCTGCACGCCGCAGCGCATTGGCCCGGCCTGCGGCGCTCGCCATGTCGGGGTCGCCCTCGACCGCATGCGGGGCGATGCCGGCCGCCGCCAGCGTCGCCATGAGGTTCCGGACCCTGGCAGGGGCGACCACGCCGGCGTCGTTGACGCCAAGCTGGAGAAACAGGTCGCGGACACCGGATGTCCGAGCCGCCGCCACCAGCAATTCGGGTCGGTCGAGCCAGGGCGTCAGGTCCCAGAGCCATGTGCCGATCCCCCGGGATTGCCTGATGGGATGCGGCACGATGCGGATGGCGGATATTGACACTGCCGCAGCTTCGGCCGGGCAGACGACGACCAGTTCCGCCTTGCCGCTGCCCGGCCATGCAGCCGACGGGATGGCCGCCAGCTTCGCCCCGGCCAGTCTCGCCCCCGCCGATTTCGTCTCCGCCGATCTCGACGGGAAGGTCGTCTCCGCGTCGCGACCGGCCTCGACCATGGCAAAGGCGACGTTCTCGCCGACACCCTCGATTTCGAGCGTGCCCGTCATGGCGCGTGGAAACCGCAAGCCGGCGTTTGCAAGAACGACGCCGGCAGGCCTGGAGCCGGCAGCGCAGGAGATCGTGGTTCTGCCGCGGGCCGTTGTCGCGCTGGCCCGCTCCTCGACGCCGAAGGGGCGGACGCTCATCTGCGCCAGGAGGTTTGTCGAGAGCGGGAAGGGGCGTGGTGCCGCCGCCGCTGGCTCGTGCGATGGCAACAAGGCCTCGTTGGGAACGAATGTCGCGCCAACCATGCGCCCCACCAGTTCGATGCGATCGGGCACGGCATCGACTTTGCCCAGGCTGTAGATCCAGATGGGGTCACGCTGGTCAGCCATGGCCGTTCCGCCTCCCGTCAGAACCTGCAGATGGAGGGCAAGGCCCAGGACGATCGGCGACCACCTGCCTTTGCGTTGGGCTGCGCTATGTCCTGCCGTCATGAGCATTGAGCAGCTGCTTGACCTCGGCTGCCAGTTTCATCGGATCGAAAGGCTTGGCCACGACGCCGATGGCGCCCATCGACCGGTAGCGCTCGACTTCGTGCAGCTGCGTCTTGGCCGTGATGAAGATGACCGGAATTGCAGCCGTCGAGGGCTGCTCGGCCAATCGCCTCAACGTTTCCGGGCCATCCATTTCCGGCATCATGACGTCGAGCAGTATCAGGTCGGGTTGCCATCCGGCTGCCTCGCCGAGCGCCTCGCTGCCCGACGAGCATTGACGCACGCTGAAGCCGGGCTCGAGTTCGAGCGACATCTGGGCGATTTCGCGGATATCGTCTTCGTCGTCGACGTAAAGAATTCTGGCGGACATCATTTCACCTTGCTTGCGAGGGGGCTTGCGAGGGGGCGCGCGGCGGCGACATGCCTTGCGGGAAGATGGCTCCTCACCAGCCGGGCGACGTCGACCTCCGACGCCTTGGTCTTGGTCATCACCGCCTTGACGCGTCCGCTCAAGGTCTGGTCGAACTCGGCCGCCGAAAACACCACGACAGCCGTTTCGGGAGGCAGGTTCGACAACAGGTCGAGGCCCGATCCATCGGGCAATGCGATGTCGAGAATCATCAGGTCGAAGCTGTCGCGGGCAATCTCCTGCTGCGCCTCGCCGAGCGTCCTTGCCGAGGTGATCGAGACGTCGGGCCCGAGCCCCTCGGACATCACCGCAAGCACGCCTTCGTCGTCCTCGACATGGAGGATCCTGGGCTTGGCGTCCGTCCGGCGCATCACGATCTTGCCGAGCGCCGAATGGAGACGGTTGGGGTCGACGGGCTTTTCGAGCCAATCGATGATGCCGACCGCCGAGCCGTTGATCGAACGCCTGGCCTCGTCGGCAACTGCCGAAACGACGATCACCGGGATGTCGGCGTTGACCTCGGAGGCCCTGATGTCGTGGAACAGCTTGATTCCGGATTCGCCGGCAAGCTTGATGTCCAGCGTCATCGCCGCATAGTTGCGCGACCGCAGCAGCATCTTCGCCGAGGCGATGTCAGGCGCGACGTCGCAGGAGAAACCCTCCGCATCGAGCAGGGCGGCGATGACGGTCGAGACATCGGCCTCGTCTTCGCAGACCAGTACCCGGGTTCGATGGTCGTCTAGCCCCATGGTCGCGATCGGCTTCGGCGCGGCATGTGACGGCCTGGCCTCAGGCAGGTCGACGTGGAACGACGTTCCCTTGCCTTCCTCCGTTTCAAAGGTCAGCGTGCCGTCGAGCCTTTCGACGATGGTCTTGGCAATGCTGAGGCCCAGCCCGGTTCCGCCCTTTTCCCGCGTGTTGGATCCGTCGGCCTGCTCGAACTTGCCGAAAATACGGCCCCTGAACGCCTCGGGAATACCGCTGCCATTGTCGATCACCGAGATGCGAAGCGTACCTTCCCTCAGGCGGGCCAGCCTGACGGTGACAGTCTCGCCGGCGGGCGAGAACTTGATCGCATTGGACAGCAGATTTGCCAGCACCTGGTGAAGGCGATCGGGATCGACCCGGACTTCGGCACGCGGGGCATCGTCGATCAGCACCAGCCTGATCTGCATGTCGGTGCGATAGTTCGCACTCGCCGCAACAACCTGCTCGAGCACCTGCCGGACCGCCATCTGCCTGATGTCGAACGTCATCTTGCCCGACTCGATCTTCTCCATGTCGAGGATGTCGTTGATGAGATGGACCAGCCGCTCGCTGTTGGTGTGCGCGATCTTGACGAGGTTTGCCGCCTTGGGCGGCAGTTCGCCGGCCACGCCCGCCGCTATCAGCCCCAGCGAGCCGCGGATCGAGGTCAGCGGCGTGCGCAACTCGTGGCTGACGGTCGAGATGAACTCGTTCTTCAACTGGGCGCTGCGCTTCTGTTCGGTCACGTCGCGGTTGTAGGTAATGATCCCGACCACACGGCCGGCCTCGTCCTTGAACGGCGCCTTCAGCGTCGACAGCCAGCCGGGCGCGCCGTCGGCGAGCAGGGCCTGCTGGTCGACCCGCACGCTTTCATCGTTCTCCAGGGCCGCGACCTCGTCCTTGCGGAACTGGGCGGCCATCTCAGGCGGGAAGAAATCGAAATCCGTCTTGCCGATCAGTTCCTCGACGGAGCCGACGCGCATCAGGGCCGCCGTGGCCGGATTGGCGGCAACGAAGCGCCCGTCCACGTCCTTGACGTTGAGACAGTCCGGCAATTCGCGGACCATGGCGCTGAAAATCCTGTTGGCCTCGGCCAGTTCGCGCCGCCTCAATTGCCGGTCGAGAAGCACGCCGATGATGACCGGGCTGATGAAGGCGAACAAAACCAGCGGAATGCCGGTGCGGGCAATGAGATCGCCCCTCGCTCCCGACGGAAAGGCAAACAGGCTGATCAGGCTGCCGATGGCGACGGCGACCGCCAGGCCGAAGATATCCATCGTCGTCCGCTGGCGCGACCTGACCGCCCGGTGGCAGGCCAGGCCGACGACCGTGGCAATGAGGATGCCCGCCAGGCCGGGCACCGCGCCCTGTCCGCCAAGATGGACGCGAAAGGCGATTGCCGCGCCCGTCGTCACCACCATTGCCGGCAATCCGCCGAAAAAGACTGCCGATGCGATGAAGGCTGAGCGCAGGTCGAGGATAAAGCCCGATGCGATGGGCAGCGCCAGCATCATCGAAATGATGGCGCCGCCTCCCATCACCGCGCCGAGAGCCAGCGACTGGGCCGTCTTCGAAAGCTTGCCGGTCACATCCGAAATCAGGTCCCATGCGACCATCAGGATCGAGACAAGGGCGAGATTGGCCAAAAGCGATTGCCAGATTGGGCTCATGGTTCGGTCGACCCCCGTTCATGCATGCGAGTCGCCTCGCGGCAAAAGTCGCCCGAGTATGGAGCGCGACAGCTGACTTCACCATATCCCGAACGCACCGGCGGCGGGTTTTGCTCAGGTCGGTGAATGACGGACCGCACGACCATGCTCGATGGCTCGGCGGCTTCGGCTCGGCCCTATGCCCACGATCTCCACCTTGGACGGGGAAAAGACTGGGGGACGCCGGAAAAGGCCGAGCGCATCGGCGCCTGCCGACACCTTTATCGCAAATGCCGCCTGCCTGCAGCTGTCAGGCATCGTCGCGTTGCCGTCAGAACAGCCAGATGCCTATGGCGAGCAGCGCTGCAAGGCCTGCGCTCGGCAGGATCAGGGAGGTCAACTCGAAGCTGCCGGATTCGCCATGCTCGGAGGCGTGGGCATGGTCGCCGGCCGTGTGCCCCGCGGCTGTCTGGTCGCCGGAGAAGGCGTCAGGCTGGAGCGCTGCGATGACGAGCGTGGGCACGCCATCGACAGCCGGCCGGGAAAGGCGATGCGCGTGCCTATGCGCATCCCGGCAGCTCCGGCGATGCAATGGCGAAGAGTTCGGTGCTGCCGTGAATGAACAGCCCGGCGCCGAATTCGTATGCAAGACCTTTCGCCCAGAAGACATAGAACATCGCGCCGAGGATGCACCCGTTCATCAGCATGAGCAGGACCGTGGGTACGGCGAGCGCGCAACCCAGTGCAAAGGCGAGGATCGACACCTGGACGTTGTGGTGAAAAGGTAGGCGGCGAAAGTGGACAGGTGGCCGTCGCCGCCATCGTAGAGCCCTTGTCGCCATTTGGAAGAGCAGCCAGCCGCCCGTAAAAATAGGAGGGGATTCTGCCATGACCAGAGAACAGATGATCGCCCATATCCGTGAAGCCAATGATGTTGCTCGCGCCACCGCTGCCCATGGTCATCATCCCTTCGGTGCGGTGCTGGTCGGGCCCGACGACGGGATCCTCATGCGCCAAGGCAACATCGATACGGTGCATCATGCGGAGAGCGAGCTGGCGCGGCGGGCGGCGGCGGCCTATTCGCCGGAATTTCTCTGGACCTGCACGCTGGTATCGACGGGGGAGCCCTGTGCGATGTGCGCAGGCACACTCTACTGGGCAAACATAGGCCGGCTTGTCTACGGCTATGAGGAGACCAAACTCCTTGCACTGACTGGCGACCATCCCGAAAACCCCACGATGAGCCTTCCCTCCCGCACGGTGCTTGCCTCCGGCCAGAAGGACGTCGAAGTATTCGGTCCGTTCCCCGAGATCGAGGACGAGCTGCTTGCGCCTCACCGCGATTTCTGGAAGCGCTGACGCGGCGGCCGTCAGTCCGGCGGAGGCTGCGCGGCGGGTAGCCTGTAAATGTTCGTTCGGCCTCTTGATCGGTCATCGTGGAGAAGAGGTCGACCTTGTACAGCAGCAGGGCCTGTTTCAGTTGCCGGCGCCGGGCTTCTTGCCGGAAGGCGTGCCGTCGGGGTTCATGCCGTAGCGACGGTAGAGAGCCTGCTCATCGCGGGCCAGTTGGGCATCCATGCGCGCATCGGCACTTCTGGCCAATGCGTTTCGTGCAGCAAGTCCAGCTGGAGCCTTGATAAAACTGGATATGCCGGTCGGATCGGCGGATGCGGCGAGGCTTGTTGCACCCTGGGCTGCGCCAAATGCTGCAGCTTCCGCATTGAGCTGTTTTTCCAAGGCTCTCGTTTCGTCAGAAAAGTTCGAGCCCTGGAAACTGGATTGGGAACTCTGACATGCAGATAGCTGAAATACTGCCAGTGATGCGAGAACAACGCAGGCGATGCAACCGTTGCAATACATGAAGACAAACACCTCAAATCCGATATCGCCTAGTAGCAGGCCACGCTGTAGTTGCCCTGGCCGCGTATCGCCATACTGTTCACCGGCCCCATGGCGCGAGCGGCCAGTGCGCCACCTGGTCCGGCGACGCTGACGGCTGCGGTTGCGCCCCTGACCGCCATTTCCTGTGCCTGCACGGCGCGCGAATGCGCCTGAAGCTGGTCGATGCACGATTGCGCGGAGGCAAAACCCCTGGCGCGTTCAATATCTTGTGGCGTGGCACCGGGACGGCGGGCCGCCATTTCGGCGCTCGCCTGGCGACTGGCCATGTCGGTCCGCAACGCAGTCATGCGGGCATCGCTGCTGGTGCAACCCATCACAGGCAGGCACAGCACAGCAGAAAAAAGCCATCTGGTCTTCATTACAACTCTTCCCACGGTTTGGTTTGAAGCATCCGACGATGTTCGTCGTCCTGCCCTGTCGTCAGGTGCAGATGTGCCGGATGCTCCTTTGACGGCTCGTCTTCCGAGCCGCAGCAAGCCTGGCGACGACGACTGATCCCATCAGGCTATAGCGGGGCCCGTGTAGAGGCCGAAGGGCCAATCAATTACAATTCTTCTGCTAATTTGGGAGAGACCAGGCCGATACTGCGGCAGCGAGATGGGGCCAGGCAGCCGACCACGGGGGCGGTTGCCATGCCTGGCTTTTGAAGAATAGACACAGTTCCAAGCGGTAACGGGGAAAATCGTCTTATGGGGAACAGGAAAGCACCACTGCCACCGAAAGAAGTATTTGATGAAGTGCTGTCGATCGACCGGCATTCGGAGGTAGCGCTCGATCAGGAGCATCGTGCCGTGCTCGCTTCGGATGTGTCATGGCTCGAATACCGGGCAGAATTTCGCAGGCAGATGATCAAGAGCGGCTTCCTCAAGCATCCATGGCGCAGCATCTTCGAGGCGGACATGATCTTCACCCTTATCGGTCACAAATGGCTGCAGGGCGAAATATTGACGGTGAAGGAGGTGGCGACCTATTTCGAGGCCTTCACCAGCAATGTCACCATTACCCGGCACATCGACGACATGGTTGCATCCGGCACGCTGGTGCGCACGCCGGACACCAGGGATCGCCGACGGTTGCTGTTGATGCCGACCCAGCGCCTTTTCGAGATCGGCCGGATCTTTCTGGAGGCTCGCAAGGAAATCGGCCGCAGACATGGCTTCGTCTATGATCCCGACCGCGCCGAGGCGGAACGGGAATTGTCCCGATTGACCACCTCGCCATGACCGGCGATGGTTTGGCCTGATCGCCAGGCGTTCGAAGCCCGCAGCTTCCTAACTGACGCTCCATTGCGGCATCGGCAGCACGTCGCGCAACAGCGCCTGCGTGTACGAATGGGATGGCTGCGACAGGACCGTGTCGACCTTGCCGTCTTCCACAACCTGGCCCCGATCCAGGACGACGATCTTCTGGCAGATGTCTGCAACCACCCCGAAGTCGTGGGTAACGAGCAGATAGCTGATGCCAGACGTGCGATGGAGGTCGAGGAGCAGGTCGATCAGTCTCGCCTGAACCGAGACGTCGAGCGCAGAGAGAGGCTCATCCAGCACGAGCAGCTCAGGCTCCGGGGCAAGCGCCCGGGCCATGCAGACACGCTGGCACTGGCCTGTGCTGAGCTCGTGCGGATGGCGATCGAGCAGGTCGGCGGTGAGCGCGACACGCTCGAGCAGGCGGCAAAGGCGTTCGTTCCGTGCCTCGGCTCCTTCCCGGGGAAGCCAGTTGACCAGCGGCTCGGACAGGATCCTGCGGATGGTCCAGCGCGGGTTGAGGCTGGACCTCGGATCCTGAAATACAGCCTGCATGCTGCGGCGGGCCCTGCGGCGCACCATGCCGTCGGCAAGCGATTGGCCATGCCATCGCAGGTGACCGCTGTCCGGCCGCTCAAGGCCGAGGATGCACCTGGCAATCGTGCTCTTGCCTGAACCGGACTGTCCGACGAGCCCCACGATCTCGGCGCGGCCTATTGCGAAGGAGACATCGGTGAGAACCCTGTTGTCCTTATAGCGTTTGGAAAGCTGCTCTACCGACAGCATGGTCATGTCTCGCTCAAAGATGCGGAGCGGAGCCGGCGGCCCGGCACCGCCGTCAGCAGCTCACGCGTATATGGATGGGACGCGTCTGCGAACACCTTTGCGGTCGGGCCGCTGTCCACGATTGTGCCGTTTCGCATGATCGCCACGCGATCGACCACGCGCGAGACCACACGCAAATCGTGCGACACGAAAACCAGGGCAAGCCCGTAACGGGCCTGCAGGTCGCGAAGCAGGTCCAGGATACGGAGTTGGGTCGACACATCGAGCGCCGTCGTCGGTTCGTCGGCAATGAGCAGCCTTGGCCTGTTGACGACCGCCATCGCGATGACGACACGCTGCCGCATGCCGCCGCTGAGCTCGTGCGGAAACTGCCTTAGGACGCGCGCGGGCAGCTGAACCTCGTCCAGTACCTCGCTCAGCCTGTGTTCGATCGCTGCTGGGGAGGGGGCAAGGTGAACCTGCATCACCTCGCGGATCTGGTCACCGATACGCAGCACGGGGTTGAGGGCGGCCAGAGGATCCTGGTTGACCAGCGTGGCCATCCGCCCGCGCACCTGTTGCCAATCATCCCAGGACCAGGGAGCCGTATCCTGGCCAAACAGGGCGGCACGACCGCTCACAAGGCCCAGCGGGGGCCTTGTCAGGCCGAGCGCCAGGGCAGCGACCGTGCTCTTGCCGGAGCCGCTTTCGCCGATCAGCCCGATGCTTTCGCCGCGCCCGACACGCAGGCTCACCTCATTGAGGATGGGCCGGCCGAAATAAGGCGACCGAGGGTCGACGACCTCGACCCGGACAGCCTGCAGATCAAGGGCAGGGGAGGCCGCATCCGGGGACGCCTCGTATGAGGCGACGATGGCCTGCGCATGCAGGGGACGGCTGGCGCCCCAGCGCGGGAGACGCAGCCAGTTGCGCGGGCCATGGACGGGGCGGCCCTCGACGCTGTCACGCACGATGTCGCCGAAATAGTTGGCAGCCAATACGACGATGAAGATTGCCATTCCCGGTGCGAGCACCAGCCAGGGCGCGATCTCCATGCTGCCACGACCCTCGTTCAGCATGGCGCCCCATTCAGGCGCAGGCGGCGGCACCCCGAGGCCGAGGAACGAGAGTGCGGAGACCGCAAGGATCAGGTTTCCGATGTCGAGCATCGCCAGAACCAGGATCGGCCCGGTCAGGTTCAGGGCGATGTGGCCGGTCAGGATTTTCCAGGTCGGTGTTCCCAGGCATCGTGCGGCCGACACATATCCCTCCTGCGCCAGCTGAAGTGTGAAGCCACGGATGATGCGGGCATAGGCCGGCCACGCGACGACCGAAATGGCGATGGTGAGCGGTACCATGCCGCCGCCCATGAGCGCGGCGACGGCGATCGCCAGCACCAGCCGTGGGAAGGCGAGCAGCACATCGATGATCTTGGTCAGGACGAGGTCGACCACGCCTCCGAAATAGCCGGCCACGATGCCGACAGTGACCCCGATCGACATGACAATCAGCACGGCAATGGCCGCCACCGTCAGCGAGGTGCGGCCGCCGTGGAGAAGCCGCGTGAAGACGTCGCGACCGAAATCGTCCGTTCCAAGCCAGTTGACGGCATTCGGTGGCACGAGGACCTGCTTGAAGTCGGTGTCGACAGGGCTCAGGCCGGAGATGAGAGGTGCGGCGAGCACTGCGGCCAGCATTGCAACGACAATGGCCAGCAAAAGCATGCCGACCGGGTCGCGGCGCAGGCCGCTCGCAAAGCGGTGCAGAACGCGGTCAGACATTGCCGTGCTCTTCGATGCGGACCCGCGGATCCATGAAGCGGTAAAGAATGTCGACGGCGAAATTGATGATCACGAACAGGCTCGCCATCAGCAGCGTGAAACCCTGGATGACGGGATAGTCGCGGCCGCCGATCGCCTCGACCATGTATCGACCGACTCCGGGCCAGGCAAAGACCGTCTCGATCACGGCGGTGCCGCCGAGCAGGCCGCCGGCGACAAGCGAGGCAGCGGTGATCACCGGTATGAGCGCCGGCCGCAGGGCGTGACGGAAGAGCAACGTGCGCCGCTTCATGCCCTTTGCTTCGGCCATCAGCATGTAGGGCTGCGACAGGGTGTCGAGCAGGCTGGCGCGAAGAAGCCGTGAGGTCGCCGCGGCGATGCCGACGCCGAGCGTGACGGCAGGCAGAATGATGCTTTCCGGCCGCCTGCCGCCCATGGCCGGCAGCCAGCCCAGCGTGATGGCGAAGAGATAGATGAGCAGGACCCCAAGAAAGAAACTCGGCAGGGACTCTCCGACCAGGCTCAGCACCCGGGTCACGTGATCGGTGGTGCGCCCGGCATAGAGGCCGCCGAGGATTCCACTTGGAATGGCGATGACGAACATCACCACAAGTGCGGCACCTCCGAGTTTCAGCGTTGCTGGAAGGCGAGCCGTCAGCTCGTAGGCAATGGGCTGGCGACTGCGCAGCGAGGTTCCGAGATTGCCCGTTGCCACGCGTCCGAGCCACGTCACATATTGCTGCGGCAGAGGGGCGTTCAGGCCCATCTGGTCGCGCAGCTCATCGATATCGCGCTGGGTGATCTGTGCGGAATCGAGGCCGGGCTCGACCATGGTCAGCAGCACCGCCGTGGCCGGATCGCCCGGGATAAACCGCAGCATCAGGAAGACGACCACGGTTATCCCGAACAGGACCGAAAGCCCGGCCAGGGCGCGTCGGAGCGCGTAGCCGAGCATTCGTCACTCCGCCGCGATGTACATCGACGGCGTGATGTCGCGCGGACGCTCGACGTCGACGCCTGCGACGCGCCTGTTGTGCGCGATGCCGATCAGTTCGGCGTTGGCGACGTAGATCAGCGCGGTGTCGGCCAACACTTTTTCCTGGATCTGCCTTGCCAGCGCAAAGCGAGCGTCGGTGTCGGCTTCGGTGCGCAGCTGGTCGATGAGCGCGTCGACCTCAGGGTTCGCGTAGCGTTGCCAGTTCTGCACGGCGTCCGAACGGTAGAAGCTGGAGAGCTGGCCGTTGAGGTCGCCTGTGGCTGTGCCGCACGAGCAGTAGGTCGCGATGTCGAATGCCCCGTCGAGCATGATCTGGTTGGAGGCCGTCGGCTCGACGACGTGAAGCTTGGCGGAAACGCCGATCTTGCGCCACTGCGCCTCAAGAGCGATGGCGACGGTCTGCCACCAGCCATAGGTCAACACGGTGAATTCGAGCTTCTTGCCGTCACGCTCGCGGATGCCGTCTGCGCCAGGCTTCCAGCCGAGTTCGTCCAGCAGCGCCCTTGCGCGGTCAGGGTCGGTGACCTGCTTCGTCTCGATCGCGTAGGGCAGGCCGGTGGGAAAGTGCCCGGTCGAGTGCGTCGCAAATGGCGCCATCACGCCGTCGACGATCTCGTTGCGATCGGTGCCGAGGCTGAGTGCTTCCCGCAGCTTCACATCCTGAAGCAGAGGGTTGCGGTAGTTCATCCAGATGTTCCAGTTGCTCGCGTTGACGACAGGGAACTTGTAGTCTTTGGAGCGGACATAGGCGCGGCGCTGCTCGAACTGGACGTTGGCATCCATGTCGGCCTCGCCCGACTGCATGGCCAGATAGCGGGTCTGCGGATCGACGACGAAACGGGCTTCGAGCCGCTGGAGCTTGGGCTGCTCGCCCCAGTAGCCCTCGAACGGCTTGGCCACCACGAGCTCGCCGGGGACAAACTCGGCAGGCTTGAAGTAGCCGGAGAGGTCGGCCTCCAGCGCGTATCGATCGCCGAGTTCTTCGGCGCGCGCGGCGTTGTGCACAGCGATCGTGACCGTCTTGAACAGGAATGCCGGGTCCGGCCTCTCGGTGCGGATTTCAAGCGTGGTTGGACCCACGGCCTTGAACGTCGCGCCACGCAGGATCGAGGCCGCGCGGGTGTTCTTGGCCTGGTGTCGCTCGAAGGATGCCTGGACGGCCGCCGCATCGACGGGCGCGCCGCTCCAGAACCTGGCGTTCGGCTGCAACTCGATCCGCCACAAAGTCGGTTCAACCCGCTCCCAGCTTTTGGCGAGCGCCGGGATGAGGTTTGCGCCGTCGAGCGTGGCATGAACCAGCGGCTCGGCGAAGCCGTTGTTGATGATCCGCTGGGCATCGATGTTGATGGGGTCGAGCGAGCGCGGCATGTTTGCCGTAACGAGCCGCAAGACCTGCTCGTCCGCAGGCGCCGCTTCCTGGGCGAAAGCAGGCAAGGCGAAGGTCGACCAGGCGGCGGCAAGCGCGGCCAATGCAGTCCGCGAAAGATAGTTCATCTTACTCTCCTGTAGATGTGGAATTCTTGGGCACGAGACGCAGCCGCTGTTTGCGGCCCGTCGGCTGGTAGGCGAAATCTTCGACGACCCGGCCGCCGAGCAGGTGTTCCTCGACGATACGGTCGACCGCCGTCTCAGTGACGCCGCCGTAATAGGTGCCTTCGGGAAAGACCTGGAGCACGGGCGCGAGATTGCAGGGCCCGAGGCATGTCGCCTTGGCGGTCATCGTGCCGTCGCCGGTCGTGCGCAGCTTGCGGTTTTCCTGCACATTGCGCAGGTGGCCCCAAATCGCGTGTGCGCCGGCCGCGTTGCAGGCGCCGCCTTCGCAGACAAGGACCCGTCGCTTCTGCGCCGGCACCAGCGATCCTTCCAGCTTCACGGGATCGTCGGTTGGAATTGCAGGCTCGGCAGAAGCACCGTTGATGAGAGCCCCGAGCAAGGGCTCGAAATGGAGGCTCTGGGCGATATCGCGGGATATCCGGATCGGCGGCCACGCACCTGGATGTTCGGACTGCCAGCGCTTCAGCGAGCGTGTGATCCAGTTGAGGAATCCTGGCTCCAGCGGAAGAACCAGCGGCACTACGATGATGGTTTCATAAGGCCCGCCGCGCAATGACAGGAGCGCGTCGCGCAGCGAGGGCTGACCCTGCTCGGAATAGCAGGCAACCGCCGTAGCTACCCCCTGTAACAATGCAGCCATTGCCCCCATGCGTTGCATTTCGGCATGCGGAGCCGCTGCAAATGCCGACTTTGCGACCAGCAATACGGCCCGCCCGGACGCCACTTTGCCCGGCTTGAGTTTGGAGTTCGAAAAAGGAAAATCTGTTTCCAACGAAAAAATCCCCGACCTGATGCGAGCGGGGATATGGAAACGTGGCCGCGCAGACATGCCAGAGGCAGCCGCGACAGCGCGCGCTCCTGTGGCACACCCCGACCACGGAACCTAAGCAGTCAGGCAGGTCTCCTGGCTCGCGGTTCATCGCTGTTTCGCCTGTCTTCCCAGCACCGAAGTGCCAGTGACGTCGTTGGCGTAACAACTCGCCGCTTACAGTTGCGGGTCAGCTCCGGTTTCGCACCGGATTCCCTCTTAGCTGTCACGTCGGCGCAGGCCGTCGCGACAGAACCTTGACGGGCGCAACCTATCGCTATCGACCTTCAAGTCAATCCCCGTTCGTCAGCCATTTGCCGGAAGACCCAAAAAGCAGATTAGCTATATTGTGAGCACGAACATGCCATGGCTGGCTGTTCTTCTTGGTGTGACGTCATTCGACTTGCGCACGGCATAGTCAGCGTCAGCAGCTTGTTGTCGGCACCTGCCGGACGTCTGTTTGTGGCGCGAGCAAGAGCTTTCACCTCCTGGCGGAGAACAGGAATTGGCTAGCCTGCCAATGCCAGTTTGCCGTAGCGGCTGACCTCGGTCTCAATCTCGGAGATCAGGCTTTCGAGGGCAGGGTTCCTCGTCTTTTTCGCCCGTCGCACCACGTAGACAAGCTGCGGGGGCGCGGGAAGGCTGTTGTCGAGGATCTCCATGTCCGGACGCAGATGGCGGTCACTCAGGAGTGCGACGCCCAGTCCCGCATTGACCGCAGCGACGATGCCTGCGGCGCTTGAGCATTCGAACACGGTTTCCAGCTCCGCCCCGCCATCCTGTCCAATGTCGATTGCCCAGCGTCGGTAGAAACAGTCGCCGTCGAAGGACAGGAACGGGATCGGTCCTTCAGGATCCAGCAGCAGTTCGCGGGATTTGACCCAGTGCAGGTTTTCGCGAAACAGCACCAGGTCGGTCGGTCGCACCTCATGGGCGAAAACCTGCACGATGGCCACATCCATCTCGCCGCGCTCGAGCATCGCGCGCAGAACCAGGCTCATTCGAACCTTTGTTCTCACCGCGACATGGGGATGCTGGCGCCGGAAGCGCCCGAGGATGCGCGACAGGTCCGAGCATGTGGTGTCCTCGGTGAGACCCAGCAGGATCCGGCCGGCCAGATCCGACCTGGCGAAGGTGATCAGCGCCTCGTCGTGCAGGTCGAGGATCTTTGCGGCGTAGTCGAGCAGCGCCGTTCCTTCTGAGGTAAACATGCCGCCGCCGGGCCGTCTGTCCAGCAACTGGCAGCCAAGGCTCGTTTCCATGCGCTTGATCTTGTGGCTCACGGCCGATTGCGTCAGGCCGAGCGCCTCGGCAGCCCGGGTGACGCCGCCGTGGAGCCTGATCGCCCGAAGCGCGCGCAGCGCGTCGATGTCCAGTCGCCTCGCATTGATCTCGTTCATTCCGGGCCTCGACGCCAATCCACTTCTGACGGGGATTACATTCGTCTTCGGACGGTATTTTTGCAAGAAACGATTACCGTTCGGCAATGAATGTCATCGCCTGATCGAAATTTGTCATGTGCGCGCCATCAAGGGAACGGCTAACCCGGGATGATATCCATCTGGGCTTCCCATGACCGATCTTTCCCTGTCTTCCACGGACCCGACACGGTCCCGCTTTCTCTGGCCCCTGATGGCAACGCTGCTGGTGATCGGCTGGAGTTCGGGGTTCGTCGGCGTCCGCTATGCCAGCGAACAGGCGAGCGTGGCCGTGCTGCTGTTCTGGCGCACGCTGCTGTCGGGGGTGCTGCTGCTGCCGTTTGCCCTGGCTTTCGGGCCGAGGATGCGTCTGCGCGCCGTGATGTCCCAGGTCGGGTTCGGCGTCATGGCCGTTTTCATCTATCTGGGCGGTTTTGCGGTGGCGATCGAGCAGCGCGTGCCGACCGGGCTGGTCGCGCTGATCTCCGATCTCGTGCCTTTGGCGATCGCGGTCATGGCTCAACCGCTCCTGGGCGAGCGGCTTACCGGACGGCAGTGGCTGGGCACCGCCATCGCCGTTGCGGGCGTGCTGATCGTGTCCTTCGACAGCTTGAGTTTCGGCACCGCTCCCTTGTGGGCCTACGGCTTGACCATCGCTTCGATGATGGTGTTCGCCTTTGCGTCGGTTCTGCGCAGGGGGCGCGAAACGCTGAACATGCCGGTGCACCAAAGCCTGTGCATCCACACGCTGACAGGCGCTGTGCTGTTCGGCATCTGCGCGCTCGCCCAAGGAGAGATCGCCCCGCCCATGACGCGCGAGTTCGCCATCGGCATGGTCTGGCTCGTGCTGATCTCTACCTTTGCCGCCTATTCGGTGTATTACACCATGCTGCGCATGTTCCCGGTGGCGAAGGTCAGCGCGGCCATCTATCTGAGCCCGCCGGTGACGATGCTGTGGGCCTGGGCGCTGTTTGCAGAACCGCTGACCCCGGCCATGTTTCTGGGGCTGGCTGTGACGCTGGTGGGGGTGTGGCTGACCTCGCGCGGATAAATCAGGTCGTTGCCGCGGCGCGGATCGTGTTGCCGTCCTCGTCGCTCCGGGTGGTGACGCGGGCTGCCGGCCATCAGACCTTCAGAGGCGAGGGGGCCGCCACCAGCTGGCCGCTTCCGAAGCTTGAACGCCTGAAGCTGCCGGACCGCATCCGGCCTGCCAGCTGCCCCGCGCCCTGAGGACCGGTCATGACTTGCGGGCGGTGAGGCGCTCCAGCGCGTCGACGATCAGGTCGCAGAATTTGGCATGGTCGAGCTGCATCGCGACCGTGTGGCGGAA
This sequence comes from Aminobacter sp. MET-1, assembly GCF_026521175.1. Classification (NCBI taxonomy): domain Bacteria; kingdom Pseudomonadati; phylum Pseudomonadota; class Alphaproteobacteria; order Hyphomicrobiales; family Phyllobacteriaceae; genus Aminobacter; species Aminobacter sp. MET-1. Next base: position 9,378 of record NZ_JAMSHL010000003.1, on the reverse strand, counting down.
GTTGACCTGCTCGCTGGCGGTGCCGCCGAAATGGCGCATGCCGCCCATTTTCTCGAAGTTGCAGACGGTCATGCCCTTTGTCCACCGGCCGGCGGTTTCGACGCGGATGTCCGCTTTTTCGGTGGTGAAGACGGAGGCGTCGATCATGGCGGCGACGCAACAGGCATCATGGACGGCAGGATATTCGATCTGCAGGAGGCCGCCATGCGTGGTGGCAATGAACGCCCAGATATCGAGGATGAACTTGCTGATGGGGCCGCCGACGGCGCGCACCCTGTCTTGAAGCTGCGGGGTGGCCAGCGCCTGGTGGGTGAGGTCGAGCCCGACCATGGTGACGTCCCAGTTGGCGCGGAACACGATGTCGGCGGCTTCCGGATCGCCATAGATGTTGAACTCGGCGGCGGGCGTGATGTTGCCGCGCGTATAGCTGCCGCCCATGGCGACGACCCGTTTCACCCGCTCGACGATGCGCGGCTCCTTGCGGGCAGCAAGAGCGATGTTGGTGTATGGCCCCACCGGCACGAGCGTGACCGTCTTTGGCTCATGCACCATGACGGTGTCGATGATGAAATCCACCGCATGACGCTTGTCGAGCTCGAAGGAGGCAGGTGGCAGCACCGGCCCGTCCAGCCCGCTGTCGCCGTGGATCTCGATGGCAAAGACCTAGTCGCTGATAACAGGACCTGGCGATCCCTTCGCAACCGGCACCTTGATGCCATAGGCGGTGCACACCGACAGCGCATTGCGCGTGGTGTTTTCGACAGTGTGGTTGCCCGACACGGTGGTGATGCCGAGAAGGTCGATGGCTGGATTGCCCGCCGCCAAAAGGATGGCGATGGCGTCGTCGTGCCCGGGATCGCAGTCGAGGATGATCTTTTCCATCAGAGCGCCTTTCTGTCAGCCGAGCGTGCCTTGACTAGAGACTGCCACGCCCGGCGCCGTCAAGCTTTCCGGTCCAAGCCGCTCGACCAATCCCAGGCGCACCCTTGAGGCGAAATCGAAGCTGGGGCGTTTCCGCTTTTCTTCGAAGCGCGGAAACCTTCTCTTTGGAAAACTGCCGCGCGGTTTTCCTGGAATTGCGGAAGCTTTCTCTCTTTGTTTTTGCGCAATTCCTGACGGAAAACCGCCGCGCAGTTTTCCTGGAATTGCTTCGGGCGTTCATCTTCCAGGCAGCCGGGCTGCGGCCACGGGCGCGAAACCGGCCAGCAGCGTCGCGGCGATCATCGCGCCGGTGACCACGAAAAGGGCGCCGGACAGCGAGATGACCGTCATGACGGCACTGGCGAAAATGACGCCGGTCGCGTTTGCGGTGCGCAAAAGGGCAAAGACCTCGGGCCGCTTTCGTGGCGGTGCCAGGTGATCGAGCACAAGGGCATAATGCGTTCCAAGCGGCGCCAGCACGAAACCGACGAGCATTGCTCCCACCACTGTCGTCACGATGGAGGGTCCAAACGCGGCAAGGGCCGCCCCCAGCGTCATCACCGACAGTTGGACGATGACGGCGCGTCTGCTCGCCATCCGGTTGCGGACGCTCACCCAGATTCCGCCGGCGACCGAGGCCAGGCACAGCGGCACGGTAAAGAGGATGGCGAGGGCCGGCTCGTAGCCGAACTGCATTGCCAGGGCGACGGCGCCGATCTCGATGGCAGCAACCGTCGAGGCGCCGGCTGCAGCGCAGCAGAGCCACAGCAATATGGACGGGTTCAAGACGGAGCCGTCGGCGCGCGAAACCTCTGCGACATCTGCCATGTCTGCCTGCGGGACCAGAAGGACCGGTATCGCGCCAAGTGCGGTGATCGCCAGCAGCGCAAACACCGGCGATATGGAGCCCAGGCCCGATGCCACGACAGGCCCCAGCACGAAGGTCAGCTCGTTGAGCGTGGAGGCGATGCCCAGGGCACGCGGCAGGCGCGAGGCGGGCGTGAAGTGGTTGAGCAGCGACCTCAGATAGCCGAATGCGGCCCCGTTCACCGATCCGGCAAGCGCTGCCAGCACCACGAGCCAGACGAAGGAGGCCTGATAGTAGGCGCATAGCGCGATGCCGGCGAGGGCAATGGTGCGAAATCCCACCAGCAGCCTGAGGAAGGTGGCGCTCGGCAGGTTCCTGCCCAGTCGCGTGATCGGAATTGCGCCGGCCACCTGCGCCAGCGTCATCGCCAGGATGATGGCGGCTCCGCCCTTGGCGTCGCCGAGCATGGCCAGTGCCAGCAGCGAAAAGGCCACAGGTCCGGCAGCTTGCGGCACCGACATGGTTGCAGACGAGGCAAACCAGCGGACGAGCGGCCAGCGGCTCGAGGGCCCGTTGCTCGAGGAACTGTCTGCCTGAAGATGAGGATCGTGAGTGTCGGTCATGGCGAGCAGGTTCGGCCGGCGGCGCACCGTTGCCGGGTCCGGATGTCGCGAACACCAGGACAAGCGGCGGCGGATCCGTGGCGGCTGTCTCCGAAGCGGAGCCTTTTGGCGGCACGTTGGAAGAACAAGCGAAACATGCCTCGACCCTTGAGTGGGCCGGGCCGTTCCCGGACATTCTTTCCCGCTGTGGGGGAGGACGTTACCTCGCTGCGCGGAACTTATCTCCGCGCCTTGCCGAGTCAACCCTGGGGCAATCGAGATTTTGGCCCTGCCGGGAAGCGGAACGAGGTCGCAGAGCTTCCACGATGCTTCCTTTGCGTGACAGTGCGAAAGCGGATCCCGCCTGGTTGCGAGCGCAGAGGGGACGCCATTATCGAAATATTAAGCATAAAGCTCTCAGAACTTGCTTAGTATTTGAATCATCTGCGGTTTTTTATGCCAAAGCATCGCCATTCGCCTTGGATTTCCCAGTCATCCTGCCGCCGCCTGCCCATGGCCGTGGCGCCTTTGGCCCTGATGCTGGCCAGCGCGCCAGCGCTGGCCCAGCAGGTGGTCGTGGGGGGCGATGTCGACCCTTCGGATCCCGCAGCCATCAACAGCAATGTGGATCTGGAGATCGGCCGCACCGGCACCGGCAGCTTGACCATCCAGAACGGCGGCACGCTGACCAACAGGCAGGGCTCGGTCGGCAGCGATATCGGCGGCGATGGCACAGTCATCGTCACCGGGCGCGACGGGGCAGGCAACGCCTCCACCTGGACCAACACGGATTTTCTCTATGTCGGCGGCCAGGGCACCGGCACCCTCGACATTCTCGATGGCGGGGTGGTGACGGATAGCGGCGGTTATGTCGGAAATGACGCCGGCAGCACCGGTTCGGTGACGGTTTCCGGCCAGGGCTCATGGTGGAACAATCTTGGCAACGTCGTCATCGGGCAGGGCGGCGATGGAACGCTCGATGTCCTTGCCGGCGGGCGCGTCAGCAGCGAGACCGGCTATATCGGCGCCAGCCTCGATGGCGTCGGCGTCGTCACCGTGTCGGGCGTCGATGGACAGGGCAATGCCTCGACCTGGACCCAGCAGAACGACCTTTTCATCGGCGACGAGGGGAACGGCACATTGAACGTTGCCCATGGCGGCCGGGTCGCGACCAACGGCCGGATCAACATCGGCAATTTCGGTCAGGGCCTGATCGCCATCTCGGACGGCGCCAATGTGTCGGGCAACGACGCGATCATCGGCATCGGCGCATATGGAGAGGCGCTGCTGACATCGGCCGGGTCGTGGACCTTGGCCGAGCAGCTTACGGTCGGCCTGGGCGCCCAGGGCGTCCTGCGGATCGAGGACGGCGCCCGCGTGACCAGCAACCAGGGCTATGTGGGCGCCAATGCCGGCGGCGACGGCAGCGTCACGGTGACGGGGGTGGGGTCGAGCTGGGAGATGACCCGCTACAATCTCACCCTGGGCAATTACGGCGTCGGCGCCATGACCATCGAAGACGGCGCCCGGGTTCTTGCGCGCGGCGGTGTCTCTCTCGGCATGTCGGACGCGGCGGCAAGCGGCACGCTCGATGTGCTGGGCACCCCAGGCGCCCGCGGGGTTCTGGAAACCAGCGGGATCCTGGCAGGCATGGGCACGGCGCATGTCACCCTCGATGGCGGCATCATTCGCGCCATCGACGACAACGAGACCTTCTTCCGCAACTATGGCGCTCGGCAGATCGTCCTCGGCAGCGCCGGCGGCATCATCGATACCAATGGCTACGATATCGGCATCGCCCCCGAAATGACCGGTGCGGGCGGCCTGACCAAGGATGGTCTGGGGATGCTGACCCTGAACGGCGTCAACAGCTATGCCGGTGACACGACCGTGGCATCGGGGGTGCTGGCCGCGGGGGCTGCGAACGTCTTCAGCGCCGGGTCGGCGCATATGGTTCTGAGTGGCGGCACGCTTGCGCTCGACGGCTTCGATCAGCTTGTCGCGTCGCTGAACAATGCCGGTCGCGTGACATTGGGCCGCGTGCCGGGCACGACGCTGACGGTGGCCGGCGACTATACCGGCAATGGCGGCGCGCTCGAGATTGCGACCGAACTCGGCAGCGACAACTCGCCGACGGACCTGGTCGTCATCACCGGCAACAGCATTCTCGGCAGCGGCACCACGCTGGTCAGCGTCATCAATGTCGGCGGCGCCGGTGGGGCGACCACCGCCGACGGCATCCGCATCATCAAGGTCGATGGCATCTCCGATGCCGGCGCCTTCGCGCTCGCCGGACCGGCCATTGCGGGCGCCTGGCGCTACGACCTTTACCACAATGGCATTGCCGACCCCGCCGACGGCGACTGGTATCTGCGCTCGTCGGGCCTGGCGCCGACCTTGCCTGTCTACGAGACCTATCCGCAGGTGCTGCTCGGCATGGTCGAGCTGCCCACCCTCAAGCAGCGCGTCGGCGCTCGCTACTGGACAGAGCTGGATGGCGCCGCGCCGGCCGGCAGTGCCGCTCCAAGCGCCATCTGGGCGCGCATCGAGGGCGCCGATGGCCGTCTCAAGGCAGCCAGTTCGAGCAGCGGCGTCGCCCGCTTCGACATTGCCGGTTCGCTGCTGCAGGTCGGCCTCGACGGCCAACTGGCCGCCAACGCTCAGGGCATGTGGATAGGCGGGCTGACCGCGCAATATGGCCGCGCCGGCGCCGACATCTTCTCGGGCCTCGGCGAGGGGGCCAACGCCACGACCAGCTATGGTTTCGGCGCGACATTGAGCTGGTATGGCGAGAGCGGATTCTATGTCGACGGCCAAGCGCAGATCGCCACCTTGCGCAGCGACCTGGATGCCGCCGGCATCGGCAGGGTCGGCGACGGCATTCACGGCAGCGGTTATGCGCTCAGCCTTGAGGCCGGCCGGAAAATCGCGCTTGATGACGGCTGGTCGCTGACGCCGCAGGCGCAGCTTGCCTGGTCGTCCGTCGACTTCGACAGCTTCACCGACCGCTTCGGCGCTGTCGTCTCGCTGAAGGACGGCGACAGCCTGAAGGGCCGGCTCGGCATCGCCGTCGATTACGAACTCGGCGCCGGCAAACATGTCTACGGCGTTGGCAATCTGACCTACGCGTTTGTCGACGGCACGGCGGTGGCGGTGTCGGGCGTCGACGTGGCGCTCAGGCCGCAGCGCCTCGGTGCCGAGCTTGGCTTCGGCGGCAGCTATGGCTGGGCCGGCGGCAAATATGCCCTGCATGGCGAGGCGCTTGCCGCCACCAGCTTTGAGGGCAGCCACAGCCTCAAGGGCACCGTCGGTTTCACCATGGGCTTCTGACCGGTGAGGTCGGCCGCTTCCGGGGGGCTATGGGAAGGCGGACGGCCGATGGGGAGCATGGCAGTTCCAGGAGCTGCCAAGGCCCCGGCGTCTCCCTCTTTCGGGGGGCGATGAGCGAAGATGCCAACGCCATGCTGCCGATCATCCGCCAGATGCACGACGCCGAGAGCGACGAGGCGCGCGCCGGCGTGCTGCTTCAGCTGCCTGACGTCGTGTTGGTGCGACACATGGCGGTGTTCGCCAAGGCGTGCCGGCAGGGCGGTTTGGAATTGGGCGATCTGTTCATCGACATGCGTCGGGCCGAATGGCTGGAGGCGGCGGAATGAAGCAGCTTTCAAACCGGCAAGCTGCCTTTGCCCTTCGGCGCGACCATCCACGGCTCGATCGACATCGACTGGTGCTGGAGGATATTGGCCGAGCGCGCGAAGCTCGCAAACGCATTGCTTGCGACATCGACAGGTACGCGGCCTTCGCGGGCGAACAGGCAGGCACGGTGGGCCGCACCGAAGATCGGCCCGCGTCTGCCGTGCGGCCAACGGTCCAGAAACTCGATGGCAGTTTCGACGCAGTCGATCTCGCGGATGATGTGGGCTTCGTCCTTGACCAGGACTGTGTGGGCAAAAGTCTTGTTCGACATCACTTCCTCCGGTTTCTTGGACGGCTTCTTGAGCAAGCGAAGTCCGCCTCTATGCGTGGCGGGCACCTGAGCACATGGCGCGTCGATGCCTCGTCATCAAGCTTGGAAGGGCTGCTTCCGCAGAATTCCAGCCTCGTCGCAAAAGGTCTGGAACGTGTCGCGCGCCTCGTCCACCGAAATGGAGCCGTTGATGGCCGCCTGCATGGCGTTGTCGGCCAGATACCAGAACGGGCTGCGCGCGTTCAGCGGCCATTCCTCAAGGAATTCAACAGCTTCGGGCACAGTGCGAATCTCCTGAAATGAGACGCCCGGGCGTTTGATCAGTATCGACGGAACGATTTCCATGCCCACCAACGCATTCGGCAAGGGGTGGTTGCATGACGCTTTCTCCCAACGCGATGAAACTGCGTGTATCGCGGAAGCCTGGCGGCGGCTGCGGAACGACTTCAAGGCATGGGAAAGGGCGGGGTGTTGGGACACCTGGTGGCAACGCTCGTTGCCACCGAACCCACCGCCGGAGGTCCATGGCGCCCGGATGGCAAAGGCTGCGGAATGACGCCGGTGGCACTATCCACCGAAACCGCCGGCGCTGCGCCAAGGAGACTTGATGGCGAAGGCCTCGGGATAGCGGCGCATTGCTGCCTCGGCCAGCTGAGTGGTTTTTGTTGCCTTGAGATTGACGGTGCCGGCCAGGCCCCCGTTGGACCCAGTGGTGTACGTGCCGTCATATTTGACTTCGCCAACATCCATCCCTGCAATGATGCCGTTGCCTGCAAAGAGAACTGCGCCGCCCTCGTCGAAGCGTCCACGGAACGTCACTTGATACAATGCTGCTGGTGAGGTCTGTCGACTACGACCGGCAGGAAGCAATGTCGCTAACTGACAACTGGCAGCGCTTCGTCGCCGAATACCTCGTTGATCTGAATGCAACCCAGGCTGCGATACGCGCCGGGTGCGGCGAGAGGCCGCAAGGCAGCTTAGAGATCAGCTGCTCTAGGCTACATGGTCGACGATTTCGCCGCCTCGCAAGTATCAGGAGACAGGCGCTCACCTTTTCGGATCAGCCCTGCGAAGTGCGTCATGCCCCAGGCGAGAGCAGCAGTTTAGCAAGATCAATCACGATGGCGGAGAACACACCGCCGGTGGTCAGGATCACCCCGATTACAAACCTTCGATTGGCCTTTTCGAAGACGTTCTTTTTGAGAGCAGCCTGATCTAGCAGCCCAACCAGAGCGGCGATTTGCCAGATGATGCCGGCGCACAGAAGCAAGACTGATGGTGCATCGACCAAATTCCACGGCAGCGGGTTATTCGCCCATTGGGTCAAGAACCCAAGCGAAAACGAGAGCACGATACCGACAACCGTCAACGTGCCGTTGCGGAAGATTGTTTCGACCAACTGCTCATTGTCGTCATTGAGATTCATAGCAGGCCACCTTCCAGGCAAACCTAGCGCAGGTAAGCACCAATGGCATCTTACCCTGCCTACTTTGAAAACAATCAAAGGTAATCAAACGTGGCGCGTGGTGGCAAGAGAACGGGTGCTGGCCGCAAGCCAGGGGCCGCTACAAAGCGAACGCGGGCAATCGCGGACAAGGCTTCCGCCGAAGGTCTGTCGCCTCTGGAGGTCATGCTGAAGGCGATGCACACCCATGCCGACAACAACAAGGCTTGAAGGGTCGGTTGCCTACGGCGCCGGCCTCGCTCCGAGCCAGTTGCGTCTGTCAGAATTGAATCTCGATCAACTCGGGAGGCTCCTTGTTGAAATCGGAATATCGAACCCACCGCGGCGTTGCTTTGAACATCACTGCTCCTCTCTCGATGAACACCCTGTCGGCCGGAACGCTGTTGAGGAAAATTTCCTGGTATTGTTCGATATCCGCGGCAGGAACCCTTGTTGCCTCGCCCTCGTATTGAACCGTGATATTGTCGTCCCATCCGACTACGAACGCGACGCCCGGACGCTCCGCGAGATTGCCGAACTTTCGCGTCTCCTTGAAAGCGCTGAACACGATCTCAAAATTGTCGCGCACCGTGAAATCGATCGTAGCCGCCTCCGGCGTTCCATTGCGATGGCTTGTCGCAATGACCGCCAAGGTGTGGTTTCTCAGGAATTCAAGGATCATGCGTTTCGGATGATCTGTCATCGCATTCCCTCCCATCTAAAACAGACCGAAAGTAGAACAGAGCAGATGGTCGTGGGCAAGAAGACGGGCGGGCGATCCAAGGGCACCATGGCGGTCTAATCCCGATATAGTCGACCTGACGAAACTGAGTTGTGATGAGCCCGATCAGCTCAAACGCATCTTCCGTGCGCTTGCCGGATTTGGCGACGACGATGCGCCGGATCAGGCGGAGAAGGTGCGGCGGAAGGTTGATGAAGGCCTGACAGGCAGAGTGTCGAACAGGGCAGGGCGTTAAAGGGGCGCGCTCCTGCTCCGCCACTCGAGCCATTCGGCGTGTGTCTGGCTTTCGCTCCCGTTGGCCTGATGCCATGCGACCCATTGCGCGTGCGTCGGCAGCTTGTCGATATCAGGCAGGTAATTTCGGGCCACGTAGTTCTCATTGGCCATGAGCATGGAGTTGTGGTCGTAGAGCACCATCACTCGATCGGCGCCGTCGCGGTAAAGGCCTCTTGGCATTGATCTCTCCGTCATGGCTTCGGGCCATGGCCAGCGGCGAGCCGGGAGGGTAGCCCGGTGTCAGGTTATGTAAGTGGGGCGGAAAAGTCGGCAGTGGATGTGAAAGTCACCAGATGCCAAACATCCGGCCAGCCATTGCAACCGTAAATACGGCGCTAACGATCCCTGCAAAGTAGGCTGCGGCTTCAAGAGTCATGCGGGCATCTCCTTTTGAAGGAGGAAATACCGCCGCAATGGTTTCAGCCGCCAGCTCGGGTGGGGCGATGGTAGTCAAGACTGCCAGAAGGGCGCTCGCTTCATGCGGTATCCCGGCTGCTCGCTGCCGCCGGGTTTGTTTTTCGGGCGACCTGGCGGGTGCTTTCCTGCCTTCTCGACCAAGGATTGTTCAGTGCGTTTTTCCTTGTCGTTCGGGTCGCGGTAGTTTCGCGCCGGTTTACG
>NZ_JAMSHL010000039.1:0-16486 GCF_026521175.1 Aminobacter sp. MET-1 | reverse complement strand
GCGGCCGCCGAAAATGCCGAACATGCCCTGCTCGTCGGGGCCGGTGCGGAAGGAATTGGGCTCTGCCGGCTGGTTCATGGGCGTTTCCTGGTTGGCATGGGACATTGTCACCTTGCCGGAAGGGAACAGGTCAAATCGTTCCAGCGTCATTACTGGGATTATTTAAGTCAGTATTTTCAAATGGTTATATCGAAATGGGCAGACAGGGTCCTGCTGAACCTGTACCGTCGCCTCAGATGGACAACCGGTTCCGCGACGCCTATCCTTCTCGACAGAATGGTGCCCGACCTGATCGATGCTTCAAATCGGCTCGCCAGCGTGCCGGGCCTTCGGTTCGGCAGCGCGCCCGAAGCTGTGGCTGCCTTATCCACCCGCTACCGTCCGCACCGGCTGCTGCTGCCCGACAGCAAGGCCGGTCTCGATTTCCGCCATCACGCGATTGCGTGTGAAAGCGCTTCCCTCAATCTTCTCCGCTACGGTCCGGAGCTCGTCGTCGATGCCGGTTCATTCGACACTTTCTACATGCTGGAATTTCCGCTCAGCGGCGGCGTCGACATCCTGTATGGCGACCGGCGCGTATCCTCGCGCGTGGGCACCGGCCTCATATTGTCGCCGGGGGACTACATTCGCTCGACCTGGCAGGCCGACACCACGCAAGTGATGTTGCGGCTAGAGCGCGGCTTCGTGGAACGGGCTTGGCAGCGCCATACCGGCGAGACCAGAAGGCACACGCCGGTCTTCCAGGCCGAACTCGATCTTCAGACTTCAGCCGGGAGGCGTATTGCGCGCCTGATCGGAATGATGGTTGCCGAACAGATGGAAGGTGGTTCGGCAACGGCGCTCTCGCCGATGCCGCTGGTCAATGCAGTGATCGAGACCTTGTTTGAACATGTCCCTGTAGCTTCTGTCGCCACGGTCGAGGCTGCCGCAGCGGGCCCGGTTCCGGCCTATGTCAGGAATTTTCGCAGGTTGCTGGACACTCCTTCGAACCTGCCGCTGACGGTCGGGGAACTCGCGGCGGGATTGGAAGTCTCAGCGCGCACGCTGACGACCGGTATGCGGCGCTTCACCGGCTACTCTCCACATGGCTATCTGACCATGCGCCGCATGGAACATGCCCGCAGGTTGCTCGATCAGGGCGGCATGACGATCGCGCAGGTCGCCGAGCATGTCGGTTATGCCAATGCAGGGCGGTTTGCCGCATCCTTCCGCGCCTATTGCGGCGTCAGTCCATCGCGCCTGCCCGACTGCGCCAACCTCTGAGCTGGACATTCCAGGAAGAACCTGTCCGTTTCCGGAAACGGAACGGTCCCGGACCGCAAAGGCATGTTGACAAGCAGCCGCGTCAGACCTGCACCTGACACCGGGGATGGAGGTGTAGATTGGGCGACAATACCCTGCTTGTGGTGGATGTAGGCTCGTCGGCGTTGAAGGCTGTGCTGTTCGGCGCGCGCGGCGAGACATTGGCGTCGGCGACTCAATCGATCGCGACGCGCTCCACCTCCGACGGATTGCACGAACAGGATCCCAACGACTGGTGGTCCGCACTGCGTGCAGCCGTCAAGACCTTGGTCTCCAGCGCCCCGGTTTCTGCCATCGCCTTTTCCGGCTCGATGCAGAACCTGATCGCATTACGTGCCGACGGCAGTCCGACAGGCCCCGCGGTGCTTTATTCCGACCGTCGTCTCGACGGAATTGAGGTCGAGCAGTTGGGCGAGCGCCTGCCCCGCGACTATGCGCAGAGAACCGGCAACCGGCTCGATCCGGCCCACACCATCCTCAAGCTGATGGCGCGCCGACGCTTTGCAGCACATGCAGCCAACCAGCCCGTTCACTGGACCTTCGGCGCCAAGGATGCCTTGACGTTTCGGCTGACCGGAGAAGCTGTCATTGATCCAACGACGGCATCGACCACGGGCCTCATGAACATCGCGCAGCGCTGTTGGGATGCCAATCTGCTTGCGGCGGCGGGCGTCGACGAAGCCGCGCTGCCGCGCATCCGGCCTGCCGATGCGACTGTCGGTTATGTGACGTCGACAGCGGCGGCGCAGACCGGTCTTCCGGCCGGCATCCCGGTCTTCAACGGATCTGGCGATGCAGGTGCTGCGACTTGGGGTGCAGCAGCCGATGTTCCGGGTACGGCATATTGTTACCTCGGCACCACCGGCTGGGTCGCAGCCACGCTCGACCACGCCGTCGCATCACCCCCGCGCGACACCTACACGCTGGCGGACGCAGTGCGGCCGGATCGCGTGATCGTCATCTCTCCCTTCCTGACTGCCGGGTCCGCACTGGACTGGCTCGTGAGGACGACAGGGCGACCGATTGAACAATTGCTCGACGACACAGCGCTTGCAGCGCCCGGCGACGCCCTGTTCCTGCCCTATCTTGGCGGCGAGCGAGCGCCGTTCGAAGACAGCAAGGTGCGCGGCGCCTTGCTGGGGCTTAGCCACACAACCAGCCCCGGCGAGTTGGCTCTTGCGGTGATGGAGGGTATTTCCTTTGCCGTGCGGCACAATCTGGAGGCTGCCGGACTGGTGTGTTCAACCTTGCCGGTAATCGGCGGCGCCGCTCGTCATGCCCAGCAGCGGCAGATTCTGGCGGACGCGCTAGGGCGGAGCATTGCCATACCCGGCGACAGCGAGACGATGACCGCGACGGGCGTTCTGAGGATGGTCGCCGATGTCGCCGGCATTACCCTCGATCACGCAACACCGGCAACCGTCATCAATCCGAGACCCGAGCGAGCAGCACGCCACGGCCGACGATACGCCGCCTATCTCGCCGCATCTTCATTCGCTCGGGATCTGTCACAACATCTGAATTGAACCCAAAGCACGTTAGAGCGCTCAATCGACAAGGAGGAAGTCATGAGAATGCTTACGACACTGCTGGCCGCCGGCATCTTTCAGTTCACGGCGTCCGCGCATGCGGAAGACATCGCCGTGCTGACGCCATATCTCAGTTCGGTCGCCACCAACGAAATGATCGAGACCTTCAAGTCCGAATCCGCGGCAAAGGGCTGGACAGTCAACGTCGTCGACACGCGCGGAGACTTCCAGCAATTGGCGAGCCGCGTCGAGGATGTGGCCAATGCCGGGGTGAAAGCCATTGTTCTGGTCAGCGTCGATCCCAACCAGATTGGTGATCAGGTGGCCGCCGCGGCCGACAAGGGTATTCCGGTCATCGCGCTGGACGGTGCGCTGGCAAAGGGTGTGGCAATCAACATCACGACCGACAATTTTGCGCTCGGCACCTTGCTCTCGGACTATCTGTTCAAGGCGATGGGCGACAAGGGCAACATCGTGAAGTTCTTCCACTCGGCGCATCCCGGCGTGCGCCAGCGCGAACTGGCTCTCGACAAGGCACTCGGTGAGCATCCCGGCATCAAGGTGATAGCCGAACATTATGTGCAGGTTCCCGGTCCCATCGACAACGCCCGTCAGGCCATGGAGACCTTCGCGCGTCAGTATGGCGACGAGATCAATGGCGTCTGGGCCGCCTGGGACGAGCCGGCAATCGGCGCCTTGCTCGCCATCCAGAGCGACAAGCCCGATTCCAAGGCTCTGATCGCCGGCATCGACGGCAACCCGCAGGCCATCGACCTGATCAAGCAATGCACCAATCTGGTGGCGACGGTCCGGCAGGATTTCCCCGGCATTGCCAAGACGGCAGTGCAAGAAATCGCTTCGGTGATCGACGGCAAGAAGCCTGAGAAATCCGAAATCTTCGTCAGCGCCAATGTGATCGACCGGGCCAGCCTCGGTGTGACCTGCAACTAGCTGGCGGCTGCATGCTGGAAGTCGAGGGATTGAAAAAGCGGTTCGGCGGGGTCGCGGCGCTCGACGGTGTCTCGATGCGCGCTGCCGCCGGGCGCGTACATGCCCTGCTCGGTGAAAATGGCGCCGGCAAATCGACGCTGCTCAAATGCCTTTCGGGCGTCCATCGGCCGGATTCCGGCCGCATGGCGTTCGCAGGGCAGAGCTTTGCCCCGCCAAACCCAGCGGGATCGGAGGAGATGGGGCTCCGCTTCGTGCACCAGGAACTCAACCTGGTGCCAAGTTTTACCGCCTATGAGAACGCCTTTGTCGGCCGGCGCTATCCGCGTCGCGGAGGCGTGATCGACTGGGCGACGATGCGGACCCGCTTCATGGCTGTGCGGGATCGGCATGGCCTGGATATCGACATCGACGTTCCGGTGGCGCGTCTGTCGGTGGCCAAGCGCCAGATCGTCGAAATCCTGCGTGCCCTGATGGACGAGGCCAGGGTGCTCGTCCTCGACGAGCCGACGGCATCGCTGAGTGAAAAAGAAGCCGCAACCCTGCACGGCATCATCCGACAGCTGGCGAGCCATGGCTGTGTGGTGATCCTTGTATCACACCGCCTCGACGAGGTTTTTGCAATTGCCGACGACTACACCGTTTTGCGCAACGGCCGCTCGGTCGGCTCTGGCCAGGTGTCCGACATCGACCGCGCCGGCGTCGTCTCCTTGATGGCCGGCGGCGAATTTGACCAGGAGCGGGTTGGTGTGCCGGGCCCTGTCGGGGCGCCCCTGCTGCAGCTGTCCGGCTTCAGTCCGTCGCCAGTGCGCGACGGGCTCGATCTGACCATCCGCGCAGGCGAGATCGTCGGTCTTTACGGCGTGGTCGGCAGTGGCCGTTCCAGCTTGCTGAAGTCGATCTGGGGCGCAAATCCGCTGGCGCGCGGCGAGCTGACGCTCGATGGTAAGCAGCTATCTCCGATCGGCATCTCCAGTCGCATCAGGGAGGGTGTTGCTTATGTCCCGGAAGACCGGCGCGGCAGCGGGCTGGTCATGCAGCACTCCATTCTGGACAATGTGCTTCTGCCCCGCCTGCCGCTTTATCGCGCGATGCGCCGGCTGCCCGTTGTCTCCTGGCAACTGGCGCGCCGTGCTGTGCGACAGCTCCTGGGAGAGCGCAGCGTCAAATACGGCCGGCTTGGTGATCGCATCTCGACCCTCTCCGGCGGCAATCAGCAGAAGGTCATGATCGGGCGTTGGGTCGGGCCATCCTGCCGCCTCTTTCTGCTCGACGAGCCCACGCGTGGCGTCGACGTGCGATCCAAAGCCGAAATTCATGCGTTATGCCGTCGGCTCGCGGCCGAGGGAACGGCAGTGATGTTCGTCACCAGCGATATGGAAGAACTCGTCATGCTGTCCCACCGGGTCCTGGTGATGGCGCATGGCCGCATCACCCTTGACGCGGCCAATCGAGATCTGACCCGCCAGGATATCGTCCATGCCGCTTTCGAAACGACAAAGGAACTGACATGAGCCTGGTTTCGCGCTTCGGCACGCTTCTGGGGCTTGCCGCGATTGTCGCCGTATTCTCGGTGCTGTCGCCGCATGGCTTCGCGCAGGGCTCGAACCTGATCAACATCACCCAGCAGATGTCCTTGCTGGCAATTGTCGCCCTGGGCGCTGCATTCGTGATGTCGCTGTCGGAATTCGACCTGTCGATCGGCGCGGTCGTGTCCATGGCTGGTATCGTTTCCGTCAGCCTGTTCGGATTGGGTTGGGGCATCATTCCCACCGTCATCGCCACGCTCGCCGCCGGCTTCGCCGTGGGCTGCGTAAGTGGGTTCTTCGTAGCGACCTGGCGCGTGCCAAGCTTCATCATGACGTTGGCCATGGGCACGATCGTCGGCGGCTTTACAT
The DNA here is from genome assembly GCF_026521175.1 of Aminobacter sp. MET-1. NCBI lineage: Bacteria > Pseudomonadati > Pseudomonadota > Alphaproteobacteria > Hyphomicrobiales > Phyllobacteriaceae > Aminobacter > Aminobacter sp. MET-1. Next base: position 10,809 of record NZ_JAMSHL010000039.1, on the reverse strand, counting down.
TCTGGGCGAGCGGCGGCGCCACACTGTTCAGCAACATCCCCGTTGCCTTTCGCGACATCGGTCGCGGCTATCTCGGCGGCATCCCGGTTCTGACTCTTTGGGCGGTGGCCGGTACGCTGTTTGTCGCGTTCGTCCTCGACTGGACCGAGCTCGGACGGCGCATCCTTGCCATAGGCGGCAACCGCGAGGCTGCACGCCTCGCAGGTGTCGGTGTGGTCCCGGCGACAGTCTGGGCTTTTGGACTTTGCACGCTCATGGCGGCATTGGCCGGCCTGCTGTTGACGGCCAGGCTTGGCAGCGCCCATCCGACTGGCGGAAACGGTTTTCTGCTGCAGGCCTACGCAGCGGTCTATCTCGGCATGACTGCCTTTCGTGACGGGCAGCCAAACGCCGCGGGGACGCTGCTGGGCGCGGCGATCATCGCGGTTGTCGCCAACGGCCTGACCATTCTCGGTGTCCCCAACTACCTTCAGGACATCTTCACAGGCCTCATCATCATTGCGTCGGTGATGGTCCGCAATTTTGGGCGGACAGCGGATTGAGCGTCACGCATTTCGCCTATGATCGCGTCGCGCAGTCGCTGGCAATCGAGCTGACGAACAGCCTGTGGCGCGCCGGCGATGAGCTGCCATCGGAAGCGGACCTCGCAGCCCATTTCAATGTCGCCCGCCGCACGGTCCGCAAGGCGCTGGCGATCGTCGAGAAAGATGGTCTGATCACGAAAGGCAAGGGGCGGCGCACACGCTTTCGCGGCAAGACCATCGACTGGTCTCACGACATGGTGACGGGCCTGCCGGCGGCGGCGCGACGCGCGGGCCTCAGATTATCGACACGGGTGCTGAAGATCGGTGAGGTTCCGGCCGGGCTCAGCGAGGCGCGTGCCCTCGGTCTGCCTCTCGGTACCCCAGTCACCGAACTCTGGCGGCTGAGGCTGCTCGACGGCAAGGCGATGGTCCAGCAACGATCGGTGCTTCCGGTCGACATCCTGGCGTCGATCGTTCCTGCCGACCTCGTTCGCCATTCGCTCTACGATCTGGTTCGTCGCGACAGTGATGTCGGCCAGCTTCTCGTTACCGAAGAGCATTTTTCGCCGTCGCAGGTGACGGCAAGCGAGGCCTGCTTCGCCCTCGTCGAGGAGAGCCGGCCGGTGATGCGTGTGACGCGCATCGTCGCAGGTGCGAAGGGGCCGGTCGAATATTCCAACTCGGTTCTGCTTGGACCGCTCTTTCGCTTCTAGAGCGGTCCTGCTTCTCTTCGAAACGCAGTACCTGCCTATCTCTTTATTTTCGTGCAATTCCGGGTAGCAGACTGCTCCGGGCCTTTCTGGAATTGCAGAAACTGTGCCGGGTGCACAAGGCAAGCGACCACGTCGCTCATCGGGGCAACTCACCGTCGTTCAGCTTCATGAAAAGAGAGCGTCGCGATCGCACCTTGGGTCGACGATCGCCAATACACGCCATTGACAGCGCGCTCATAAGAATCAAACATATGTTTGAAACATACAATTCAAATATACGTTGCATCTGTTGGCGTTTGTCTGGAGGTCTCATGCATATCAAACCGAATGGGTCGTTCGTGGCACTGGTCACGCCGATGAACTCCGATGGTTCCATTGATCTGGCTGGTTTTCGCGGCCTGCTTGAGTTTCATCGACAGAACCATACCAAGGCGATCCTGATCATGGGATCGACCGGTGAGGTTTCGCTGCTGACGCCGGAAGAGCGGCGCATGATCATCACCGAAACGGCCAAGATGCCGCGCGGCGACATGCTCCTATATTTCGGCTGCACGGGCACCAACACCCAGGCAACGATCGACCTGGTGCGTTATGCCAAGAACGAAGGCGGCGACGGCGCCATCGTTGCAGCTCCTTCCTATATCTGCGCGGACAACGACTCCATCGTCGAGTATGTTCTGGAAGTTTGCGATGCGGTTGACTTCCCAATCGGCTTCTACAACAATCCCCCACGCGTAAAGACCGATTTGCACTGGACCGACATCCAGCGCATCGCAGCCCATCCGAACATGGTCGTGCTTAAGGAATCGACGACGCGCGTTGGCCAGGTGGCGCAGGTCTGCCGGGCCGAACTCGATCTTTCCGTCATGTGCTGCTGCTCGCCGAATCTTGGGCTGGTGGTCCCGACGATGGCGCTTGGCGGCCATGGCACCGCAAACATGACAGGCAACATCATCCCGCGCGAGATGGCGGTGATCTCCAAGCCGTGGGCGTCAGGCGAAGACGCATTTGCCTGTCGCTCGGCCTGGCTGCGCAACTTGCCGATGCTGCACTTTGCCTATGCGGCCGTTAATCCCGTTTCGATGAAGTCGCTCATGGCGGCGGTCGGCTTGCCGGCGGGGCCACTGCGTAAGCCACTTCGGGCCGCTGATCCCAAATTGCTTGAAGACGGCATCCGTATCGCCCGTGAGCTCCGTCTGGACGAGGTCTACGGCTACCGCCTGCCGCGCTGAATGGCAGACAAGGTTGCCGTGCCCCATCTCGGGCGCGATGTGTGTCGGCGCACATATCCTCAGATTTGATGCGGCACGCACGAGCGCCTGCGCCGCCTTTCGGCTATGAGGGTCATATGGAGGCGACTGACAACAGCATCGGCCAGCAGGATGATCGCGACACTCGTGGTGCGTTGTTGCGCGCGGCCACCTTCGTGTTCGCCGACCGCGGCTTCGACGCCGCGACATTGAGGGAAGTTACCCGGGCGGCCGGAGCAAACATTGCCGCGGTCAACTACCACTTCCGCTCCAAGGACGAACTTCTGCGCCTGACGCTAGAACAATGCCTGGGCCCGTTGAACGCGGCGCGCCTGGAGGCGATGAAGTCGTGCGAGCAAGCCCGGCAGCCAACCCTGCGCATGGTGCTGCACGCGATCGTGGCGCCGCTCGTTGAACTCAGCCTTGATGAGCGCGGTGGGCGCGCGGCAATCCGGCTGATGTTGCAAACCAAGGCGTTGCCTCGAGATCTGACCAATGAGATCTTTGCCGAGCAGTTCGACGAACTCCATCGCCTGTCCCGACATATGCTGCAGCGGGTGGCACCCCATCTCAGCGAAAGCCAAATCGCGCTACGCTACGAATATATCCGCGGTGCCATTCTGCACGTCCTAGCTGACCTCGATCCAAATGCCCGCCGCATGCCCGGCCTCGAGGATATCCAGGATCATGTCAGCAACAGCGAGCTGATAGACGACATCATCAGCTTCTGCGACACTGGCTTTCAGGTGGCTGACTCACGTAGCTGTTGATCATCGGCCGCCGGACAAGCGCCGACGGCGCTCACGGGAGAGGTGTTGGCAGCTTGCTTCTAGGTGTCGCCGCACTGCCCGAGCCGACCAAGCGGAGCAAGGTCGTGGACGGCTTGCGCAGCGCCCATGCACTGTTGTGTGCGGACGCAGGCCATCCTCAAGAACGGGCTGCCGGGGCTCGTGCGATTGGGGGCTGGCAGATCATTCTTGAGGCACCGTTGTCGGGCGCCGAGCTTCGCGGCTCTCGAAGAAGCGAAGCAAAATCAGCTGGTTATGGAGTCGGAAGATAGCTGGCGGTGCGGGCAGTCTTGAGCGAACTCGTCCGTAGGTTGGCGTCGCTGTTTTCGCGGGGAAACAGGGGGCCCGCATAAACTGCGAATACTCATTTCACCGTCCGCCGAATTGGCCACGAAATTGAGAAGCTTGGGAAATAAATCCCTGAAGCATTAACGGGGACCGTGAGCGCGCCCCCACCTCGGAGTGTGCAGTGTTTTGATTATCGGATATCTGACGTCAGGCAAGACAAGCCCATCGACCGGCCGCGCGCGAGTCCGGTCGATGGGCGCTGTTCAGCATAGAGGGATGCCAACGGACCGGCTTGACTCAGGCCGTCCTAGCGAATGCCGGGCGGGTAATACTGGATTGAGCCGCATTTTCCTGGGCACGTGCCCAGCAAAAATAGAGCAGGAACGAGCCAACCGCATAGGGCTGCAGCATGTCGACCTCGAAGAAAGAGCGGATGGCGAGCAGCGCGAGAATGCCGCTGAAGAGCAGCGGTTCTGTCCAGACGCGGCTGCCGAGGAGGCCGCGAATGCAAAGGCCGAGAGCCGCGATCAGCGGCAGGGCGATGGCCGCCGTCCCAACATAACCGAGTTCGACAAATGCCTCGATGTAGGTGTTGTGGAAATGGAAGCCGGAGCGCGAGTCAATGTAGAACTCCTTCCACAGCCGCTCTGCCTCTGAAAAGCCCTGGACCCAATAGGCCTGGTAACCGACGCCAAGCCAAGGCTGGGTGGCGGCTGCGTCAAAACCTTGCTGCCACAGATAGGTGCGTCCGGTAAGCGTCGAATCCTTGCCGAAAGCGCCGAGCACCATGTCGACGGCGCCGAGGTTGAGAGCGGCCAGAACGGCCACGATGCCGACAGCAGCGGTGGCGGCGAAGAACACCCGGCGTTGCGCTGGCGAGAATGCCTGCAAGGTTGCGCCGACCAGGATAAGCGTGAGGGCCGCCGGCGTCGCCAGCATCGAGGTTGCCGATTTCGACATCGCCAGGAGCGCTGCCGAGAGCACTGCCACGGCCAGTGCCAAAAGGCGCGACAGGCGACCGGTGCCGAGGAACAGGACAAAATAGCAGCCGAACAGGATGCCGAGCGAGGCATAGAAGGCGAGCTGATTTTTCGAGGCGAAGGCGCCGACGAAGGAATAGGTGCCGTCGAGCGCATCATAGACTGAACCGCCGACGGCAATCGAGTAGGCGAGGATAGCGGCGATGCCTGACAGTGCGCCGACGGTGAGCGTCCTGGCGTCGATGACGCGGGCGGCAATGACGGCGCAGACGACATGCGACAGGTACTGGAGCCCGGCCCGCGCAGTGATGTCGGGTGCGTCGGACCAGAACCAGGACAGGCATGCGATCAGCGCGAAGGCAAGCAGTTGCGGCGAATGGACAAGGCGGCCGAGCGTGAAACGGTAGTCGACCAAGATCAGCGGCATCCACAGTGCGTAGTAGGCCAGTACCGAAACCTGTCCGATGCGGAATGAATAGGCGAAGACGAACAGCGACACGGCGACCGCGAAGCCGCCGTAGAGCCTGTTGTGGTCTGGTGCGACCAGCAGTGCCTTCCTGATCTTCATGCCGGCTGTGGCTATCTCACCGGAACAGCGCCGGAGCGCTCGACCTTCAGTACGTCGCCTGGCAGCACCGGGGTGTCTTCCTCGGCTGTGATCTGACTGCTCTTGCCACTGCCCTTGCGCACCAGGACGTAGGACAGTGCGGATTCCGAGCCTGTCGTGGGAGCAACGCCGCCGGCCTCCGATATCAGACCCTTCTGGGTGTTGAGCTTGAGGGTCACGGCGTTGAGTTCGGCGACCGCCTTCTGCCGTTCAGTTGCGAGTTCGGACTCATTGTCATTCTTCAGGTCGATCGCATCCTGCTCGGCTTTGCTGATGTCTTGCTTGGCACGCAGCATCGCCGTTTCAAGGTCGAGGATCTTGCCTTCCATCTCTGCGATGGAACGTTCGGTCGACAGCACGCGGGTGTTCACCACCAGTCCCTTCTGGGCGAGCGAATCGATGCCACCAAGTTCCTTCTTGGCGAGCTCCACCTGTCGGCTCTGCGTTTCAGACTTCCGGGCAAGGGCTTCGATCTCGCGCGTGAGCAGGCCTTTGAGGTCGTCAAGCGCCTTTAGCCGCAGCGCGATCTTCTTCTGGCGCGAAGCCATGATTGCCGTCTCTTCCGAGATCATGTCCGGGACGAGTGGGTTCGAGGCGATTGCCTCCGGTGCCATGACCTCGGACTTGCCGGCAAGTTCGGCATCGATACGCGCCCTGGCCACCATCAGCCGCAGTTGCTGGTCGGTCAGCACGGCATGGCTGCCCGCAGCATTGATAAGATTGCGCTCGGTGCCAGCGCCATCGCTACCGCGCCGCATGCCGCCGGCCATGCTGATCGCCTTGAGCACCGTGAGGTCGGGCACATAGGCGTATTGTCCTGGGGCCTGGATGTCACCGGAGACGTAGAAAGGCCGGTACTGCGCGATCTCGACCGAAGCTTCCGGCCGGTCCGACAGCCCGAACTTGTCTTGCAGGGACTTGCCGATCGAGGCGGCAATCTCGGCGGTTGTCTTGCCCGCAGCGTCTGTCTCGCCGACGAAGGGCAGGGACAGCCTGCCCGACGGGCCGACGGTGTAGTCGCCGCTGACAGGTGACCAGTCGCGGAAGGTGCCTTCGACGGTTTGCCACTCGACGACACGGATCGTCAGCTTGTCGAGTGTGCCCAGGCGGTACTCGTCGGCGAAGGCAGAGCTGTCAGTCGTGAACAGGATGATGCCTGCGATGACAGTCGCAATCAGGCTGCGAGCCACGGGCGGGTGATGGCGTGTTGCGGAGAAAATGATCAAGGGACGGTGGCTCCTGTCGATGCCTTGCGCGCCCGATGGCTGCAAGGACAGAAATGCTGCGCCGCCCCACCTTGGGCGCAGCTTCTTGCGCGGTCGGCTCAGTAGCTGCCGCGCGACATGCAGACGGCCGGAACCGTCTTGAGGATGATGCGGACGTCCTGGACGAACGACCAGTTCTCGACATAGTGGCGGTCGAAGGCGACGCGACTGTCGTAGGAGACATCGTTGCGGCCGCTGATTTGCCACAGGCCGGTGAGACCTGGACGCGAGCGGAAGTAGAACACTACGGCCTTGCCGTAATAGTCGAGCTCGTCGCGCACGACGGGGCGTGGGCCGACGATGCTCATGTCGCCAAGAAGGATGTTGACGATCTGCGGCAGCTCGTCGAGGCTGAGCTTGCGCAACACAGCGCCGACGCGGGTGACGCGGGGGTCGTTCTTGAGCTTGCGCGTCGCATCCCATTCGGCCTTGGCCTCCGGGTCGTCACGCAAATGCTGCGCCAGCACTGCTTCGCCATCACGCACCATGGTGCGGAACTTCAGGCAGTGGAAAATGCGCCCGCCGCGGCCGATGCGACGATGGCCGTAGAGGACCGAGCCACCGTCAGAAAACTTCACCAGCATGGCCAAGAGCAGAAACAGCGGGCTCAATGCCACGAGCCCTGCGCCGGCGCCGAGGATGTCAAAGCCGCGCTTGAGCGCCCCGCCGACCGGCGGGCAATCGGCATTCGCATGCGCGAATTCCAGGCTGTTCGACTTGGCGATATCCCGCATCCTGCAGCTCCGGTTGGTCGGTCGGTCGATTTGCTGGCGCGACGATACTGATGGCATGTTGCGCTGCAAAACACGATTTTTTGGCGCGTGAAATATTTCTGCAACGAGCTGCCGTTGTCCTCAGCGGTTTCTGCATGAAAAGTGGTCAATATGACAGTTTCGTGGTCAACCTATCAAACTTTAAGTGGATTCTCATATCGTGATTTGGATCGACCGACTGATGTTTTCAGTAGATATTATAGCGTTGTCGCAACGAGTTTTGAACATTGCGGATTATGCTCAAAAACATGATTGATGATATTTTTATGAGCTCCCGTTGTTTCGTGATCGAGATGGTTGGGCTTCAAGTGAAACCCGGCTATTTTGAGATGCAAGGCAGCATAGCCGGGTTCGGTTGTCTCAGCGGCAGAGTCGGGGCAACACTCGTTTGACTTGCTGCCAGGTGACGCGGCCAATATAATCGAGCGGCATTTCTCGCGGGCCTTGATCGAGGTTATGAGCGCAGTAAAGCAATGGCAGGCCACCGGCTCGGTCGGAAGCTTGCAAGGGCTCGGGCATGGCAAGCAACATCGTCACAAAGACTCCGCCGATGCCGCCTGCGGGTGGGGAAGGGCAATGACTTTACCCAAATTCGTGCTTGGGCTGGCAATCGTTATTGCCGTCGTCACCCTGTGGTCGGTTCTGGATTCTGCCAGCTGGGGCACGGTCTTGCTTCGCGCTGTGCTCTGCGCGGTAATTTTACAGGTCGGATACTTCGTCGTTGTCCTCCTGATGGTGGCGCGAGAGCCCAAGCCTCAGGCGGCGCCTGAAAGGAAGCCGGCGGAGCCGGCTGTGACCATCGATGAGATGAAGCCCAAAGGTGGGGCGCACTGAAGCCTGCGATTCGTCGTCTTTCTTCACTTTACGTGGGTGCGGTCGAGACTTCTTGCGCCGTTGGACAGCTGATGACCCCTCGGGCGAAAGCTGTGGCCCAAGCTTCGCAAAGCCTATTTATGTGATCGCCTTTGGACTGCTGGCGAGCAGGCGAGGCTATGCTTTGCGTCCGGTCGGGAATGAGGCTGCGGGCGGCAGATGACCTGTCGTAACAAAAGTTTGGGTTCACTTGTTCGCACCTGCAATATAGCTCTTTCCGTCGGCGGGCACTGACGGAAAGGCAACCGACTTGAGCGGAACCGACGTCTGCGTCATCATCGCTGCGCACAACGCAGCGGACACGATCGGCACCGCAATCGCTTCGGCGTTGCGGGAACCTGAAGTTGTCGAGGTTATCGTCGTCGACGATGCATCCACGGATGCAACGGAAGCCGTGGCACACGCTTCGGAAGACGGCAGCGGCCGGCTCATGGTGCTGCGGCTCGACGTCAACAGAGGCCCATCCTTCGCGCGCAACATGGCGATCCGCCATTCCACATCGCCGCTGATCGCTATTCTCGATGCCGATGATTTCTTCCTGCCAGGGCGTTTCGGCCCGCTGGTCTTAGCCAGCGACTGGGACATCGTCGCCGACAATCTTGTCTTCGTTCGCGATCCTCGAGCGCTCGGCAGCAAGTTGCCCAGCTTCGCTGCCGAGCCAGCATCGCTGGACTTAGCGAGCTTCGTAGAGGGCAACATCTCCCGTCGCGGCGCACAACGCGGCGAACTCGGCTTCCTCAAGCCGATCATCCGGCGTGATTTTCTCGACGAGCATGGGCTCGCCTATGACGAGAACCTCAGGCTCGGTGAGGATTATGCGCTCTACGCCTGGGCGTTGCTCCTCGGCGCCCGCTTCAGGCTGGTGCGTACTTGCGGCTATGCGGCGGTGGTGCGGCCGAATTCGCTGAGCGGTCGGCATAGCACCGACGATTTGTGGCGGCTTGCCGACGTTGACCAGACGCTACTCACGCTGCCTGGATTGTCCGGCGATGCAAGGAAAGCGCTGCAGCGGCATGAGCGCCATATGCGCGACAAGTATCGCTTGCGACGTTTCCTCGACCTCAAGGCCGAGGTGGGGCTGGTTGATGCCGCGACCTTTGCCTTTGGGTCTCAGGGCCATTTCCGTGCTGTCTTCTCGGGCGTTGCACGGGACAAGTTCGAACCATTGCTGCGGTTGAGCGTTGGTCGGGGGGGCGAGCCGCAAGTTCGCTATCTCTTGCCCGGCACAATGCTTGCTGCATCGACAGATCATGCGGCTGATCTCGGTTGGCCTCCAAACTCGAAATCGGAGTAGGCGCCATGGCTTCCATCTTCGCCTTTCGCACCCGCAGTCCCGACCGCGACCGCCTAAATGACGGCGTGCGCTTCGAACAATTGACCCGCGCGCTCGACCAGTTGGCGGCCGAGATTGAGGCAGAGCGAACCGGCATCAGGAACCGTTACGAGGCTGTGTCTGCCAATGCCGCCTTCCTGGTCGAGGCGGTGAGCAACGATGCGGTGTCAACCAGCCATGCGGCGGAGATGGACCAACTGACCGAAGCGATCAAAAGCTGCCTGCGCCGTATCGAGGCTTTGGGGCGGCAGAAGGAATTCGTCGCCGACCTCAAGAACCGGGTCGACGACTTTGCCGTCGAGGACCGGCAGGTCGACACACATGCGGGGGCTCTGCCGCTGTGCGGGGAGGCGTCGACGGGCACTTAGCCCATTCAGGAAGGAAATCGGGAGGGAAACTTGCCTGTCGGCGACACCCGACGGGTGGAACTTGATGCGGGCTTCCATCAGGAAGCGCGCCGAAACGAGGACGATCATGAACACCAATGTTGCAATCGCGCCCTTCGCTTCTCCGCTTCCTGCCAAGCTGATCGCGGCCCTCGTTGGGCTGTGCGCCTCGGCAGGTGCTGCCGCTGCCCAAGACCCCCAAGGCAAGTCGTTCGTCGACAACTTCGACACCCTCGATCGTTCGCGCTGGCTGGTGTCGGACGGCTGGGACAACGGCAAGCACCAGAACTGCACCTGGGCAAAAGACCAGGTGCAGGTAACGGACGGGGTCGCGACATTGTCATTTGAGCCTAAGCCCTACAAGGCGCGCGACTATTCCTGCGGCGAGATCCAGACCAAGTCGCGGTTCGGCTATGGCGTCTATGAGGCCCGCATCAAGAGCAGCGGCGTGGCGCCGGGTCTGAACGCCGCCTTCTTCAGCTATATCGGCCCCGTGCACAAGCAACCGCATGACGAGATCGATTTCGAAATCCTGACCAAGGATCCGACCAAGGTCCAGCTCAACGCCTACATCGATGGCAAGGCGGGCAACGAGAAACTAGTCGACGTGCCCGGCGGCGCTGACCGCGACTTCAACGACTATGCCTTCGTCTGGGAGAAGGAGAGGCTGCAGTGGTACGTGAACGGCAAGCTGGTGCACGAGCTGACAAGCCCATCCCAGCTGCCGAGCCACCCGCAGAAGATCTTTTTCAGCCTGTGGGGCAGCGGTACGCTCGACGAGTGGATGGGGCAGTTCGTCGACCCCGGCAAAGCCGTCACGATGGAAGTGGACCGCGTCGCCTACACAGCGCCCGGCGATGCCTGCCAGTTCGAAGGCTCGGTTGCCTGCAAGCTGCAGTGACCGCTCCTGTTCTTGTCTCTTCATTCGCATTTCGAACTGGAATCTTTCCTGATGAATCTGACTGTTTTCGGCATTGGCTATGTTGGTTTGGTACAGGCGGCGGTGCTGGCCGAGGTCGGGCATGACGT
>NZ_JAMSHL010000038.1:0-17128 GCF_026521175.1 Aminobacter sp. MET-1 | reverse complement strand
CCCAGCATGGCCTTGGCTTCGCAAACGGCCCTGAACACCTGCCACTTGTTGGCACTGGCCCCAGCCGCGCAGCTTTCTGCGGCCCTTTGCCCTGCCATCATGGCACGCGTCAACGACCGCCGCCCAAAGGGCGTCGTCGAGATGTGCTCGATCATTTCCTCGTTTACCTCAATCGGAGGCAAGCCAAAGACCTTCCGGAACGTGTCCAGCGGTTGACAAGTCGGCCCGGAAATGATTCTCTCACAATCGCTACATTGATGAGGGCTTCCGGAATGGCGACGTTTCGGGGGCCTTTTTCTTGCCGGTTATCCTTCTTTTCCCAATCCCTTACGCATCTAACTCTTACTCAGCACGCTCCACATCGGCCGGGGCGATGACCGTGATCATGCGCCCGATTCGGCCAGGTGTGGACAAAACTAACGTTCGCCGGCCACGTTGCCGCTGACCCCGCTGAACCTTTCCAACAGCTTGGGCAGCTCCTCGTCCAGAAAATCGTCGAACCCGTCGCCATATTTATCCACGAAATCGACCCGCGCCTTGCCTTTGGACATGGTCAGCTGGGCCACCGCCCTGCCCTTCCCGTCACGGATTTCGCGGGCTGAACTGCCAACCGCCATTCCTTTGCGCTGAAGGCGCATGAACAGCATGTTGAAACGCTCGTCACTCGAAGCGGCGCGGAAGCGCTCGCTGGCCACTTCGTCGTTGGATTTGACCAAAGCGGCCTCGCCTTTGAGCAGATCGGCCAGCGCCATCCACCGCGGGCGACCGATCTTGGGCGCAGCGCCGATGGCGCGGACGATGTATTCGGGAACGGCCTCAACCACCTGCAGGAAGCGCGTCATCTCGGCCTTGTGCAGTGACAGCGCGTCCTGGACGACACCACGCTCGAAGCCGCGTGCAATCAGCTCATGGGCAAACAGCGCCCGCTCGATGAAGGAAAGGTCACGGCGCTCGCTGTTTTCCTTGCCCTGGGCAAGCACCAGCTCGATGTCGGAGAGCTGCCTGACGATCGCCAGAACGGGCACGCCAAGCCGCCCTGCGGCGCGCACGCGGCGATGGCCATAGGCCGTCTGGTAGCGCCCCTGCTTGTCGGGATGCGGCCGGAGCAGCACCGGAACCTGCTGCCCCGATTGCTGGATGCTCGCCACCAGCGCCTCGAACTCCTCGTCTTTGCCGCCATGATCGAGGCGGTCGGTGACGAAGGAGGTGTCGATCAGCGCGGCGTCGATCTTCGAGACCCGCTCGGCGCCATCGAGGCTTTCCTTGAGTCTGCGCGCCTCCTCGATCTCCTTGGACAGCCCACCGAGCGACAGGCCCATGGCCTTGACCGCCCCGGACGCGCTACGCGGACGCGCTGCCTCCGGCTCGGCCGACTTCGTTTCCGGGGCGCGATCAAGCGGCTCCGCCGGAGCTGCAGGCGGGTCGCCGGCGCCGAACAGAGCCCTGAGCTGGTCCTTGCGGTTCAATGCCATGCCCGCCTCCTCACGCCGCCCTGTTCCAGGCCTTGAGAACAAGGCCTTCGACCTCGCCGTTGACAGCTGTCAACGACTCCATGGCGCGGTCGTAGGTGGCGCGGCTGAAGCTCTCGCGCGCCACCTCGTAGAGCGTCTGCTTGGTGAGACCGGCATCCGAGAACGCCGTCGACTTGACCAGCGGCGCCGTCAGCACGCGGTCGCCGAACAGCGAGCGCAGGAAACCGACGATCTGCGTCTGAGGCCCATCATTGGGCTCGTAGCGGGTGATCAGATAACGCATGAAGTCGAAGTTCAGCTCGCCGCCGGCCTCGCGCACGACCGACAAAAGGTCGGCGGTCATGAACAGGAACTGGCTCATCGATGCCACGTCGAGCATCTGCGGGTGGATGGTCACCAGCACGGAAGTTGCCGCACACAGCGCCGACAGGGTCAGGAAGCCGAGCTGCGGCGGGCAGTCCATGACCACCACGTCGTAGTCGTCGGCCACCGTCTGCAGTGCGGCCTGCACCCGGGCGAAGAACATAGGCTTGCCGTCGCCGGCCTGGCGTGCCGCCAGCATCTGCGGCGTCGTGTGCTCGAACTCCTGCAGCTCGAGATTGCCCGGGATCAGGTCGAGCCCGTCGAAATAGGTGCGACGGATAATGTCGGCCAACGGCCGGCGCTCGTCGTCATAACGGATCGCGCCATAAAGCGTGTCGTTGCCGTTGAGGTCGAGCTCCGGCTGGTAGCCGAACAGCGCCGACATCGACGCCTGTGGATCGAGATCGATGGCGAGCACGCGGTAGCCGGCCAGCGCCAGATGCTGGGCGAGGTGCGTGCTGGTCGTGGTCTTGCCCGAACCGCCCTTGAAGTTGGTGACGGCGATCACCTGCAGATGCTCGCCGCGGCCTTCGTCGCGGCGCGGCAGGTAATGGCGGCCCTTGGAGGGGTTCTGCTCGGCGAGATGCCGGCGCAAGGCATTGATATCATCGAGTGCATAAAAGCGGCGGCCTCCGGCCCCCGTCTCAGGCTGCGGTCCCTCGCCCGCGATCGAGAGCTGGCGCAGATAGCCGTCGGAAACGCCAATCAGTCGGGCAGCCTCGCCGCTCGAAAATTTGCGCAGAGCCTTCTTGGAACTCGGCGAAAACAGCCGGTCGCGCATTGCCTGCAACTGCGCCGACAACATCTCCGCGTCCCGCGCAATAGCCCGGTCGGTCGCCACGACCTCCGGTTCCTCACCGGCATGGATCGCCTGTGTCTGAACTGCCCCTAGCAAGTCTCTAGTCCCCTTTCGGCCCGTGCGGCATTCGTCTGGCGACGCACCGCTTAAGCCTTGCTCCTGTTTATGCGCCGATTCGCCGCGGAATCCGAATCCGGGTTACGCCTTCGCCAATTTCTACGTGTCAGGCCGTGGATAACGGAGGGATTTCATGGTTACGCCGTACGCATCGAATTACGATGATTTACCGTAACAAGGGTGCTGGAGAGCCCGAGTCGAGTCAACTTGTTTATAGTTAACACGAATTAACCATTTGGACGGCACCGAAACAAAGCTTGCCGGACATGGCTCGTTGCATTGCCGAACAGATCGGCGCGACGCGTTGACAGCTGTCAACCGACATCCCGATAACCGCGCCGCAGCTTGGCAACAGATAGCCTTCGCAGCGCCTGTCCCGCCAAGGAGGCATCGGCGAACAGGTCAAGCCGCCGACGACCAAGGGTGCCAATGCGGCCCCACTCGCGAACCAGCGCCGCGTCGCCGAACAAAGACGGCTCCACCGATAGGCGGTAGAACCGCGCCATGTTGCGGCTGGCGTCGATGCGTTCGAGGTGCAGCGTGGTCGAGGACGGTTCCATACACAGGAGAATCGCCCGCAGCGACACCACCGTCCAATGAGACTTATGAATCGATGGAACGCCATCGATTCATCGCCGCGATCCGTAACCGCTGATCAGTCGAAGATGCGGCCGCGATTGAGGATGCCGTTTGGATCGAGCGCGTGTTTCAACCGTCGCATCGCCGACAGTTCGTCCGGGCTGCGCGTCAGATGCAGCCAAGGCTTCTTGTCGAGACCGATGCCGTGCTCGGCCGAGATCGATCCGCCAACGGCCGCCACGCAGCCGAAGACCGCGTCCGTCACCACGTCATAGGCATCGGTCTTGACCGTGTAGTGCAGGTTGCCATCGCCGAGGTGGCCGAAGATGTAGCTCCTCGCCTCGGGATCGGCCTTGGCCTGGGCCGCCAGTGCCGCCTCGACGAATGCCGACATCTTCGGCAGCGGCACGCTGACGTCGAGACTGAGCATCGCCTCGATGCCGAACAGAAAGGTGTTGCAATCCTCGCGCAGCGACCACAACGCGTCGAACTCGCGTTCCGACTGCGACAGAATCACATCCTCGACCATCCCGTCTTCAAGTGCCTGCGACAGAGCTTCCGTGAACGCTTCCTCGTCGAGGCCTGGCATCATGCCCTGGATATCGGTCAGCACATAGACGGGCGAAGTCAGCGCCAGAGGCGCCTGCAGGCCGAGATGAGAAACCATCTCCTCCATCAGCGGATTGAGGATGACCTCGAAGCCGGACAGCAGGTTTCCCAGCCGCCCGCGCAGCATCGCAAGCAAAGCGAGCGCAGCGTCCAGCGAGGGCAGGGCACAGAAGGCGGCGGCCTGGGTGACCGGCTTCGGATGCAACCTCAGGCAGGCGCGGGTCACCACGCCAAGCGTGCCTTCGCTGGCGATCAAGAGCTGGCTCAGGTCGTAGCCTGAATTGTCCTTGGCCAGGCCCTTCAGCGACGACAGCACCGTGCCGTCGGCAAGCACCGCCTCCAGTCCCAGCACCTGGGCGCGGGAGCTGCCGTAACGCAGGACCCGGATGCCGCCGGCATTGGTGGCGATGTTGCCGCCGATGGTCGCCGTGCCGCGCGCACCGATATCGACACCGAACATGAGGCCGGCCGCATCGGCACGCTCCTGCACCAGTTGCAGCGGCACGCCTGCCTGTGCGACGATGGAGGCGGAGACGGTGTCGACCTCGCTGAGCTCGGTCAGGCGCTCAAGCGACATCACCGCCTCGCCCGCGAGCACGCGTGCGCCGCCCGACAGGCCGGTGCGACCACCCTGGACGACCAGCGGCAGGCCGGCGGCATTGCAAGCGGAGAGCATGGCGGACATATCCAACGTCGTGCGCGGCCGGAACACAAGTTCCGGACTTGCCCCCGGCTTGCCCGCGAGATCCTCGCGATAGCGGGCATCGATGTCGTTGCCGGTGAGGATTGCGGTCCGGTCAATCCTGGATGCGAGTGCCGCGAGAACCAGATCTTTTGGGGTGGCCATGAATTTTCGAACGGCGCCGCCGCCCCTCCTGCTTTGTCAGTCGACTCTAGTAGGGTTGCGGTAGCACACCAAGCCATGTTGTCCTCGGCCTGACGGCGCCACCCGCGACCGCCTGCAGACAAACGGAGCCTTGCCATGACCGCCAGCTTCACCGCATTGATGATCGAGGATGTCGAGGGCAAGCCACGGGCAGGTTTCCGCGAGATCGCCATGTCCGACCTGCCCGACAACGACGTACTGGTCGAAATCAGCTATTCCAGCCTGAACTACAAGGACGGCCTTGCCATCTCAGGCAAGGGCCGCATCGCCCGCCGCCTGCCGATGGTCGCGGGCATCGACATCGCCGGCACGGTGGTCGAGTCGCGCTCGCCGAACTGGAAGCCGGGCGACAAGATCGTCGCCAATGGCTGGGGCATGTCCGAAACCGAATGGGGCGCCTATTCGCGCTTCCAGCGCCTCAAGCCCGAATGGCTACTGCCTCTGCCCGATGGCTTCACCATGGAACAGGCGATGGCGATCGGCACCGCCGGCTATACGGCGGCTCTCTGTGTCGACGCCCTGGAGGATTGGGGCGCGATCGAAAAGGGCAGGGGCGAGGTGCTGGTGACGGGTGCAGCCGGCGGCGTCGGCTCGACGGCGGTCAGCCTGCTCGCCGCGAAAGGCTACCTCGTCACCGCCTCGACCGGCCGGGTCGAGACCCACGACTATCTTCGCTCACTCGGCGCGACCTCCTTCCTCGATCGTGCTGAACTCGCAGCCGAGGTCCGCCCGCTTCAGAAGGAGCGTTGGAGCGGTGCGGTGGATTCGGTCGGCTCGACGACGCTCGCCAACGTGCTGGCGCAGACCGTCTATGGCGGCGCAGTCGCCGCCTGCGGCCTCGCCGGCGGCGCCGACCTGCCCGGAACCGTGATGCCGCATATCCTGCGCAGCGTGACGCTGATCGGCGTCGATTCCGTCTATGCGCCGATGCCGAAGCGCAGGCGGGCGTGGCAGACACTCGCCGACCACCTGGACAAGACCAGGCTCGCCGCGATGACCGAAGTCCACAAGATGGGTGAGTTGCCCGAACTCGCCAACAGGATCCTCGCCGGCCAGATCCGCGGTCGCGTCGTCATCGAGATCGCCTGACGGGGAGGGGCCTCACGCCCCGCTTGATGGAGCGGCCATATCTGTCATGCTGGCGGCAGGACAGGCTGGGGTGGAGTCGACATTGGCTGAGGCGAAGGAACTGGGGGACCGCTTGCCATCGGAGGCCCCGATGCAGCCGGATTGGACGCGCGAGAAAAAGTCCTTCTGGCAATGGGACCCGTCCCGTTCGCTTCTGGCCAGCATCCGCGCCTACCAGCACGCCAGATCATCCGGCGGCTTGCTGGCCGGGCTGGTGCGGCGACTGGCGGTGCTGCGACACCACTTCTGGTCTATAGTCACGGGTGCCGAGATCCCGTTGAACACGCAGCTGGGCGGCGGGCTTCTCATGCCCCATCCCAACGGCATCGTCATTCATCCCGAGGTCCGAATCGGCGTAAACTGCATGATCTTCCAGCAGGTGACGCTCGGCATACGAGACAATCCTGATGTGCCGTGGGTCGGCGACCATGTCGACATAGGCGCCGGCGCCAAGATTCTGGGCGGCGTCAGGATCGGCGACCACGCGCGCATCGGCGCCAACTCCGTCGTGCTTCACGATGTCGCCGCTTCCACAACTGTGGTGGGTGCACCGGCAAGGCCTGTCGGCCAAGGCCGATAACGACACGACAAGCGCCGCGCATACTGCGTGAACCACCTGGTCGTAACAGAATAAGCGGGCCGGCCAGCGGGCAAATCTTGGAGCGTCGGACGAACGCTCCAACCTGCGCGCTTTCCGAAATGGCATCGGATTTCGCGGCGAAACGTCAGCCGTCTGACCTCTGTGTTTCACAAAACCGTTGCAACGCCTCGTTGGCGACGCACCCCGCGTCGATGCCCGGAGCCGAGTGTTCCCGATCTTGACGTCCGAATGTGTATACAGTAATGGATTTACATAAGAACAGACTTCGACGTTCGTCTGCGTCGCTCCGGTATGCCGGGCAGCGACAACAGCCTCAGGAGATCGGCATGGCCCTTCCAGCAGTATCGCTCGACGACAAGTATCTGCTGGAAGACGGGCGCATCTTCGTCACCGGCACCCAGGCGCTGGTGCGCCTGCCGATGGTGCAGCGCTGGCGTGATCGCGCCACCGGCCTCGATACGGCCGGCTTCGTCACCGGCTATCGCGGCTCGCCGCTCGGCGGCATCGACCAGGCATTCGGGCAGGCGCGCAAATTCGCGGCGTCCGCCGACATTCGCTTCCAGACCGGGCTCAATGAAGATATTGCCGCAACGGCGGTGCTCGGTACCCAACAGATCAACCTGCTCGAAAAGGCCAACAAGCAGGGCGTCTTTTCCATGTGGTACGGCAAGGGGCCGGGTGTCGACCGCTCGGGCGATGCCTTCCGGCATGGCAATCTCGCCGGCTCGGCCCCGCATGGTGGCGTGCTGTTGCTTGCCGGCGACGACCACACCTGCAAATCTTCGACCACCTCGCACCAGAGCGAATATGCGCTGATGGACGCGATGATCCCGGTGCTCAATCCTGCCGGCGTGCAGGAGATCCTCGACTATGGCCTCTATGGCTGGGCGCTGTCGCGCTATTCAGGCTGCTGGACGGCGCTCAAGCTGATCGCCGAGACGGTCGACTCGTCCGCCTCGATCGTTGTTGCCAGCGAGCGCCTCGCCTTCACCATACCTGGCGATTTCGACATGCCCGCTGACGGGCTCTCCATTCGCTGGCCCGACAGCCCGCAGGAGCAGGAGCGACGGCTGCACAATTTCAAGCTGCCGGCCGCACTGGCCTTTGCCAGGAGCAACCGGCTCGACCGTGTCGCAATCGGCGGCCCGCGCCGCCGGCTCGGCATCGTCACGACCGGCAAGTCCTATCTCGACGTGCGCCAGGCGCTCGACGAACTCGGCATCTCCGAAAAACGCGCCATCGAGCTCGGCCTGTCGGTCTACAAGGTCGGCATGGTCTGGCCGCTCGAGCCAGAAGGCATTGCAGCCTTTGCGGCAGGGCTGGAGGAGCTTCTGATCGTCGAGGAAAAGCGGCCGCTGCTCGAGGGCCAGGTCAAGGACATCCTCTACAACATGCCGGCCGACCGGCGGCCACGCATCTTTGGCAAGCGCGACGGCGAGAACCGTATCGTTTTGCCGGCTCATGACGATCTCACCGCCATCCAGATCGCCCGCGCCATTGCCGCTCGCATCCTGCCCTGGCTCGAAGATCGCGACCTGGTCGAGCGCATCGGCCGGCTGGCCGATGTCGACGGCGCCAAGCTTGCCAGCCTCGCGCCTGTGCAGCGCACACCCTATTTCTGCTCGGGCTGCCCACACAACACTTCTACGCGCGTGCCCGACGGCAGCCGGGCGCTTGCCGGCATCGGCTGCCACTGGATGTCGCAGGCGATGGAGCGTAACACCGCGACCTACACGCATATGGGAGGGGAGGGGGCCAACTGGATCGGCCAGGCACCTTACGTGCCGACCCGCCATGTCTTCCAGAACCTCGGCGACGGCACCTATTTCCACTCCGGCCTGCTCGCCATCCGTGCAGCGGTCGCAGCCAGGGTCAACATCACCTATAAAATCCTGTTTAACGACGCGACGGCGATGACCGGCGGCCAGCGCCATGACGGCACCCTCAACCCGCAGCGCATCACCCACCAGCTTCGCTCCGAGGGCGTCGAGCGCATTGCCGTCGTCTCCGACGACATCGAGAAGTACCAGGGGCAGGAGCCGTTCGCGGCCAATGTCTCGATCCACCACCGCGACGAACTCGATGCCGTGCAGCGCGAATTGCGCGAGGTCGAGGGCGTGTCGGGCATCGTCTACGACCAGACTTGCGCTGCCGAAAAGCGCCGACGCCGCAAGCGCGACCCCAAGCCGCGTGTCGAGCGCCGCGTCATCATCAACGAACTGGTTTGCGAAGGCTGCGGCGATTGCTCAAAGAAATCGAACTGCCTGTCGGTCACGCCTGTCGACACCGAGTTCGGGCGCAGGCGTCGCATCGACCAATCCTCCTGCAACGAGGATTTTTCCTGCGTGAAGGGTTTTTGTCCTTCCTTCGTCACCGTCGAGGGCGTGAGGCCGCGCAAGCCGAGAAATGTCGATCCGAAGACGGTCGCGGCTAGGCCGATCGCTGAACCCGCGCCCTTCGTCCTTGAAGGCCCGTGGAACATGCTGGTCACCGGCGTCGGCGGCACCGGCGTCATCACCATCGGCGCGATCCTCGCCATGGCCGCCCATCTCGAGGGCAAGGGCTGCTCGACGCTCGACATGGCCGGCATGGCGCAGAAGGGCGGACCGGTGACGACGCACCTGCGCTTTGCGCCGACGCCCGACGACTTGCACGCGGTGCGCATCTCGTCGCGGTCGGCCGACGTCGTGCTCGGCTGCGACCTCGTCGTCGCCGCCGGCAAGGAAGCGCTCGGTGCCATTGCCAATGGAAAGACGCGTGTGCTGCTCAATTCAGAGGAGACGATCACCGGCGCCTTCATCCGCGACCCCAATTTCCGCGTCCAGGGCCTGGGGCTCGCGGGAGTGGTCAAGGAGGTCGCCGGCGCGGACCAGGTCGAGACCGTCGCCGCCACCCAGATCGCGACGCAGCTTCTAGGCGATTCCATCGGCACCAATCTGTTCATGGTCGGATACGCCTGGCAGCGCGGGTTGATCCCGCTGGCGTCGACAAGCATCGACAAGGCGCTCGAGCTCAACGGTGCTGCTGTCGAGATGAACCGCACCGCGTTCCGCCTCGGCCGGCTCGCCGCAGCCGACCGACAGGCCGTCGACGCCCTGCTGCCCAGGGCCCAGGCCAACTCGCCGCTCGGCCACCGTGTCGCCTCGCAATCACTCGACGAGACGGTGGCGCGGCGCATCAACTTCCTCACCGCCTACCAGAACCGCCGCTATGCCCAGGCCTATCTGGATTTCGTCGACCGGGCGCGGGCTCGCGAAAAGGCGGTGATGGGCGCAGAGGGCAAACTGTCCGAGGCCGTCGCCCGTCATCTGTTCAAGTTGATGGCCTACAAGGACGAGTATGAGGTGGCGCGGCTCTATTCCGACGGGACCTTCCGCAAGCAACTCACCGAAACCTTCGACGGTGAGGGCAAGATGACCTTCCACCTGTCGCCGCCGCTGCTGGCCAGGAAAGACCCCAACACCGGCGAACCCGCCAAGATGACGTTCGGGCCCTGGATGATGAATGCCTTCGGCGTGCTGGCGAAATTCAAGCGGCTGCGCGGAACTGCCCTCGATCCGTTCGGCTACAGCGCCGAGCGTCGTACCGAGCGTGCCCTGGTCGGCGAATACCGCAGCCTTGTCGAGGCAGCGCTTGCGAGCCTGACACCGGCGAGCCACGCGACGGCTCTCGCCATCGCCGAGGTGCCGGAGGAGATCCGCGGCTACGGTCCCGTCAAGGAGCGCAGCATCGAAAAAGCACGGGCCAGATGGGTTCAACTGACCCAGATTGCGTCACAACAATCCCTGCCGATCGCCGCCGAGTAGGTGACGGGAGCGGTGAGGGGAGGGCGGCCGGCAGCTTCCTCCCCGCAAAACGTGTGGCAGGCAGAGCCTCGTGCATCTCTGCGCCCGGCGTTAGCAGGGGCGATCTGGCCCAATACCTCCACCCGGACAACAAGCACACAGTGCTGTCTTGGCGCACCGAAAAAGGCGCACCCAGGCAGACGCTGACCTGCTCCTACTTCCAGCACCGACACCATAGAATTTCAAGGAATCCGCCGGCCGCCTTCACAAAACTCACAAGTGCATCATTATGTGTATTCACTTATGAAAAGTTCTGTGTCTACATATCGTCGATAAGAGGGGACCGGGCGCCACGTAGCGGCCCGGCCGACAACGAAACAATGGAGATGAAAATGCACAAAGCCCTATTGGCTGCCGCCTGTCTTGCCCTGACCAGCATGCCCGCATTGGCCCAGGAAGTGGTGCTCGGCGCTGTCCTGCCGCTGTCGGGCGCCAGCGCCACGCTCGGCGACGACCAGCGCCGCGGCATCGAACTGGCGGTCGACCAGATCAATGAAAAGGGCGGCGTGCTCGGCGGCCAGAAGCTGCGCGTCATCGTCGAGGATTCAGGCGGCCGCGCACCATCCGCGCTCGACGCCGCCAAGAAGCTGGTGACCGTCGACAAGGTGCCGGTGGTGATCGGTGAATACTCCTCGGGCATCACCATTCCGGTCGGCCAGTACCTGGTGCAGGAAGGCCGCGTGCATCTCAACATCGGCTCCTCCAGCGGCAAGATCCGTGCGCTGGGCGACGGCTCGTTCTCGCTCATCGGCCTCGACAACGTTTCCTCGGGCTTCGCCGCCCAGGACGTGGTCGACAACAAGTGGAAGAAGGCGGCGGTGATCGTGCCGAACAACGCCTATGGCCAGGGCGTGGCCGAACAGTTCCAGAAGGCCTTTGCAGCGCTTGGCGGCGAGGTCGTCTCCACCGTCATGTACACCGAGGGCCAGACCACCTACCGCCGCGAGCTGCAGCAGATGGAGCGCGGCGCACCCGACGTCTATGTCTACTCGGCCTATGGCAAGGAAGCCGCGACCATCAATCGCGAGTCCTTCGAGCTCGGCCTCAATGCGACGCCGTGGTACGCCATCTACCTGTCGATGTGCACCACGGATGCCGATCCCAAGTTCGTGCAGGGACAATACGGTCTCGACCTCAACTACATCGGCCCTGATGGCGCTGCCTATGAGGCCGCCTACAAGACCAAGTACAGCGAGCCCTTCAAGACCAGCTTCAACGGCTATGGCTACGATGCCGTGATGATGGCCGCCGCTGCCATCGACAAGGCCGGCTCGGCCGACCCCAAGGCGATCACCGCGGCCCTGAAGGAAATCGGCAACGGCTACAAGGGCGCTACCGGCGACATCACCTTCGACGCCGACCGCCAGCGTTCCAACCAACCCTATCTCAAGCTGAAGATCGAGGACGGCGTCCAGCAGCGCTGACGCTCTGTCTCTAGGGCAGGCCGGCACCTACAGCGCCGCGGTCCTCAAGGACGCGCAAGGGACGCTGTATCGCTTGGAAAAAGTGCATGATCTTTCCGAAAATCGGTTCCGATTTTCGGGTTCATGCACAGGCGCCGGGCCTGCCCTTTTGCAGCCGCCACCCGCGGCTGCACCGACTTACCCTTACGAGAAAAGAGCATGGTCCAGTTTGTCGTCGACGTCCTGATCCGCGCGGTCGACCTGGCGCTGATCGCCATCGGGTTGAGCAGCGTCTATTCGCTGATCCGCTTTCCCAATGTAGCACTTGTGCAATATGCGACGACCGGCGCGCTTCTGGCGTTCGGCCTGCAGATGGCCGGGCTGCCTCTCGTGGTCGCTGCCATCACTGCCTGTGCACTTGTCGGCATCATCGCAGTCGTTCTCAACGTCGTCGTTTTCGAGCGCCTGCTGACCGCCGGCTCGGCCATTGCCATGATCGGCTCGCTGGCGCTCAGCATGGTTTTTTCCGCCGTCTTCCTGGTCACCGCCGGACCACGCCCGCAGCGCTTCGAACTGGAGATCAATCCACCGTTGCGTTTCCTCGGCGCCCGGCTGACCGAGCATCAGCTGATCTCGGTCGGCATCAGCGCGCTTGCCATCGGCGCCTTCGCGCTCATCCTCTTCCGCACAGATCTCGGCCGCTGCATGCGCGCCACCGCCACCAATTCGGTGCTGGCCAGCGCCACCGGCATCGACACCCGCAAGGTCACCAACACCGTCGTCTTCCTGTCCGGCGTCATGGCCGCGCTGGGCGGCATCGGCCTCTCGGTGAAGGGTGAGATGAGTGCCCAGCTCGGCCTCGACATGCTCTTGCCCGTCTTCGCCGCAGCCATCCTCGGCGGGCTCGGCAATGCGCTGGGGGCAGCTGTCGGCGCTGTCGTCATCGCCTCGGCCGAGACGCTTGTGACCAACGTCAATTTCGGACCGCTGTTCGGCCAATCCATGCTTTTCATCCCTGCAGCCTATGCAACGGCCGCATCCTTCCTGCTGCTCGTCGTCGTGCTTCTGGTCAAGCCCTACGGCCTGTTCGTCTCGGAGGTGAAGCGTGTTTGAGTTCCTCATCCATGTCGCGATCATGGCCTGCCTCTACGGGCTGCTCGCACTCAGCCTCAATCTGCAGGTCGGCTTCGGCGGGCTGGTCAATTTCGGCCAGGTGATCCTGTTTGGTTGCGGCACCTATGGCGCCTCCATCGCCTTCTCCAACCAGCTCGGCCCGGTCGCCGGCATCGCGCTCGGCGTGATCTTCGCGCTTGTCGTCGCCGTTGCCTTCGCCAGGCTCGGCCGCAACCTCGGCGCCGACTATTGGGGCATCGCCACGCTGGCGGTCGCCGAGGTGCTGCGCATCCTCGCCAACAACGAGGCGTGGCTGACCGGCGGCGCACAGGGCGTCGGCGGCATCCCGTTGATCTTCGGCGACATGCCGCGTCCGCTGGGTCCGCTGATGACGCTCGGCCTGTGCATCGTCCTGCTTTTTGTCGCCTGGTGGCTGTGCAATCGGCTAACCACCAGCCGCTACGGGCTGGCGCTCAAGCTGATGCGCGAGGAGCCGCAGCTTGCCGCCTCGCTCGGCTACGACCTCTCCGCCCTCAAGACCCAGACGCTGATGGTCGCGGCCGTCATGGCCGCGGCCTCCGGCTTCGTCTTCGCCCACTACATCACCTTCGTCGGGCCTGACCAGCTGGTCAGCTCCGAGACATTCCTGATCTGGGCGATGGTCATCATTGGCGGCTCGGGCAACCATTTCGGCGCCATCGTCGGCGCCATCCTGATGCAGTTCCTGTTTGCCTTCGTGCCCTTCGTGAAGGACGCGCTCGGCCTGCCCTCCGAATATGTCGCCGCCATGCGCCTGACGCTGGTCGGCGGCGGCCTGCTCACCTTCCTGATGTGGCGCACCCAGGGGCTCATTCCCGAACGAGTGGGGGAGAAGCGCAATGGCTGAAACCGTGCTCAGGGCCGAGCGTATCGCCAAGGCGTTCGGCGCCCACCATGTGCTGTCGGATGTGCGCTTCCAGATCGGCTCCGACGAGATCGTCGGCCTGCTCGGGCCGAACGGCTCCGGCAAGTCGACCCTGCTCAACATCGTCTCGGGCTTCTCCCGGCCGAATGCCGGCGAGATCGTATTCCTCGGCAAGAGCATCGGCGGCCAGCCTTCGCACAAGATCGCCCGCCAGGGCCTGGTGCGCACCTTCCAGCTGCCGTCGATGCCGCATCGCATGACGGTGCGCGAAGTGCTGCGTGCCGGCTCGCGTGACGGGGCAGGCCTGCTCGACGCATTCATCGGACGCGGCAGCGACGATGCCGAAGCCGACGAGCTGATCGAGCAGTTCGCCCTGAAGGCCGTCGCCCATCAGCCGGCGAGTTCGCTGTCGGGCGGGCAAAAGAAGCTGCTCTCCATCGCCATTGCCCTACGCACCCGGCCGAGGCTCTTGTGCCTCGACGAGCCGACGGCCGGCGTGCACCCGCAGCTGCGCGGCCGCATGGTCGAGCTGCTCAAGGCCTTCAACAGGCGCGGCGTCGCCATGCTGGTGGTCGAACACGACATGCATTTCATCCGCGAACTGTGCGACCGTTGCATCGTGCTCGATCGCGGCGCAATCATCGCCGACTGCGCCCCGCGCGAGCTCACCGAAAACGAGCGTGTCGTCGAAGCCTATCTCGGAAAGTCGGTCGCAAGGCAGAAGGTGTCGGCATGATCCGCGTCAACAATGTGCGCGCCGGCTATGGCGATGGTCCTGACATCCTGCAGGGCATCGACCTGACCGCGTCGGGCGGCGAGATCGTCACCATTCTCGGCCCCAATGGTTGCGGCAAGTCCACGCTGCTCAAATGCATCGCCGGCTTCGTCCGCCCGCGCGGCGGCGGCATCGAGATGGAGGGCCGCGATGTCAGCGCGGTGCCCGTCCATGACAAGGTGCGCCACCATCGCATGGGGTTCGTGCCGCAGACCGACAATGTGTTCTCGACACTGACGGTGGCCGACAACATCATGCTCGGCGCCCGCCATATGGCGGCAGCGGAGCGCGCTGCGCGCTATGCCGAACTGATGTCGCAATACCCCTCGCTCGCCTCCAAGCAGGAGCGCAAGGCCTCGGCGCTTTCGGGCGGCGAGCGCCAGATCCTGTCGCTGGCGCGCGCCCTGATCTCCAATCCGCGCGTGCTGTTGCTCGACGAGCCATCGGCCGGCCTATCGCCGCTGATGATGCATGAGGTGTTCGCGGCCATCGCCGAGATTCGCGACCGCACCGGCATGTGCATCGTCATGGTCGAACAGAACGCCTTCGAGGCGCTCGGTGTCGCCAACCGCGCCTACGTGCTTTCCCTCGGCAAGGTGGCGATCGAGGGCAAGGCGGCGGATCTGCTGGCCGACCCGGCCATGCGCCATCTCTATCTTGGTGGCGAGCCTCCGGCCGCCGAGGGCCAGCCGCGGCTCGCCGCCGTCAGCTGACGCGTCAAGCCAGACAACAAGAACGAAGAGCACATCATGACCATCGCACCCCAGCCGACCGGCCAGGCCGGCCTTGTTTCGAACACCGAAAACATCGCCTTCGAGACCGACAACGGTATCGGCGAAGTGGCCAATCTCGGCCTGCTTGTGCTGCGCACCGACCAGACCATCGAGGACGAGTTCCGCTTCGCGCTGCCGGACGGGGTGGCGCTCTACGAGGCGCGGCTGCATTCGCCGGTCGAAATCACGCCCGACAATCTGCGCAAGATGGAAGCCGACATTCCCGGCACCGTCGGCCTGTTGCCGGACGTGCGTTTCGACGTCATCGGCTTCGGCTGCACCTCGGGCGCGCTGGTGATCGGCGAGAGCCAGGTGGCCAAGCGGGTCCGCGAAGTCATGCCCGGCGTCAAGGTTACCGACCCGGTGACAGCGGCGCTCGCTGCTTTCAAGGCGATGGGTGCCAAAAAGATCGCGCTGCTCACTCCCTACATTGCCACGATCAACCATTCGCTGCGCGAGGCCTTCATGGCGCGCGGCCTGGAGATTCCGGTCATGGGGTCGTTCAACGAGCCCGACGACAACCTCGTGGCGCGCATCACCACCGATGCAATCGAAAAGGCGATCCTCAGCATCGGAGCTTCCGACGATTGCGAAGCAGTGTTTGTGTCCTGCACCAGCCTGCGTGTTGCCCGCATCGCCGAAAGCGTCGAGAAGAAGCTCGGCAAGCCTGTGACATCAAGCAACCACGCCATGGCCTGGCACATGCTGCGGCTGGGCGGCTACGACAAGCCGATCGAAGGTCTCGGCAAGCTCTACCGCACCGCCCTGTAGAAGGGCAGGGGCCTTCATCCTCGCAACAGCGTTCTTCGAAATGCAGATGGCCCGGGCGCTGACCCGGGCCATCTGCATTTCGACGTGCTTCATATGTGCGCAGGCTCACTGTCCGCACACGTACATTTGTCATTCCTGAATGTGAATTGTATCGGAATTCACAGCCTGGATTTGGACATTCGTATTGACAGAAATACATATGTTCAATACCACTCGATCACTGAAAGCAGCAGCTTGCCGTGTTCGGGAGGACCACCAGATGACGATCAACGTAGCGCCTGTGGGCTTGGCGCGAGACCTCGTGGAGCGGCAGAAGTCGGGCAAGCCGATCCGCATCGGCCTGATCGGTTCGGGCGAGATGGGCACCGACATCGTGGCGCGGGTGGCGCATATGCCGGGTATCGAGGTCGGCGCGATCTCAGAGCTCAATTTGCCCAACGCGCATCGCGCCGTCGACATCGCCTACCAGGAAAAGGGCCATGCCCGCGAAGTCGCCTCCGGCTCGGCGATGAGCGAGGCGATCGAGGCGGGCAAGGTCGCGGTGACCAACGATGCCGACCTGATCCTCAACAGCGGCCTGATCGACGTCGTCATTGATGCGACCGGCGTGCCCGCCGTCGGTGCCGAGATCGGCCTGCGCGCCATGGAGCATGGCAAGCATCTTGTCATGATGAATGTCGAGGCCGATGTCACCATCGGCGCCTATCTCAAGTCGGAGGCCAACCGTCTCGGCGTCACCTATTCGCTGGGCGCCGGCGACGAGCCGTCGTCCTGCATGGAGCTGATCGAGTTCGTTTCGGCGATGGGCCACACCATCGTTGCCGCCGGCAAGGGCAAGAACAACCCGCTCAACATCGATGCCGTGCCGCACGACTATGCCGAGGAAGCCAGGCGCCGCAACATGAACGTGCGTATGCTGGTCGAGTTCGTCGACGGCTCCAAGACCATGGTCGAGATGGCGGCGATCGCCAATGCCACCGGCCTCGTTCC
>NZ_JAMSHL010000037.1:0-34305 GCF_026521175.1 Aminobacter sp. MET-1 | reverse complement strand
GGGCCGGCAACCGTGGCGATCTCGGGGTCGACATTCTCGGTGGTCACCGCAAAGGCCGGACCTTCCGGGATCAGATAACCGATGTCGGACAAAAACGCCTTGTAGGCGGCCATGTCATGCGGCGCGCCGTGCTTGCGGTACCAGGCGTCGAGCTTCAGCTGGAAGTCGTCGCGCTTCTCAAGCAAAGCCCGGTTCTCCGGCCCGAGATCATGCACGATGTCGGCAAAACCCGACCAGAACGCATCCGCATCCACACCCGTCCCAGGCAGAGCTTCAGACACCACGAAGTCGTGGAGCTCACGCGCGACAGAAAGGCCATGGACGAAGACGCTGTCGTCTATCCGCTTCATCATGTTCATCGTCATACCTCCCCGGGGTCAGGCCGCGATCGCAGCGTCTGTGCGGAAATCGCCAGCGATGGTCTCGGCGACCATCTGGGCGGTGGCGGCCGACAGCGTCCAGCCGAGATGGCCATGGCCGGTGTTGTAGAACACGCCGGGCTGGCGGCCCTTGCCGACCCTCGGCATCATGTTCGGCATCATCGGCCGGAGGCCAGCCCAGGGCACGACCCTGTTGGTGTCGACATCCGGGAACAGCGTGCGCGTCCAGTCGACCAGCGGCCTGACGCGGTCATCGCGAATGTCGCGGTTCATGCCGTTGAACTCGGCCGTGCCAGCGACACGAAAGCGCCCTGCCCCCAAACGGCTGGTGACGATCTTGGCGCGGTCGTCGAGCAGGCTGACCCAAGGCGCAGCAGCCTGGCTGCGCTCGTCGTCGAGATGCACGGTGATCGAGTAGCCCTTGACCGGATAGACGTTGACCCGGTCGCCAAGCATCGCCGCGAAATGGCGGCTGGCGGCACCGGCGCAGACGACGATGCCGTCGGCCTCGACGACCCTGTAGTCGGGCTGGCCGTCGGCACCTGACGTCGTGTAGCCGATGCAGAACACGCCGTCCCTGGCGATGCGGTCGACAGAGGCATCGAAGACGAAACGCGCGCCGCGGCGCTCGCAGGCCTTGGCGAGGCCGAAGGTGAACTTGTGGATGTCGCCGGTCGAATCCGACGGCGTGTAGAAGCCGCCGTGGAAATCGCCATGCAGCGTCGGCTCGATCGACTTTACTTCCTCAGCCGTCACCGGCCGGCGGTCGAGCCCGCCCTCGACCAGCATCGCATTGACCTTCAGCGCATGCTGGAAGCTCGGTCTGTCCCAATAGAAATGCAGGATGCCGCGGCGGACATGGTCGAAGTCGATGTTCTCGCGTTCGGCGATGGCGAACAGGTGCTTGCGCGCGGCAATCGCCAGCCGCGTCGTCTCCACCGTATTGTCGCGATAATTGGCGATGTTGGAGACGAATTCGGCCAGCCAGGCATATTTGTGCCAGGTCGGCCTGGGGTTCATCAGCAGCGGTGCATCGCTGCGCAGCATCCACTTGAGGCCCTTGAGCAGCGTCGACCAATGGTTCCAGACCTCGGCGTTGCTGGCCGACAGCTGGCCGCCATTGGCGAACGATGTCTCCATCGCAGCATAACGCTGGCGGTCGACGACGGTGACCTGGTAGCCACGTTCCAGAAGGGCATAGGCGGTGGTGACGCCGGTGATACCGGCGCCGATAACGGCAATATGGGGCATCTCACTCTCCGCGATCAAAGTTGGGCGCGGGCCGAAACCCGCTGTTTTCCCCAATCTGTCGCTGTACCTGAGAGCTTAACCGCACCGGCCCGACCGCTGCGGCTTTCCCCTTCGGTGGACGCTCGTGGCGCCTCTCTCCAGATCGTTCAACTGCATGGTCACTTTTGCCTGAGAGTTTCCTGGGGGGTTGCTCCGTCGGCGTCGGCCGGTGTCATCTTGCAGCGGCCGATCTCTCCCATGCAGCCTCTTGAACGCGTGTCTTCATAGCTGGTGCCAAGCCCTTCCGCAACGTGAGACACGGAAGGGACTGGCCATCAGTTGCCTTCGTCGTAAAGCGTCGTAGTCGTCTCGACGCCATGCTCGTGCAGGCCCGCACGCACCACTGCGGCAGCGGCGAGTTCGCGCGCCTTACGGCGAATGCCGGCCTCGTCGACGCCCTGGACCTTGCCGTCGGCATAGACTGCCTTGCCGTCGACCCATGTCTGGGTGATCGAAGCGGTCGACGCAGAGAACACCAGCGCCTGCAGCGGATCGTAGAACGGTGTCCACTCGACATGGTCGAGATCGAACAGGATGAAGTCGGCCTTCTTGCCGATCTCCAGCGAGCCGATCTCGTCGTCCCACATCAGGGCGCGCGCGCCTTCGATGGTCGCGGCACGCAGGGCGTCGCGGGCGGTGAAGACGTCGGGCTTCAGCCGCGCGTCCTTGAACATGCCGGCGACGACCAGCATCTGGCGCATAAGGTTCATGTTGCCTGCAGCCGACACGCCGTCGGTGCCGAGGCCGACCTTGACGCCGGCCCGGACCATCTCGGGATACTTGCCGATCGACGTTGCGCCCTTGCCGAGTTTGAATGAAGAGCACGGGCAGAAGGCGACGCTGGCGCCACGTTCAGCCAGAAGCTTGACCTCCTCGTCCGACACCGCCGCGCCATGGGCGATGACCAGGTTCTTGCGGATGCCGCCGGCATTGTCGACACGGGTGATCGGCCAACAGCCATACTTGCTTTCGCAGACCTTGGCCTCCTCGATCGAGGTCGCCAGGTGATAGGTCGTGCCGACGCCCAGCTTCTCAGCCAATGCCACGGCGCCGACATGCAGTTCGAGACTACAGGGCTCCTTGCCCTCGATGTTGACCCAGCAGCGGGCACGACCGTCGAGCGTATTGTTGTAGCGCAGCACGTTTTCCTCGAGCACCTTCAGCGCCGTCTGCGCATCGGGGAAGAAGTGGTGCTCGGCCATCTCCTCGGTCCAGCCGCGCGGCAACTCCGCCGGACGGTTGTCGGCGGCGTGACGGCCGGTGATGCCGCGGATGCCGGTCTTGTCCATGGCACGGATGACGATGCCGGGATCGTATTGAGAGCCCATGTCGAGGAAGCAGGTAGTGCCACAGCGCAGCATCTCGGTGATCCCGAGCAGCGCGCCCCAATATTCATCCTCTTCAGTGATATGGGCGTAGAAGGGCTTTGCCCAGTGGAACACCCAGGCGCGGGTGTTGAGATTGTCGGGGAAGACCGCGCGGGAAAGGGTCTCCGACAAATGCACGTGGCTGTCGACGAAGCCTGGGCACATGCCCAGCATGGTGCCGTCGATCACCTTGTCGAAGCTTTTGCCCTTATGGCGCGCGGCCACCTCACCGGCAGCTCCGATGTCGGCGATGCGGTCGTTCTCGACCACCACGCTCGCATTGCGCAGCACCGTGTCGTTCTTGTCGACGGTGAAAGCGAAGTTCAGATTTTCGATCAGCGTGCGCATGCGGCTCCACCCAATGCTCTACTCACGGACTCCTCCAGATCGCGTCGCCGGTCCGTGACGGCGAAGCGACGTCTTGCTTTGCAAGCCGGGCCACAAAGCATCCCGGCTGCCAATTCACAAGCGACGCTGGCTCAAGCGACCGCCTTGACCTTGCTGCCCTGCTTGGCCGTGCCACAGAGGATCAGCTTGTCGGTGTCGGCATAGTCGGACAGAAGCTCCGAGCCCTTCGACGTCACCAGAAGCATGTCCTTGTTCTGCATGCCGTAGCCATAGCCGGTGTCGTAGCAAAGCGGCTCGAAGCCGAGCACCATATTCTCCTCCAGCGGCGCATCGCTACCCGGCTTGCCGAGCACCGGCGTCAGGCCGAGATAGGGGTCCTCGTGCAGATGCAGGCCGATGCCATGGCCGACGAAGGAAATCGGCGGCAGGTTGAGCTTGGCGAGCTTGGCGATGAAGGCATCGTAAATCTCGCGGCAGCTGGCGCCCGGCTTCACCTTCTCCATGATTTCATATTTGCACTCGACAAGGTGCGCCCAGATCTTGTCGGCCATGGGCGGCGCCTCGCCGACGATGGCCGTGCGGCAGACGCCGGCCTGGTAACCGTTGATGACCGAGAATATCTCGACGCGGCAGACGTCGCCGCGCTTGAGGATACGGTCGGACGGGCCAACATTGGGGAGCACCGAGCGCTCGCCGGTGGCGACGATCAGAAGCTTGAAGTGCTCGGCGCCGAGCGAATAGACGTTGCGGGTCAGGTGACCGGCAATGTCCATCTCGGAATCGCCGGCATCGACCACGGCCAGCGTGTCTGTGATCGCCTGGTCGGCGATGCGCGACAGCTTGCTGAGCAGTGCGATCTCTTCGGCCGTCTTGATCTGGCGCAGCCTGGCCAGGATCGGCTCGGCATGTTCGAAGCGGGCGCTTGGCATCGCCGCCATCAGGCGGGCAAAGTCGCCTGCCGGCAGATAGTCCATCTCGAGGCCGATGCGCGCCTTGCCGAGGCCGAGGCCGGCGAGTTGGTCGGCCAGCACCAGCATCGGATCGTCGGAGAATTCGGCCCAGATGCGGGCCGCCATGTCAGGCAGGCGGCGCTTGATGGTCGATGCCTCCATGTCGACGCCGAAGATCGCGGTGCGTCCATCAGCGGTGACGATGGTCATCGCGTGGCGGTGGCGGATCAGCGGCTGCGACGGCACGACGAAGCCCGCGGTATAGGCGAAGTTCTCGGGCGACGAGCAGATGATGGCGTCGAGTCCATGCTCGGCCATTGCCCTCACCTGCTTGGCTACGATTTCTGCCCGCATGATTTGGTTCCTCTCCTTGAGTTTCTTGACCGGCGCTCAGTCGCGCACGCGGTATTTTTCGACCTTGGCCAGATCGACATCGATGCCCATTCCGGGACCCGACGGCACGACAACCGCACCATCGACGACCTGCATCGCTTGGACCAGAAGGTCGTCCTTGTAATAGATACCGCCGACCTGGCCGTGTTGCGCCTCGGCCGGCGTCGAGATCGGGATGACGCAGGACAGCGTCGCCGCCGGCGAGGCAGCCGCGACCTGGACATTGGCGAGGTTGCCGATGCCTGTTTCGATCGAGCCGTTGACGTTGCAGATGATGCCGGCAGCGCGGCAGACCGCGCCGACCTCCATCGCCTTGTAGAGACCGCCGGCCTTGGTGGTGTAGATCGAGACGATCTGGATGCCGCCGTTCTGGATGATCTGGACGGCGTCGTGAGCGTTCCATGCCGACTCGTCGGCCATGACGGGCGCATCGATACGGCGGCCGACTTCGGCGATGCGCTCGATGCCCATCACCGGCTGCTCGACATATTTGAGCCGGTACTTTTCCATCTGGCGCACGGTCTGCACCGCCTCGCCAGGCGTCTTGTAGCCTTCATTGGCGTCGACGCAGATCTCCATCGCCTCGCCGGCCGCCTCGCGCACCGCCGCCACCATCTTGACGTCGCGCGCCGGGTCCACGCCGATCTTGACCTTGATCGTCCTGATGCCTTCGGCGGCAAGCTTGGCCGCTTCGACCTTGGCCTCTTCGATCGAGATCAGACCGATCGAGTGCGTAATGGCGACCTTGTCGCGCGCCTTGCCGCCGAGCAGCGTATGGACGGGCACGTTCAGCCAGCGGCCAGCGAGATCGTAGGCGGCGAACTCAACCGCCGCCTTGGAATAGGGATAGCCGCGGATGATCGCGTCCATGCGGGCATGCAGCTCGGCGAAATTGCCGAGTTCGAGACCGATGACGGCGGGCGCCAGATAGGTTTCGATGACGCTGCGGGTGATCATGGCGGACTCGCCGAAATAGCGACCGAACTCGCCGCCCCAGTCCTTCAGCGCGGGCGCTTCGCCCCAGCCCACCCGACCGTCGCTGTCGGTCATCTTGACCATGACATAGCGGCCGATGACCTCAGTCAGGCCGGCCCATTTGTGCTCGCGCCGCGTCGGCAATTGAACAATGAGCGTTTCGATGGACTTGATCGTTGGCACCGGTCTTACCTTTTCCTTGTCACCGCCGAGGCATCTCTATACGATGCGATCATCTAGTGTGATCACACTTTATGATCATATTTTTGGATGTCAAGCGACCTGCCTCGCGAAATTTGGTACGACCGAGATCAACCAGGGCAGACAGCAAAACGGGGAGGGAAAGATGATCATCGAAGCGACCAACTACTTTGCAAGGCAAGGTCAGGCAGAGGCCGTTCTGGAGCAGCGCCGCAAGGCAACGGAAATCAGGCTCGAGCTCGGATTGGAGCCCGGACGCATCCTGCTGAAGCTGGAGGGATCAGGACCTGACGTGCGCTGGGAATGCAGTTTTGCGTCACAGGAAGCATACGAAGCCGATAGGGCGGCACGAGCCGCTTCACCCGCCTTCGAAGCCGCGCGTAAGCAGATGCACACGTTGCTCGACAGATTTGAAAGGCACGTCAGCGTGCAAGACGAAGGCTGACGTCCGCACTAAATTTGTTCGCAAAGGCGCGTGGACCAGACGCGCTATTTCAAATCGGCCTTCCCAACGCGGGCGTGTCCGCGTTGGCCAGCCACATCATCTTGGCGCGGCGGCTACTTCATTCGCCCGTAATCGCGCATCAACGCCACCAGTTGATCATGTGGCATGGCCTGGATGCGAAAACGATCAAAGGCCGTGCCGCCGGCATCTTCAGCCGCTAGCATCGCATTGACGACGGCCTCCTCCACGCTGTCGACAGTCGCTGCGTAGACCGCGTCGAGCTTCTCGTCATTGACGATCTCGATGCCCAGCTTTGGTGCCGCGCAATGTGCCATGGCCTGTTTGTTTGCCGTCGAGAAAGCCAGAAAGATGTCGCCGGAGTTGTTCCCGCCGGGGGTGCCACCACGACCGATGCCAATTGTCGCGCGGCGCGCCAGCCGCTGCAACTGGTGCGGGGCCATCGGCAGGTCGGTGGCGATGACGACGATGATGGATCCGCGCTCAGCAAGCTGGCTTTGGGGCGTGCCGTCCCGCATGTGTTCGCCAACGGGTACGCCCCGGATCGTCAGCCAGTCGCGCTGACCATGGTTGGCCTGAACCAAAGTCCCGATCCGGTGTTCGCGGCCGCCGAACTCGACAA
Source organism: Aminobacter sp. MET-1 (assembly GCF_026521175.1). Taxonomy (NCBI): domain Bacteria; kingdom Pseudomonadati; phylum Pseudomonadota; class Alphaproteobacteria; order Hyphomicrobiales; family Phyllobacteriaceae; genus Aminobacter; species Aminobacter sp. MET-1. Next base: position 27,316 of record NZ_JAMSHL010000037.1, on the reverse strand, counting down.
TGCGGGAAGCCGTGCCTGTCCCCCCCTTGAAGCCATAGGTAACCATGCCGGTACCGCCGCCGCTGTTACCCTCCTGCACCGGCCCAGACGACATGCTGTCGAGCGCAGCCCTGACATCCGCCTCCGTAATCGGCAGGCCGTTGATGTCGTTCAGGACACCATCATAGGTTTCGGCAATGACGGGCATGATCCACAGGAAGCTGTCCGTGTCATATGTCGAAGCGTAGCGCTCCAGCATCCATTTGACGGTGGCGTGGTGAGCCATTCCGACGGCATGGGTATTGGTGATCACGACGGGACCGAGAAAGTAGCCGCCGTCCTCGATCCAGTGGGTGCCTGTCATCTCGCCGTTGCCGTTGAAACGATGCACTCCCGCATAAACAGGCACGGGCGTTGGCGAGGCCGCATGCGGCATGATGGCAGTGACGCCTGTGCGCACCGGGAGCTTGCGTCCCGGCCTCGGCGTATCCTCGGTGATCGTCCTGAAGCCAACACTGATGCCATCGACGTCGGTGATGGCATTCAGCGGACCGGTCCGGCCTGTAAATGGCAGGCCGAGATCGCGGGCCCGGGCTTTGGCAATTGCTGAGCTGGTATTGATCATGGGTGTCATTTCTGCCGAGAGCGCAGATAAAGGCCAAGCGAGGCCACGATGAAGGAGAAGGAAAGCATCATCACCGCGATGGCATTGATTTCGGGCTTTATGCCGCGGCGGAGCATGGCGAAGATGAACATCGGCAGCGTCGTCACATCGACGCCGGCGATGAAATAGGTGATCACGAGATCATCCATCGAGATGATGAAGGCCAGCAGCGCGCCGCCAACGATTCCTGGCAGCAATTGGGGAAACACCACCTTGCGGAAGGTCACCCACTCATTGGCGCCGAGATCGGCGGAAGCGTTTTCAAGCGTACGGTCCATGCCCGCCAGCCGCGCCGACACGACGATGAAGACATAAGAGATCAGGAAGGTGCACTGGCCGATGATGATGGTCCACAAGCCAAGCGCAATGCCCGAGTTTACGAAGAAGATCAGCAAGGCGATGCCAAGCACGATGTCGGGCATCAACATCGGCATGAACATGACGGTGCGATAGAAGCGCTTGCCGAAAAAGGCGAACCGGTAGAGGGCGATCGCCACGGCGGTGCCCAGGACAGTCGAGATCGCGGTGGTGGAGCTTGCTATGATCAAGCTGTTCCAGACGGCCTGGACCAGTTGATCCGTTGACTCGATGTACAGCGCATTTTCGGAGACGGTCGTCTTGAAGCCGAGGACCTGTGCGTACCACTCTGTGGTGAACCCGGTCCAGGTCATCATGTTGACCGGGTTGGAATTGAACGAATAGACGGCAATCAGCGCCAGCGGAATATAGATGAAGGCGAAGAATAGCGCCGTGTAGGCAAACAGGCTGCCGCGGAACAGAAAGCGAGCGATCTTCATGTCGTCTCCTCAGTTCGTGACATCGGCGCCGCGGCGGCCTGTCGCGATGACATAGACGAAGAGCATCACCAGCATGACGCTCATGACCATCATCGCCAGGGCCGAACCGAAGGGCCAGTTGCGGGCAGAGAGGAACTGCTGCTCGATGAGATTGCCGAGCATCATCACCTTGGCGCCGCCGAGCACCGCGGGAACGACGAAATTTCCGAGTGCCGGGATGAAGACGATGATTGCGCCACCGGCAATGCCGGGAGCAGTCAGCGGCAGGATGATCCGCAAGAAGGTGCGGATGGGCCCGGCACCGAGATCGAGCGATGCACGCACCAGCGTCCAGTCGAGCTTTTCGACGCTGGCATAGACCGGCATGAACATGAACGGGATGAAGATGTAGACCATTCCAAGCACGATCGCGCCGTCGGTGTAGATCAGTTCAAGCGGGCGATCGATGATGCCGGTCGCCAACAACATCTCGTTGACGATGCCGGTCTGGCGCAGGATGAGGACCCAGATGAACAGGCGCACGATCAGGCTTGCAAAGAAGGGCAGCGTGATCAGGAACAGGCAGAAATTCTTCGAGCGTTCCGACAGCCGGGCGATGCAGAAGGCGGCAGGATAGCAGACGAGCAACGTGGCAATGACCGTGAACGCCGCGATCTTAAGCGAACGAAGGAAAATGGAGATGTAGACCGGGTCGAAGTCCTCGAAAGCCGGGTCGGCGAAGCCGAGGATGCGGCCATAGTTGTGCGGATAGAATACCCACTCCACCCCACCATAAAGACCCGGCGCCAGGAAGCTGGTGGCGATCATGATCGCAAGCGGGCCAAGGAAGAACACAGCGAAGAACAACGATACTGGCGTCAACAGCAGGGCAAGCTGCATCCGGCGCCGGCTGGCCAGCGAGAGGTCAGATGCCATCGGCGTCGCACCTGATGAGATGGACGGCAGCCGGGTCATAGGACAGCCGGGCTCTGCGAGCCTGCTCGATCTCTCCGATGAAGCGGCGGCGGCTTGCCGGAATTTCAGCAACGACCTTGCGTCCCACCGCAGTGCGGCCGAACAACTCGAACGATGAGCCGACGAAGACGATCTGCTCTACGTCTACGTCAAGGTAAGGACAGGCCTCGCCCTCCTCTGCTATGAAAAACTGTTCGGGGCGGATAAGTGCCTGGGCCGCGCCAGACACGTTCGCGGGCGAAGGCAGGTAGCGGACCGACACCCCCTCGCTCGTCACCAGGCGCCCGTTGTCGAGTTGACCCTCGAACAGATTGCTGGCCCCGACGAAAGTGGCCACGAAGCTGTTTGCCGGGTGATCGTAGATGTTCCGCGGGGTGTCGAGCTGCTGGATTCGTCCGCCCGAAAGCACCGCCACGCGATCCGACATCGTAAGCGCTTCCTGCTGGTCGTGGGTGACGAAGATGAAGGAAATGCCGAGCTCGCTTTGCAGGGCCTTGAGCTCGATCTGCATCGCCTGGCGCAAGTTCTTGTCGAGAGCTGAAAGCGGTTCGTCGAGAAGCAACAATTTGGGGCGGGCAACGATGGCACGGGCAAGCGCCACGCGCTGTTGCTGGCCACCGGAAAGCTGACGCGGACGGCGGCCTTCCATGCCGGCAAGTCCGACCATGTCGAGCACTGCTGCGACCTGCTTCATCCGCTCGGATCTGGCGACGCCCGCTACCTCCAGTGCATAGCCGGTGTTCTCGCCGACAGTCATGTGTGGGAAGAGCGCGTAGCTCTGGAAGACCGTGTTGACGGGCCTGCGGTAGGGCGGACGGGCGGTCATGTCCACGCCATCGATGAGGATGCGCCCGGCATCAAGCTCGACAAAGCCGCTGATCGCTTGAAGCAGGGTTGTCTTGCCACAGCCTGATGGGCCGAGAAGGGTCAGGAACTCGTTTCGGTCGACATCGAGGTCGAGCGCATCGAGCGCTGTTACGTTCAGGCCTTCGGGCGTGGGAAAGGTCTTTGCCGCCCCCTCAAGCCGGACAATGGAATCTCGCATTCGTCGTTCCCCGAATTGTTATCTAAATAACGCTTGTGCGATTGAGAGATTTGGATACCATTTATTCACCCAAGTCAACGGCCACGAGAAGCCGCAACCGGGAGCCGCGAAGGCGAGCCTTCGAAGGGCGAAAACCAACAGAGGAGAATCCGATGAACATCATTTTCCGCACAGTCCTGGGCGCAGGGGGCGGCAGGCTGGGGGCATTGTTAGCTGCGGCTTCATTTGCGGCAGCTATTTCGACGGCAGCACCGGCCACTGCTGCCGAACTCAACATTTACAACTGGGGCGAATACATCAATCCGGCGGTTCTGAAGAAGTTCGAGGACGAGACCCAGATCAAGGTCAACCTGTCCACTTATTCTTCGAACGAGGAAATGCTGGCCAAGATCCAGGGAGGCGCCACCGGCTACGACATCGTCTTCCCATCGGTCCACATGCAAGACATCATGGCCAAGCTCGATCTGCTCGAGAAGACCGACATAAACACCTATGAGGGCTTCAAGAACATCGACCCTTCGTTCATGCGCGCCAAGAGCGACCCCAAAGGCGAGTACTGTCTGCCTTACGCATTCGGTTCGGTCGGCATTTTCTACAACCGCAAGATCCTCGGTAAGGATATCACCGGCTGGAAGGATCTGATCGCAACCGTCGAAGCCAAGGGCCTGAAGTTCACGCTCCTCGACGACATGCGCGAGGTTCTGGCCGTGGGCCTGATCCTCAACGGGCATAAGGTGAACTCGACCGACCCCGCGGAACTGCAGCAGGCGGCCGATACGATCATCGCCATGAAGCCCGACGTGGCCGCCTTCACCTATGACACACGGCCCATGGTGCAATCAGGTGACGTTGCTGCAGGGCACTTTTTCGTTGGCGCCATGGTTGACGTGTTCGGCAACACTGCCGACCTCGGCTATGTCATCCCGGAAGAAGGCGCCACCATGTACCAGGAGGACATCTGCGTCCTCAAGAGCGCACCCAACAAGGACAACGCGATCAAGTTCCTTCAGTTCTACACACGCCCTGAGATTGCGGCGCTCAACGTCTCCCAACAGACCAACGGCACGGCGAACGTTCCGGCGCGACAATTGACCCCCGACAACATCAAGAATAGCAAGGAAATCAACCCGTCACCCGAGACGATGCAGCGGCTCCAGATCTTCGAGGACCTGGGTCCTGGCCTGCGCCAGCTTGATCGCGTCTGGACCAAGGTGAAGACAGCGCAGTAGTTCAGACTTGCCCGTGCGGCGGCTGGCCGGAGAGGATATGGCGCAACGAATCCTGAAGCTCGTTCAAAGCGAGGAACTGAGACGGTCCAAGTCCGACAAGCTGATTGCGAACTACATTGAACGCAATCTGGGCGAAATCCCGTTCGAGACGGCGCGCTCCATCGCAACCCGCCTCGAACTGTCGCCGATGACGGTCGGGCGTTATCTCAGACGCATGGGCTTTGACGGACTGGATCAGCTGAAGAATGAGCTCCGGCGCGGCAGCTCCAATCCCGCCTGGCAGGTGAAGGGTCCCGTCGACCGCCTCAGGGAGGACATCCGCGAAGGCAAGCTGCTGGCCGGGCTGATCCAGCAGCAAATAGACAATCTTGGCCGAATCTACGAGCTGGCCGCGGCTCCGGAGTGGCAACAGACGATCGATGCACTGGTTTCGGCAAGCGAGGTCTATGTCGCGGCGTACCAGAACGTCCGCGGCATCGCCCAGTATTTTGCCAGCCAGCTGTCCTATACGCGGCCGCGCGTGCAATTTGTCGACGGACTGAACGGAACCTATTCCGAATTGCTCGACGGCTCGGTTGAAGGCCGCGTGCTGTTCCTGCACGACGTCAGACGCTTTGCCGCCAAGGCGCGCCCGCTTGCCATCGAGGCACGGCGAATGGGCGTCAAGGTCGTGCTGCTGACCGACGAGTTCTGCCCATGGGGACCGGAAGTCTCCGACATCTGCCTCGTGGTGCCCGGGTCACACGGTCCGCTTTGGGACGGCTCGGCAACCATCATTGCAGTAATGGATCTGATGCTGAGCAACATCATCGTGCTTCTAGGCGATGAAGTGGGCGAACGCGTCGACCTATTGACCCGACTGCAGAACACGTTCGGCGATTTCGAGGGTTAGACGGGAAAATCTGCAGCGAGGTCAGTGCCCGATCACTCCTGTAACGGCCCCCTAGACCAGCACCAGTCCCTGCCGCATCGCTGTGGCGATTGCATCGGTGCGGTTGGCGGCATCGAGTTTCACCAGGATCGCCGCGACGTGGAACTTGGCGGTGTGTACGGAAATGTCGAGATGCCGCGCGATGACTTTGTTCGATGCACCCTCGGCAAGCAGCGCCAGCACCTCCATCTCGCGCGGCGACAGTCGGATCGCCTCGTGATCCGGCTCACCACCGGCTAAGAGCCCACCATCTGGCCGGCCATCGGTCGAGCCGAGCCTCCCGCCGCGCCCATCCAGATCAGAAGGCGCATCATCGACGACATAACCCGCAGCGGCAAGCCGCACGGCCGCCGCTATCAGTGCTGTGCCGGCGTCCCGCGGCAATACCGCCGCAACAGCCGCTGGTCGGTGCGTCGTTCGGGAGGCGAGCACAATCCGTGCCACACCTCGCGTCAGCGCGCCGCTTTCGGTTTCGTCATCGACGATCGCCACGTCGACGCGGTCGCCTCCGGCCAGGTCTACTGCTGTCACCGGCACCAGCCCGTAATCCTCCGACAGGCGATGGGCAAGCTGCTCGCTCGACGCCATGTCGCCGAGCGCCACCAGAACGAGCAGCCTATGTTGCGTCTCCGGCATGACAGCACCGGGCCCCTCTAGACCAGAGGCTTTTCGCCGATGGTGACCAATACGTCGCGCGTCTCCCCGCCACGCCGGACCGTCAGCGTCACCACAGTCCCCGCACTGTCCGGCCCCAGCCGATGGATCAGGTCGCGCGGCCCGCGTACCGGCTCCCCGTTCCAGGTCGTAACGATGTCGCCGAGCGCAATGCCGGCAGCCTTGGCCGGGCCGTCGTCATCGAGCCCCATGACCATGGCGCCCTGCAGCTGACCATGGTGGATAGGATACAAGCCGGCGCCGAGATAGCCGCGCAGGACGTGGCCTTTCTCGCGCAACGTCGCGACGGTGCGCTCGATCGTCTCGTGAGGGATGACAAGCGCCCGGCGGCGCGGCCCAAAGAGCAGCATCCCGACCAGTCCGCCACCGGCGTCGAGCACCGGTCCTCCCTCGAACCGAGCGCCCGCCACCACCGCGAGATTGATGCGGCGGTCGATGGCGCCGCCACGCCGCGAGCGCCATTCCGGTCCGACCTCGGCCACGGTGCCGAAGACCGCCAGAGGCGACGCTCCGTCACGCCCGGTCGCCACGACGATGTCGCCGGAACGCACCGTCCCGGCTTTCTTGAAGACCGTTCCGACTGCCGCTGTCGCAGGCTTCAAAAGGGCTACGCCGGTCGAAGGATCGCGGCCGATCAATTCGGCTTTCACGGTCTCGCCGCTGGGCAGGGTAAGGTGTAATTCCTCGTCCGGATCGACCGACTCCTCGGCGGCGACGTAAAGGCCCTCTCCCCAGTGGAAGGCGGTCGCAGTCCTGCCATGATGGGATAAGAAGCTCGCAGTCACGGGCGCCGCCTGGCCGGCAATGTCGGCAACTGCATTGGAAAAGGCCGCAAGATCAAACCTGGTCATCACGCGCTCCTGGGTTAGCCCGATAGGGGTTTTCTGAACCCGGATATTGCCACGCCGTATCGCACTTCCAACTCGCCGAACGGCTAGGAACCTGGGGCACTAGCCATCCGGTCAGGTCGCGCCGCGCGGACGCGCACAGCACATATAGGCATCGATTGTGCGACTGATGGCGGCCTGCTTGACGCCTACTCTTCCACCGTCGCCGACGCAGTTGACCGCGTCGGCCCCGCCGTCTGCCGTATCGGTCCCCATGCCGAGGGCAAGGCCGGCGGCCAGGGTTCGGGCTTCGTCATCTCGCCGGACGGCTTGGTTGTCACCAACTTCCACGTCGTCGGCGAGGCGCGTACCTTGCGTGTCGCAATGCCCGACGGCACTTCGGTAGAAGGGCGTGTCCTTGGCAGCGATGCCGATACCGACATTGCCCTGGTGCGTGCCGACGGACATTTTCCCGACATCGCTCCGCTCGGGGATTCCAAGCGCCTGCGCCGCGGCCAGATCGCCATCGCCATTGGCAACCCGCTCGGCTTTGAATGGACGGTGACGGCCGGCGTGGTGTCGGCCTTGGGCCGGTCGATGCGCGCCGTGAGCGGCCGGCTCATCGATGACGTGATCCAGACCGACGCGGCGCTCAACCCGGGCAACTCAGGTGGCCCGCTGGTATCGTCGGCCGGCGAGGTGATCGGCGTCAACACCGCCACGATCCGTGGTGCCCAGGGCATCGCCTTCGCCGTCGCCTCGAATACGGCCAATTTCGTCATTGCGGAAATCATCCGCTTCGGGCGCGTACGCCGCGCCTTTATCGGCGTATCGGCCGACACGGTCGCCCTGCCGCGCCGCACGGCGCTGGCCGCGCAGGTTACCAGCCGCACGGCAGTGCGCTTGCGCTCGGTCGAAACAGGCGGACCGGCCGCGAAAGCCGGGCTGAAGGAAGGCGACATTATCGTCGCCATCGACGGTCACGCCGTTGGCGGCGTAGACGATCTGGTACGCACGCTGGACGCCGAAAAGATCGGCAAGGAAACGACGTTTGCCGTGGTCGGCCGCACCGGAGTTGTCCAGGTGGTTGTCACGCCGGCGGCGCGCTCCTGACACGAAGGCCCGTGGCCTCGCTACGCTTCGGTCGGTCTGTCACCCGGTTCCTCTAGAAGATCCGGTGCCGCTGCGGAAGCGATTTCAGACCGCTCACGATAGAGTGTGGCGCGAGCGAGCAGCATCAGCGTTACCGGAGTGGTGATGCTCACAAATACGCCGATCAGCAGTTCCGGAAAGACAAGACGCGAACCGAGGACAGAGAAGAGTAGCGAGGACGCCAGCACGATAGCGCCGGTGCCCCAGCTCGTGCCCAGCGTAGGCGCATGCACCCTCTCGAAAAAGGTGCGGAAGCGCAGCGTGCCAATCGCGCCGATCAAGGTCAGGCTGGCGCCCACCAGAACCAGGAACGCCGTCAGCAGCGCGGCCCAGGCGGGAAGTGCCTCGGCATGGGTCATTCGATCACCTCGCCGCGCATGAGGAATTTTGCGAAGGCGACCGTCGAGATGAAGCCGAGAAGGCTGATAACCAGCGCCGCCTCGAAATAGAGCGAGCTGCCCGTTCGAATGCCAAAGGTCAGCACCAGGAGCATCGCATTGACATAAAGCGCATCGAGGCAAAGCACGCGATCCTGCGCGCGCGGCCCGCGGATGAGCCGGTATGTGTTGCATGCCATGGCAACCACCAGCATGAGCTGCGCGATGGTCACGGACCAGACCAGGATGGTCGCACTCATTCGAAAATCTCCCGCAGCGTCGCCTCGTAACGGTTCTTGATCAGGTCGATCCACTCCTGCCGCTCGACCAGGTCGAGAACATGGATGAGCAACTCGCCGGTGGCCGAGTCATATTCGACCCAGGCAGTGCCGGGCGTGCTTGTGACGATACAGGCAAGGACTGCCAGTCCAGTCTGATCGCGCAGCTCGAGCGGGATCGACACGAACCCCGGGCTGCGCGCACGCCGCCTCAGGATGACCGAGGCCACGGCGAAGTTGGACTTCGCGATGTCGATCAGGACGATACCGCAAAGCCACGGAATGAGCTGCCAGCGCCGCAGCCTCGGCTTTGAAGGCTCAAGTGCGGTCATGGCGCGCGATGCACCGGCAGCCACGACAGCTCCCAGGAGCAAGTGCCCGAGCGAGAATGAATTCAATAGCATCCACACGACGGTCAGCGCGGCGGTGAGAACCGGATATGGCAGGATATGTCTCATTGCGCCTGCCCTGCCTCGTTGGCGGCTTCAGGCAGAACACTGCCGACATAGAGGCGCTGGTGGTGCAGGGCATCCGCCACCGCATCGGTGTAGCGCATCACGTTGCCGGCCTGGGCGGTCATGGCAACGCAAATGCCGATCAGCAGAATGACCGGCGCGATCTCCACCACCAGCACCCGGGGTACGATGACCTCCAGTGGCGCCCAGAATGTACGTATGCCGGTTCGCATCATGGCAAGCAGCACGGCAAGTCCCGACAGGATCAACAACGCCGTCAATGTCCAGCCCATACCGCCCGGGCCCGTTGTCTGCGCCCCAAGGCCTGCCGGGTTGAAAATGGCATTGATCAACGCGAACTTGCCGATAAAGCCCGACAGCGGCGGTAGCCCGGAGAGAAGCAGGGCCAGAAGCCCGAAGCAGATGCCGAGAATGGCGAGCGCGCCCGGCATGACCACGCCGACCTCTTCCTGCTCGTCTTCTTCCGGCTCGACATCGTCGCCATAGGCCTCCATCGTGACGGTCAGCAGGTTGGCGGCGGGCTCCTGCGCGCGCTCGACCAGCTCGACCATCAGGAAAAGCGCGCTTACCGCAAGCGTCGAGGTCAGAAGATAAAACAGCGCCCCCGACACGGCCGCCTTGTCGCCGAGACCAACCGCGGCCAACAGCGTGCCCGAGGAGACCAGCAGGCTATAGCCGGCAAGCCGGCCAAGCGACTGTGAAGCGAGCACGCCGAAAGCACCGAACGCGATGGTGGCCATGCCGCCGATCAGCAGCACCTCGCCGCCAAAGCCCATGAGCGCACCGGCCTCTGCCCCGAACAGCAATAAACTGAGCCGCAGCAAGACATAGAACCCGACCTTGCTGAGGATGGCGAAGAGCGCGGAGGCGGGAGCGGAAGCCGCCATGTAGGTGGTGGGCAGCCAAAAGCACAGCGGCCACATGCCGGCCTTTATGAGAAAGGCGACACCCAGGATGGCCGAACCTGCGGCAAGCAGGCCCTGGTTTTCCGGCGCAACCTCGGGAATACGCTGAGCCAGATCGGCCATGTTCAGCGTGCCGGTCACGCCGTAGATCAGGCTGACGCCGATCAGGAACAGCAGCGACGCCGCAAGATTGATCGCGATGTAGTGCAGGCCCGCGCGCACCCGAAAAGTACCCGAACCATACAACATCAACCCGTAAGACGCCGCCAGCAGAACCTCGAAGAAAACGAATAGGTTGAACAGGTCCCCGGTCAGGAACGCGCCGTTCACACCCATCAGCAGGAACTGAAACAACGTGTGGAAATGCGGGGCCGCCTTGTGCCAGCGCGCAAGCGAAAACAGCAGCGATGCCACGGCGAGCACCGACGTCAAAGTCACCATCAGGGCCGAAAGCCGATCAAGCACCAGCACGATGCCGAAAGGCGGCGCCCAGTCGCCCAGGCGGTAGACATGGACAACCGGCGCCCCGGCAACATCGACCAGGCGCAAGAGCCAGATCGACAGCACCAACAGCAATGCAGTGGCTGCAATGTTGATGCCGGCCTTCAGGCTGTGCCGACGCTCGTCGAACAACAGCAGGGTGGCCCCCGCCGCCATTGGCAGCAGGATGGGCAGGACGGGAAGATGCGCGGCGAAATCCATCAATGTGGCTCCCGCCCATCGACATGGTCGCTGCCGGTCAATCCGCGCGATGCCAGCAGCACGACAAGGAAAAGTGCCGTGGTGGCAAAACCGATGACGATTGCGGTCAGCACAAGCGCCTGCGGAAGCGGATCCGCATAGTCTGCCGGGTTGATGGCGCCGGCACCGTCGAGTACGGCGGCTGCGCCGCTGTGGAGCCTGCCCATGCTGAAGATGAACAGGTTGACCGCATAGGACAGCAGCGACAGGCCAATGATCACCTGATAGGTGCGCGGCCGCAGCAGCAGCCAGACGCCGGAGCCCGTCAGCACGCCAATGGCAATTGCAAGTGTCAGCTCCATCACGACTGCTCCTCTATCCGGGACGCGCGCAGCCTGCGGACCGATTGGTGGGCCAGGGCGATCAACATGAGTACGGTCGCGCCGACGACGAGCGACAGGACACCGAGGTCGAAGAGCGAAGCGGTAGCGAGTGGCACCTTGCCGATAAGAGGCACATCCACATATTGCGCGTATGACGTCAGGAACGGCTTGCCGAAGAACCAGGCTCCCGCACCGGTCAGAAGTGCCGTCAGCAGGCCGCCGCCTATCCAGGTCACCGGCAGGATGCGCAACCTGTCTTCGACCCAGATCGTTCCGGCCGCCATGTATTGCAGAATGAACCCGGCGGCCATCGCCACGCCGGCCGCAAAGCCGCCGCCCGGCGCGTCATGGCCGCGCAGGAACAGGTAGGCCGAGAACACGATGACGACAGGGAACATCCACTTCATGATGACCGAAGGCACCAGAAGATAGTCGACCGCAGTTGCGCCCGGCTGGCGATCGGGGTGCGCCTCGTCATAGGCGCGCTGGATTCGCTGCTGCTCGGGCCGCTCGACGGTGTCCGGCGCCGGCCTGAACCGGCGCAGCAAGGCAAAAACCGTAAGTGCCACAATGCCGAGCACCGTAATCTCGCCCAGCGTATCGAAGCCTCGAAAATCGACGAGGATGACGTTGACGACATTGCGCCCGCCGCCGCCGCTGTAGGCATTTTCGAGGAAAAAGTCGGAAATGGTCTGCGGCAGGGGTCTTGTCATGACCGCATAGGCGACGATCGTCATTCCCAGACCCGCACCAACGGCCATCACAAGATCGCGCAGGCGCCGCAGCCTTGCCATGGGGCCGGTGGCCTCGCTCAGTCCCTGGAACCTCTTCGGCAGCCAGCGCAGACCCAACAATATGAGAACGGAGGTAACGATCTCGACGACAAGCTGGGTGACAGCGAGGTCCGGCGCCGACATCCAGACAAAGGTCATGCAGGTGACGAGCCCGGTGCCTCCGAGCAGGGCCAGCGCGGCCAGGCGGTGGAATTTGGCCTGGTAGGCCGCCGCGACGGCGCAGACCACGCCCACCGCCCACATGCCGGTAAAGGCCCAGTCCATGCCCTTGAGGCTGATCGGCGCCAGATCGACCACGCCGCCGAAGAGCGACAGGAATGCCGCGGCGAAAGCGCTGAAGACGACAAGGCGCAGCTGCGGCTGCAAGCGGCGAGTGCCCAGATTGGTCTCGACGAAGCGTGCCCAGCGCCACGAAACCGTGACCATCACCTGCTCGAAAATGCGTTGCGCCTGGATGCCGCTGAGCAGGAAAGGCCCGTCCGAGCGTTCCAGATAATTGCCGATCAAAATGTAGAGCAACGCTCCCGCAACCAGCGCGACCAGGCTCATGATCAGGGGCGTGTTGAAGCCATGCCAGACGGCAAGGCTGTATTCGGGCGTAGCCGATCCCAGCACCGAGGTGACCGCGATGTGCAAATAGGGTCCGATCGTCAGCCCCGGTGCGATGCCGACCACCAGGCAGGCGATCACCAACAAGGTCACGGGCAGGCGCATGAAGAAAGGCGGCTCATGAGGCGCGCGCGGAAAACTCTCCGGGGGTGCGCCGAGGAAGATGGAGTGAATGAGCCGGATCGAATAGGTCACCGCCAGCGCACTGGCGAGCACGGCGGCGTAGGGTGCAATCGTGTCCAGCCAGGAATCGGCATGCGTTTCGACCGCCTCGGCGAAAAACATCTCCTTGGACAGGAAACCGTTGAGCAGGGGAACGCCGGCCATGGCCGCACTCGCCACCATCGCAAGCGTGCCGGTAATCGGCATGAAGCGGAACAGCCCGCTCAGTTTCCTGAGGTCGCGCGTGCCGGTCTCGTGATCAATGATGCCGGCAGCCATGAACAGCGACGCCTTGAAAGTCGCATGGTTCATGATGTGGAAGATGGCGGCAACCAGGCCGAGAGGGCTGCCGAGGCTCAGCAGCAGCGTGATCAGGCCCAGATGGCTGATCGTCGAGTAGGCAAGCAGTCCCTTGAGGTCCTGCTGGAACATGGCGAGATATGCGCCGACGACGAGCGAGGCCATGCCCGCCAGCCCGACGATGGTGAACCATTCAGGTGTGCCGGACAGGACTGGCCACAGGCGCGCCAAGAGGAAAACGCCGGCCTTCACCATCGTCGCCGAATGAAGATATGCCGACACCGGCGTCGGCGCGGCCATGGCATTGGGAAGCCAGAAATGGAACGGGAACTGGGCACTCTTGGTGAACGCCCCGAGCAGCACGAGCAACAGCGCCGGCAGATAGAGAGCATGGCCACGGATCAGGTCGCCGGAAGCCAGCACGCGGTCGAGGTCGTAGCTTCCGACGATGTGCCCGATCACCACGACGCCGCCCAGCAGACCAAGGCCTCCGATCGCCGTGACGGTCAGCGACATGCGCGCACCATCGCGCGCGGACTGATTGTGGTGCCAATAGCCGATAAGCAGGAAAGATGTGACGCTGGTGAGTTCCCAGAAGATTACCAGCAGGATTAGGTTGCCGGAGATGACGACGCCGAGCATCGCCCCCATGAAAGCCTGGAAGAAGGCGAAGAAGCGCGGTACCGGATCTTCGGCTGACATGTAATACCGGGCGTAAAGGACAACCAGCACGCCGATGCCGCTGACCAGGAGCGCAAACAGCCAGGCAAAGCCGTCGAGCCTGAGTGAGACGGAAAGGCCAAGGCTGGGCACCCATTCGAAGACCGAGCGCACCACTTCATTGTCGCGGACGGGAACATAGAGGAGCCAAACCGTCACATGGCAGGCCAACGCCACGGCGCCGGCAATGATGCCAGCGAGATTTCGCGCCTTCGAGGCCAGCATGATGGTTATCAAGCTTCCCGCGAAAGGCAAAAGAACAAGCAGCGTCAGCAAGGCGGTATCGATGTCGATTTTCCTGAGTGCCAGAGGGGAGATTCTAGGCGGTGTCTAAACCTATCTTCACCTTTCCTGACAATGAGTAAAGCAGCCGCCGCCATAGCCTCGACATCGCCTGGGCGTCATGAGCCACACAGGCGCGCAAGGCGACGCAGCCCTGAAAGCGTCGTTGCCGGCATTATCGCCATGGCGTGAGAACGGCGAGCCTGATGCGGCGACCATCGAAGGTCCGCCTCAGGCGAACAATTCCGCGTGATCGAGTTTCATAGCACGACTCTTTGGCGACGTGTGGGGCTGGGCAAAGTTACTGAGCGGAGCCAATCATTGGACGGCGGACGCGCAGCCTGCATCGCCGTGCTGGAGCTAGCCGCGATTGCCCTTGGGCCTTGGCATATTTCCGTGTTCAGACGGGCTAAACCGCCACCATATGACCGCCGGAGACTTCTCGGAAATGGCGCGCGGGAACCTGATAGTCGGGCGCGCGGATCGGGCTTTTCAGCTCTTCGGCCGCCGTCATGCGCTTTTCGTTGCGACGGTCGGGGTCTGGAACCGGCACCGCCGCCAAGAGGCGTCTGGTGTAGTCGTGCTGCGGATTGCCGAAAACGGCGGCACGCGGGCCTATCTCGACGATTTCGCCCAAATACATCACTGCGACGCGATGACTGACGCGCTCGACAACGGCCATGTCGTGGGAGATGAACAGGAAAGCGAGGTTGAGGCTCTGCTGCAGGTCGAGCATCAGGTTGATGACTTGCGCCTTGACCGAGACATCGAGCGCAGAGACGCTTTCGTCGGCGACAATGACTTTCGGCTCCAGCGCAAGCGCGCGCGCGATGCAGACGCGCTGCCGCTGCCCGCCCGAGAATTCATGTGGGTAGCGGCTCGCCATGTCGGGCGACAGGCCGACCTTGGTGAGCAGATCGGCAACAAGCTCACGCCCTTGTTTTGCCGTGCCTATCCTGTGCTCGAGATAGGGCTCGGCAATCGCCTGTCCGACCGTCATGCGCGGGTTGAGCGAGGCGAACGGATCCTGGAAGATCATCTGCACGGATTTGCGCATCTGCCGCATCTGGTGCCTGTCCATTGCAAGGATGTCCCTGCCGTCGATCGCAACCGCCCCTGACGTGGGCTCGATCAGGCGCATGATGGCACGACCGGTGGTCGACTTGCCGCAGCCGGATTCACCAACCAGCGACAGCGTTTCGCCGGCAAACAGATTGAAGGACACGTTCTCCACCGCATGGACACGCCCGCCGATCCGGCCGAACAGGCCGGTGGGAATGTCGAAGCGTTTGACCAGGTTCTTCACCTGCAGGACCGGCTTGCCGCGATCGACGGTGTCGGGCGTTTCCTGGGGCAGGGTGAACTCGCCCGTCGAGGTATTGACGACAGGAAAGCGCAACGGACGGTCGCGTCGTTCCATCGACCCGAGCACCGGCACGGCTGACAGAAGCGCGCGGGTATAGGGATGCTCGCCGCGATGGAAGATGTCGGCTGTGGCACCCGTCTCCACTTGATCGCCGCGGAACATGACGACAGTACGGTCTGCCACCTCCGCGACCACGCCCATGTCGTGCGTGATGAACAGCACCGACGTACCCTGCTCTTCCTGCAACAGTTTGATCAGGTCGAGGATCTGTCCCTGGATGGTGACGTCGAGCGCCGTCGTCGGCTCGTCGGCGATGAGCAGCTTCGGACGCGAGGCCAGCGCCATGGCAATCATGACGCGCTGGCGCATGCCGCCCGAGAACCGGTGCGGATATTCGTCGAAGCGCGAGGCGGCGGAGGGAATGCGGACCTTTTCCAGAAGTCGGATGGTCTCCGCCCGGGCATCGGCAAAAGATATGGCGTTGTGGCACAGAAGCGCTTCGGAGATCTGGTCGCCGATGGTGAAGAGCGGATTGAGGCTCGTCATCGGTTCCTGGAAGATCATCGCGACGTCGTTGCCGCGCACCTGTCGCATCTTGTCTTCGGGAAGATCGGTCAGGTTGCGTCCGTTGAGAATGATCCTGCCTTCGATGCGGCTGGTGTCGGGCGGCAACAGGCGCATGATCGACAAAGAGGTCACGCTCTTGCCGGACCCGGATTCACCGACAATGGCGACCGTTTCGCCCGGCGCGACGTCGAAGGAAATGTCGCGCACCACATTGCGCCATTTGCCGTCGACCAGAAACGAAGTCGTGAGATTCTGAACCGACAGCACCGGGTTGACGGTCTGGTCGAGCCTGGATGTCGCAACGCTCATGATCTCTCCTCCCTGAATTGGTCGACAAGTCGCCCGGTCAGTCCGGCCAGCGCAGCAGGCCGTCGAAGCGATGGCGGCTACGGTTCTCGAAAGGCGTGGCGATGATCTCGTTGGAAGCGCGCGCCCTGTCGAGCTCCTCGGCCAATCGCCTGGCCACAATCGTCTCCTGGCCGGGATGCAGGTTGCAGGGGTCGAGATAGAAGTAGTGATGCTCGACCTCATGGTCGCGCACGATGATCGGCTGGTCGCCCGCGGCCAGCACCGCTGCCAGATCCCAGGCAGTGATATGCGCCTCCTGTGCGCTGATGTTGACGCGCAGCCGGTCGAGCGGGTTCTTCGTCGGGTCGGGCTCGATCACGGCGTGGACGCCGGGACGGCCGTCGAGCGTTTCCTTCCAAAGCATGAGATAGCCCGTCTCGCGTTCGCGAATACCTGCATGGTCGCGCTTCTCCCAGGCTTCCAGCGCGGCCATGACGCCATAGACGCTTTCCTTGCCGACCTTCATGCCGCGGCCGATGCCGAGGTTCTGCAGGAAGGCGTGGCGGACAAGGTCCTTGCAGCCGGCGACGATGCCGGAGGTCGGCCCGCCCAAGAACTTGTGGCCTGAATAGAGAGCCATGTCGGCCCCCTGCGCCAGGAAGATGCGCAGATCATATTCGGACGCCGCGTCGACGATGACTGGCACGCCTCTGGCATGGGCGATCTCGACGAACTCGATCAGGTTGAGCAGGCCGTAGTCGACCACATGGTGCGACACGACATAGACTGCAGCAGCCGTCTTGTCGGTGATGGCGTTCTCCATGTGGAAGCGATGGGTAGATGTCGCCTGCCCGATGATGACAGGCTTGGCGCCCGCCAAGCGGATGGCCTGGTCGACCGGCGCGCCATAGCTGATGATGTGTCCCATCTGGACAATCACTTCATTCCTGGCAGGCGTCACGTCCGGCAACCGCTCGATCGCCAGCAAATTGTCGCCAGTCATGGCGCCGGCAACGGCCAGCGAGATGCCGGCCGAGCACGACGCCGTCACATAGCCCGCCTCTGCGCCGGTCAGGCGGGCAATCACAGCGCTTGCCTTGCGCTGGAGATCGTTGATTTCGACAAACTGCGGCAGGATCTCGCCCATCGCGGCGATGGCTTCCGGCACGACAATCGAGGCACCGAGACTCGTCATCGTCCCCGACACATTGATCACAGGTCGCAGGCCGAGCTTGCAGCGGATGTCTTCTGTCATTTTCCCCTCCCGTGCACTGGCAAGCGTCGGCTTTCGGGTCGACAAGCTATGCCATAATAATGTAATATGCTGTTCTGGTTAGCAGGAGCACGCCCTTGGACGCGATATCTCGACCCGCCGATGCCGAGACCGCTGGAAACGGTGGCAAGCGCTCCCGGGTATCGGGCATCGATCGCGCCCTGCAGGTGATCGACTATCTCTACGAGACCGGCGAGCCAGCTGGCGGCTATGCCATCGCCAAGGCGATCAAGGCGCCGCTCTCGACCGTCTACGTCATCATCGACGACCTCGTCGAAAAGAACATGCTGGCGCGAAGCCCCGACGGGACCATCTGGCTTGGCGCGCGGCTCTACCACTATGGCCTCGCCTATGCGCGCTCGCTCGACTTCATGGGTGTTGCCAACCGCGAAATGCACGATCTGTGCCGCGACGTCGGCGAAACAGTCCAGTTGTGCGGCCGCGAGGGCGACCACATGCTGGTGCTCGCCATGGCGGACGGCCCGAGCCCCTTCCAGGTCGCCTCGCGCGTCGGTACGCGCGTGCCGCTGAACTGGACCGCGTCCGGCAGGCTGCTCGTCGGGCACCTGCCAGAGGCCGAGCGCATCGAACTTTTCAGGCGCTGCGCCCGCATGTCGCCGACCGGGCGTGCCGAGGTGGACGCCACCGCCCTGTCGGCCGCCGCGGGAAAGGCCTTCCAGCAGCGGCTTTCGATGCAGATTGCCGAGTCCGATTATGCAGTGGCCTGCATTGCCTCGCCGGTCTGCGACCGCGATGGCAAATGTGTCGCCACGATCTCCATTGTCTTGCCGGAGCAGAAGGTCCTCTCCGACGAGAGCCATTACACCGACCGCGTGCGCGCCTCCGCCGAGCGGATCGAAACCACGATGGGTTGGCGCGACCGCTAGCGTCATCGCTCAGTTCCTGAGTGCCACGATAGCTTCGATCTCCACCGTGATGTTGCCGGGCAGAGACCCGAAGCCGACGGCCGAGCGCGCGTGGTGGCCGGCCTCGCCAAAGACCTCGATGAAGAGATCGGAGCATCCATTGATGACCTGAGGGTGGTCTTCGAAGTCAGGGGCGGCATTGACCATCCCGAGCAGCTTGACGACCCGCTTGACCCTGGAGAGATCTCCGAGCGCCTCCTGCATGACCGCCAGCAGGTTGATCCCTACAAGGCGGGCATGCTGGTAGGCTTGGCTTACACTGACGGCGTCGCCGACCTTGCCGGTCCACAACGTGCCATCCACCTCACGCGGCCCCTGCCCCGAGAGATAGAGCATGTCACCCTCGCGCACATGGGTGACGAAGTTGGCGACCGGCGGCGGCGCCGGTGGAAGCTGAACACCCAGCATGATCAGGCGGTCGGCGGGGCTTGAAGTTGCGGAAGCAGCGATGTCTTGGGAGGCGGTCAATTCAGGTCCAGTCTCTGGGGTCATGTTTCAGCGCCACGAAAGGCCATGGCTGTGGCGCACGAGCTTGCGGGCGCGGGGCACGTATCGGCTGGCCGTGACGGCCTCCGATCCGATGATTGCGTAGCGAGGCTCGAACAGGCGCTTGAGCCGGGAGATATCGCCGTTCGAGTCGGTGACCTCGAGGTCGCCGTCAACGAGATCGAAGATGGTGAAATCGGCACGCGCGCCGACAGTGATCGACTTCGGCATGTCCAGCTTGATCGCCGATGCCGGCGCATGGGTGACGGCTTCCACAACCCTGTCGAACGGCATGCCGACCGACAGCAGCTTGGACATCGTCGTCGCGAGATCCCAGACCGGGAAATTCATCGAATGGCCGTGCAGGTCGGTCGAGATCGAGAACGGCATCAATCCACGCTGGATCGCAGCCTCGGCAACCTTGAAGGAAAACGACGCGCCGCCATGGCCGATGTCGAGCCGCACGCCTTCGGAAGCACAGCGCTCGGCAAGCGTGAACAGGTCCTCGTCTTCCATGATGCTAGAGCCGGCCTTGCCGTTGAAGCAATGGGTGACGATGTCGCCGGGCCCGAGGATCTCCAGCACCTCGTCATACAGGGCCGGCGGTTCGCCGACATGGACCATCATCGGCACCTTCAGGATCTTGGCGATCTTCTTGCCGAGCTTGACCGGGGTCACGCCCCACGACCCCGTGATGACATGGCTGGCCCGCACCTTGATGCCGACGATGTGCTCGCTGTTGTCGGCATAACACTGCAGGATGCGATCAAGGTCGATGTCCTTGATGTCGCGCAGTTCCGGGACGCGATTGCAGGCGACAAGGCCGATGGACCCCAGATTCAGGAACGCCTTGATGCGTTCGCGCGCGGGCTCGATGATGTATTCGCGAAAGCCGTGAAAGTTGGACTCGCCGGCGGAGCCCGCATCGACAAGCGTGGTGACGCCGCGCTCGGCCCCACATTCGGAGGGCCGGATCGAGATGTCGGTACCGCCGTACCAGACGTGGACATGCAGATCGACCCAGCCCGGCGATAACCAGGCGCCCTTGGCATCGATGCGTTCCGCACCCTCAGTTGCCTGAAGCGACGGTCCGACGGCAGTGATCACGCCATCCGCGCCAACCAGGATGTCGGTCGTCTGAGCACCGCTGTCGCCAAGGGCGACGGGCCGCACATTGGAAATGAAAAGGGGCCTGCCCGTTTCGATCTTTGGCATCTTACATGTCCTTTCGCAGTCTCGGGTCGAGCATGTCCCTCAGGCCGTCGCCAACCAGTTGCAGCGACAGGACCGAGAGAATGATCGCGAAGCCGGGAAAGTAGGTCATCCAATCGGCCTGCCCGATATATTGGCGCCCGGCGGCAATCATGGTCCCCCAGGTCGGAATCTCAGGGCTGACGCCCAGCCCCAAAAACGACAGGCCGGCCTCGGCCAGCATGGCGCTGGCAAAGAGGAATGTGCCCTGCACCAGGATCGGCGAGACCAGGTTGCGCAGCACATGGCGCGTCATGATGTGGAAGGTCGAGATGCCCATCGACTTCGCCGCCTCGACATAAGGCAGTTCGCGGATGACCAGCGTCGAGGCCCTTACGATACGCGCCAGTCGCGGCGCATAAACGATCGACAACGCCACGATCACCGTGACCAGCGACGGGCCGAGAGCCGCAACCAGTGCGATGGCGAGCAAGATGTCGGGGAATGCCATCATCGCATCGATGAGCCGTGCGATCGGCGTGTCCAGCGAGCGGAAGAACCCGGCCAGCAGGCCGAGCGTCACTCCGATCAGCGCCGACAGCGTGACCACGGCAGCGCCGACCAACAACGACAGGCGACCCGCATAGATGGTACGCGAGAAGATATCGCGGCCGAATTCATCGGTGCCGAACCAGAACAGCTCGCTCGGCGGCTTCAGGCGATTGACGATAGAAAGCTTGGACGGTGAGTAAGGCGCGATCCACGGCGCAAGCAGGGCGAGCAGGACAAACACCGCCAGCACGATGACGCCGAAGGCAACGGTCTTGCGCCTCAACAGTCGCCGCAGGAACAGGAATCGCGGCTCGGGCGCCGGCAAGGATGCTGAATTGACGAGATCGGTCATCAGTAGCGCACCCTTGGATCGACCAGCAGATAGAGCATGTCGATGGCGAAGTTGATGAGGACATAGAGGCCGGCGATGACCAGCAGCGCGCCCTGGATGACAGGGTAGTCGCGCCTCAGCACCGCCGAGACCACCAGGTTGCCGACGCCGGGCAGGCCGAAGACCGTTTCGGTGACGACCGCGCCCGAGATCAGCACGGCGGCCGTCAGGCCGATCACCGTCAGGATCGGGATCAGCGCGTTCTTGAGCGCGTGCTTCAGCACCACCCGCCGCTCGACCACGCCCTTGGCGCGCGCGGTACGAATGTAGTCGTCACCGAGGACATCCAGCATCGAAGCGCGGGTGAAGCGCAGGATCAGCGCCGACGACACCAGACCGAGTGCGGCGGCCGGCAAGGTGAGATGGTACATCCTGTCGAGGAACGCCGCATCCGGCCCGCCATAACCTGACACGGGGAACCACTGCTGCCGTACCGCGAATACCTGCATCAGGATCAGCCCCAGCCAGAAGCTCGGGATGCTGGCGGCCAGCATGGCAAGCAGCGTCGATGCCTGGTCGATGAACGACCCGCGCCGATAGGCAGCATAGATGCCGACGGGCAGGGCGATAACGCAGGCGACGAACAGCGAAAAGACGGTGAGGAAGAAGGTCGGCTCCGCCCTTTCCATCAAGGCTGCCGAAACCGGCATGTTGAGGAAGATCGAGTGACCGAGATCGCCCTTCAGCAATTGGCCGATATAGAGAAAATACTGGACGAAAATCGACTTATCGAGGCCGAGGCGCGTTCTGAGGTCCGCTATGTCCTCAGGCGTGGCATCGGGCCCCAGCATGACGGCGGCGGGGTCGCCTGGCGTGACGCGCACGATCACGAAAACGACGGTCACGACGATGAACATCACGACAATCATTCCGGCGATGCGCTGAAGGATATAGCGTATCATGGCGGTTCCCGTATCCACGCGTCAGGCGCGGCGATGAGCGGACGCCAGCCTGACCGGCGCCCGCAATGCTCAGCGTCTTACTTCTTGATCGAAGCATTCCAGAAGTAAGGCCACGGAGCGGGATCCACGCCTTCGAGCTTGTTGGAGATCGAGCCGACGGCGTTGAAGTTGCCGATCTTGATGAAGGGGACGTCGCCGTAGATGACCTTCTGCACGTCAGCCCAAAGCGCCACGCGCTTGGCGGGGTCGACCTCGGCCGTGAAAGAATCGACCGCAGCCTTGCGCTCCGGTGTGTCCCACCAACCCGGCGCGGTGGTCGACAGCGAACCGATCAGCGCCGGTTCCGGCAGAAACGGGCTGTGGGTGATGTAGATGTCCCACAGGCCCTTCTCGGCGCGGCGCTGGGTCAGCGTCGCCCAGTCCACCACCTGCAGGTCGACATTGAAGCCGGCCAGCTTGAGATACTCGGCGGCGACCTGCGCCATCTTGTAGTGGAACTCGTACTGGCGGCTGGTCAGGATGCGAACCGGCTCACCCTTATAGCCCGCAGCCGCTGCTGCAGCCTTGGCGCCTTCCGGATTGGCGACATTGTAATTGCCCTCGACGCCGGCGTCGGTGCTCCAGGCGAAGGTCGACGGATAAATGTTGCCCTCGAGCGCATAGAAGTCGGTGCTGCCGAAGGCAGCCGCCAACATGTCTTCCATGCTGAGCGCCTGGCGGATCGCCTTGCGCACCTCGACATTCTTCGCCGAGCCTTCGGCAGTGTTGAACACGAACACCGGATAACCGAACGGCCTGAGCAGCAACGGCTGCGTCGCGGATGCGCCCTTCAGCTTGTCGAATGATTCCACCGGCAAGGCGTCGACATAGTCGTACTGACCCGAAACGGCGGACTCGACGCGGGTGTTGGCGTCCGGCACCGGAACGAAGCGGATTTCGTCGAGATAGGCATGGCGCGCGCCGCCATAACCGTCACTGGCCTCCGAACGCGCCTTGTAGCCATCGTAGCGCACGAGCTGGATATACTGGTCGGCCTTGCGCTCCTTCAGCATGTAAGGACCGGTGCCGACGAACTCGGCCATCGTGTCGGCCTGCTTCTCGGACGGGATGACGATGGCCGCCGAGTTGTTGAAGGCGAGCAGCGAGGCCAGAGGCGCATAGGGCTGCTTGAGCGCGATGGTCACGGTCGACGGATCGGTGGCCGTGATCGAGGCAATGAAATTGCCGGCCTGCTTGCCGCGCGAGGCGAGCTTGACCCAGCGGTTCAGTGAGGCAACGACGTCGGCCGAATCCATGTCGGTGCCGTCATGGAACTTGATGCCCTGGCGCAGCTTGATGGTCATGGTCTTGCCGTCGGCGGCGACCTCCGGCAGCGCCTCGGCCAGAAGCGGCGTCACGGTCCACTTCTTGTCGAAAGTATAAAGCGTCTCGAACATGTGCTGCGTGACGATGCCAACCAGGTCGGCAGTCGACGTCATCGGGTCAAGGGTCGGCGGCTCACCGATGGTGGCGACGTTGATCACGCCACCCTTTTCCTGAGCCATCAGATAGCCCGGCGAGGCCAGCAAAAGCGTGGCAGCCAAGGATGCAAGTTTCAGCTTCATCGAACGTCCTCCCTACGTATTCCATATTAATGGCACTTAAGCTGTTATTAGAGAGTACATGAGCGATGCGGGCTGTCAATGGGCGCAACGAAAAACGCGGGCAGTTGACCTTTCTGGCCAAGTATGTCCGAAGCTTCCCTCAGTTCTTACCGTAAGATTTATTTCATTGTTCAGAAGCACTGCCAGCGCAACGCCAGTCCAACAATTGGCATTGGAGCCTGCAAATTTGGCAAGACATTCAGAACTCACAGACCAACTTCAGATTGTCTCCGGAGATAAGCAGAACACCAGCGCAGATCATCGCCAGGCTCGCCAGCGTCAGGATGGGACAAGCCGCGCTTGATGCGCTAGCGTAACCATCTGCTTGTGGCGGCAGGGCTACGGAAGCGATAGCTGCTCAGTCGGCCGGTGGCCCTTGCTTCAGCAGATCATGGACTATGGAGGCTATTCGAGGGCAGCGTCGTAGCCCCCAGCGCCTTTAAGAATCGATACTTCACAGGCATGACACAGGCGATCCAAGGCGAGATCGTTGGCTTCCATTGCAGTTCCGAAAGAGCGCCCGGAACACTTACCGCTGGTGCGCCAAGAGTTTCTGCAAAAATTCAGGCAGACAGAGTGAAACCATGCGTGCGGTTTAGCACATTCTGTCGCACTTAACCGCACGCTATGTCGGCCGGCTATAATGACTGATAATCTTGCATTATCAGTCATCTTGTGATCCCTTGCCAAAATGGCCTCTCACGTCGAGCAAAACCCGGAAAACCGTATTGAGCAGCACTCCGCTCGACGAGAGAGCATGTCTGGAAACGCCATTTTGGTCGACAAGCACGATTCCGACGGCACTCCTGACGAAGATTTGCCCGATATCATCGACGTCGTGATGGCGATGGGGCAGCACATGGAAGCTGTGGCGGAGCCAGAAGCCGTGCATGGCGTGGCTCCCTCCCCTGCTCTGCCGCTCGTCGGGCCTGCTTCGTCCGGCCGGCTTCCGGCTCAGCTCGATGCGCTCGCCGAGCGCGCCCGCGCCTATGTCGAGGCGGCGAGTTCGCAAAACACCCGCCGCGCCTATGCCGCCGACTGGAAGCATTTTGGCAACTGGCTCGACCGCCAGGGTTTTACCCCGCTGCCGCCTGATCCCGAATTGGTGGGGCTCTACATCACAGCCTGTGCATCAGGTTCAGCCAGTGCCAGAAGCACCGCCGCAGAGGCCACGGGCCACAAGGATGCCGTCTCGACCATCGAACGCCGCCTGTCATCGCTTACTTGGAACTATGCCCAACGCGGCCTTGCGCTCGACAGGAAGCATCGCGCCATCGCCACCGTCATGACCGGCATCCGCAACGCCCATGCCCAGCCGCCCCGGCAGAAGGAAGCGATCCTGCCCGAGGACCTGATCGCCATGCTGGAAACGCTGGATCGAGCCAGCCTGCGCGGCCTGCGCGATCGCGCTATGCTGCTGGTCGGCTTCGCAGGTGCCCTGCGCCGCTCCGAGATCGTCGGCCTCGATTGCGGCCGCGATCAGACAGAGGACGGCCGCGGCTGGATAGAATTCTTTCCCAACAAGGGCTTGCTGGTGACCTTGAGAGGCAAGACCGGCTGGCGAGAGGTAGAGATCGGCCGCGGTTCGTCCGACGCCACCTGCCCTGTCATTGCGCTGGGCACGTGGTTGGAGTTCGCCCGCATCGCCCATGGTCCGCTGTTCCGCCGTGTGACGGGACAGGGCAAGAAGGTCGGCCCCGACAGGCTCAACGACCAGGAGGTCGCCCGTCTGGTCAAGCGCGCGGCCCTTGCCGCCGGCGTGCGCGGCGACCTCACGGAGGTCGAACGCGGCAAGCTGTTTGCCGGCCATTCGCTGCGGGCTGGCCTCGCCTCGTCGGCCGAGATTGAAGAGCGTTACGTACAGAAACAGCTCGGCCACGCCAGCGCCGAAATGACCCGCAAATACCAGCGCCGCCGCGACCGTTTCCGTGTCAACCTGACCAAGGCAAGCGGGCTCTAGAGCAATTCCAGCGCAAGAGCGAAGCGGTTTTCCGGCGAGAATTGCACCGAGACTGCAAGATCGGGCCGTTTCCGCTGTTCGAAGAGAACGCTTTGGAACAATAAAATGCGGGGGCTCTGCCTGGGGGGCCACCAAAGCTGGTGCATGCAGAACCCTGGCTTCCTCCCCTGCCCTGACCGCCCGGTAGCGTTCTGCGCATGCAACACCAGCAAAGCCTGCCGGTCGGTCTTACTGCAACTGAGTTTTTCCTTGCAAATACGGAATCGGACTCCATAAATGCAAGGATGATTACGCGCAGAATTACCCCTGAAGTCCTCGAATTGCTCGACAGCTCGCCTGCCGTGGCCTTGCTGGGCCCGCGCCAAGTCGGCAAGACCACGCTTGCGCTGGAGATCGCCGAGACACGGCCCTCGATCTACCTTGATCTCGAATCCGATGCCGATCGCACCAAATTGACCGAGCCCGAGCTCTACCTTGCCGGCCATGAAGACAAGCTCGTCATCCTCGACGAAGTCCACCGCCTTCCCGGCCTGTTCCAGAACCTGCGCGGGCTGATCGACCGTGGCCGGCGCAGCGGATTGCGCACGGGGCGCTTTCTTTTGCTCGGCTCGGCCTCCATCGACCTGATGAAGCAATCGAGCGAAACGCTTGCCGGGCGCATCGCCTATCTAGAGATGCACCCGCTCGACGGCCTCGAAGTTCCGCCCCAGGATATCTCGACGCTCTGGGTTCGCGGCGGCTTTCCCGAGAGCTTTCTCGCCGCCAACGATCGCGCCAGCCTGCGTTGGCGACAGGATTTCATCCGCTCCTACCTTGAGCGCGACATCCCGATGCTCGGCCCGCGTATTCCGGCCGAAACCCTGCGCCGCTTCTGGACCATGCTCGCCCACCACCAGTCCGGCCTGCTCAATGCAGCCGAATTCGCCCGCGCGCTCGGCATCGACGGCAAGACGGTCGCGTCCTATCTCGACCTCCTCGTCGACCTGCTGCTTGTCCGCCGCCTCGAGCCCTGGCACGCCAATGTTTCCAAGCGCCTGGTCAAGTCGCCCAAGGTCTATGTGCGCGACAGCGGCCTCACCCATTCGCTTCTCGGGCTCGGAACGCAAGAACAGCTCCTCGGCCATCCCGTCGCCGGCGGCAGCTGGGAAGGCTTTGTCATCGAAACCCTGTCGGCCGCCGCCCCTTCAGGCACGCAGATGAACTTCTATCGGACCTCGGCCGGGGCCGAAATCGACGTCCTGCTTACCCTGCCGGGCGCCGCCGTCTGGGCCATCGAGATCAAGCGCAGCCTGTCGCCCAAAGTCGAGAAAGGTTTTCACATGGCGAGCGAAGACATCAAGCCCGACCGCCGCATCCTCATCTACCCGGGCACGGAAACATTTCCTTTGCCCCACGATGTAGAGGCCATGCCGCTGACGGCGGCTGCGGCGGAGCTGTCAAAGCTCCACTGACACTCACCCCGCCTTGGCCTGGACCCCTCCCCTGCCCCGCAGCAGGGCCATCAGCACCGGGCCGATCGAGAATTCGCCCGATCGTGCCTTGGCGGTCAGG
>NZ_JAMSHL010000036.1:0-39671 GCF_026521175.1 Aminobacter sp. MET-1 | reverse complement strand
GTCAGTCGACAAACTCCAGTCCGACTTGCTTCGTTATGATCGCCCCACTGCCGAAAGGTGGTGGGGCTTTTTTCGTTATTCGAGGCTACTGACCCTTCTTAGCCCATTTGGCGATGTGCCCAAGACCAAAGCATCCAGCATCTCATCAGACATAGCGTTGTCCGGACACATGTCTTGCACGAGTTGCCGTGCGCGGGTCTTCGGATCGGCTCCGGGCTCGAATTGCATGAGCTTTCGGAGCGCGGCCTGGATGACGACGAAATCAAAGGCAG
Source organism: Aminobacter sp. MET-1 (assembly GCF_026521175.1). Classification (NCBI taxonomy): domain Bacteria; kingdom Pseudomonadati; phylum Pseudomonadota; class Alphaproteobacteria; order Hyphomicrobiales; family Phyllobacteriaceae; genus Aminobacter; species Aminobacter sp. MET-1. Next base: position 39,399 of record NZ_JAMSHL010000036.1, on the reverse strand, counting down.
ACGGTTCTCTCTGGGAAGCGGACATGGCTTCCTCCCTTCGTTGGGGCGGAAGCTCGATGTACGCTCACAGCCGACGGTGCCCGGATCAGTTGCCGTCGATACAATCAAACATAGGGTAGCTTCATGAAAAGACGAGTCTTTCGCTGCCGCGGTTTGGCATCCAGTGGACCTTGATATGATTTCACTGCGAAAAATAGCGGAGTATCTTTAACCCAAATGGGTTACCGCATTTGGCGTATTCTGTTTTGTGACTGCGTTTTGTAGCGTCCCCTCACAGGTAACGATGGGGGCATCAGTTGAAGTTGGGTGAAGTTAAGCGCGGCCGACCGCGGGTGGGCGGAAGCGTTGCGATACATCTGCGCGTTTCGGAGGATCTTGCGGACGCAATCGATACCTATGTCAGCAAGCATTTGTCCGGTGTAAACCGCCAGGAGGCGGTAAGAGAGTTGGTCAGGATGCAGCTCGCCGCATTGGGGCTGCCATATGACGGCGATCCTGTGCACGATAGTTCCCGCGAGGCTGCCGGCTAACCCAAAAAGGGCTCCATGGCGGGGTGGGCTGGCGCAACTTGGCTACGCCCCCCCCTATTGCACCAGCCCCGGCAGGCCCGCTTTGGGGACGGCCTGCGCCCCACAACTTCCGATGACGTTGGGATGCTGTCACTCCTCCAAATGGGGGAGGCCACTGCTCTCATCCATATTCTTGCGCTACTGGGAGGCGCGTTTTCATCATCTGACGCACGGAAATCAAGGAAAGGGCTGCGCTGCGATAATCTTGTCGAGCTTGGCCCGGCCAGGGCCGTGGATTCTGATGAGGGGCCGCACTCCAAGCGCTAACCATCACCTCGGGCGCGCCCGCTTTGGTTGCGGCCCAAGCCCCTCACTCCATGCATGGCACATTGCCGGCTCGGCGGAGTTGTTTGCGAGCGCCTGCACCTGGCTATCAGGCTGACCCCCGCCGTAGCGACTCATGATACCGTGCCGACGCTCCTCCTCTGAAAGACGATGAAGATTTAACTCGAACAGAAGAAGTCGACCCAAGCGGTCGCCATGATTTGGGTATCTCGTATTAGCTGGGTTAAACTCTCAACTGTTTCGGATGATGATCCGTTGTACCGGGGAACGTTGTTTCGATTCAAGCGAGTGGGTAGAAAGGACGAAATCGTCGATTGGATGTTATTTGCAACGTGGCAAGGATCTGGCCTAGGGCTTGTACGAGATTCCGGGCACGACGCGGGGATTGTTTCAGTTGTCCTTCCGATAGAAGCTAAGGTGGAAGGCGAGGTAGCCATCTCCCCCACGTGGTTATGTCGTCATTGGCAAGAATGGATTGACAGTCGTTCCGCCGCCGGTTCCGTGTGGGTATTGAGAGATGGTCGCGGCGAACCAGACAAACTACCAGACGAATAATCTGCGGCGAGCGCAGCAGCAAATATCCTCCGGTCCCGAAAGAAGCCATTTCGAGCGATGACCGGTCCCCTTGGCGTCGCTTTCGCGGCAGTCTCCTCGCCATGTCCGGCCGCGTCTTCGTCAAGTCGCCCCTTGCCGAGCTGATGCGTGGCTGGGCTCGGTAACGCCTTCCTGCGGTCAATGGTGCGCCGACGCTATCCAATCGTCGCGCAAGATGAGGCCCAGAAGGACAGTGCAACGTTCGTCTCGGCCCAATGATCGTCCTGGCGGAAAGAGCGAACTCGGGCCGCCGGTCGCCTGTCGATGCCTGTTCCGAGAGCATCGCAGGCCTAGCGATGAGGTTTTTCGGCCCGCATCGCTCACTCGTTCAGTCGAACGGGTTTGCCGCGGCACTGCAATCCCTTGTCCTGTCCCACGGGAACTTTGACGTTTCTGATTTTTCGCAGGCAACGGCGCCGATGTAAGCGAGGCCGAACCAGACCGAGCCGAGCAACAGCAGGCAGGCGATGAACATCAGCTTCATGGGGCCTCGAGCGGACTGACAGGCACTGGAACACAGGAGTTGCCGGCGACAAGCAAAGCGGCGGGTGGACGATGATCATGCCACATCATGGCGACGGCATCCAAATGGAGCGGCAGGCCTGCCCAGTCCTCATTGATCGTCGTGGCCGTCGTCGAACTTCCTGTCGACGCCCGTCGGTGCGACAGGAAGTTGAACGATCCTTTGCGGACATTGCCTGTCGTTTCGTCATTGACCGAAGCGCTGGAAAAGAAGGCCCGGGCGTGATCCAGGCCATGCCGTCCGTTGTCTATCGGCAGGTTGTCGCAGCAGGGCATGCGCCCTGCCGGCTGCGGCCGGCGGGGACATCTGCTCCCTGAAGCTGCTTATTGAAGCGCGGCGCCCAGGCCGTACCCGGGCGTCTCGTCTCCGGCCCGGGCCGCGGCAATCAGGAAGTGAGCCCTGACAAGATAGTCTTCCAGGCCCCAGAGCTCGATCGGGTTGCCGGCCAGAATGTAGAGTTCCAGGGCCCGCGCCACGACGACGTGTCCTTCGTCCGGCCCTCTGGCAATCCTGGCGGATGCGACTTTGCTCATGTCCCTGATCTTGCCACGCATGGGCTCGCGCCGCAAGATGTTCGCATTCTGTTCCTGGGCTCGGAGCAAGTTCCATCGGCCCGGGAACCCCGGGCCGTCGCCCCGTCAATTCGTGATGATGACGTCGGTCTTCTCGAACCTGGTGACGTCGATCAGCCCCTTGTCCGAGATGCGCAGTTCCGGAATGACGACGAGCGCCAGCAGCGAGTGCTGCATGTAGGCGTTGTTGAGGTTGCAGCCGCATTCGCGCATGGCTTCGACCAGCCTGCCGGCCTTGACGGCAACCACTTCGGCCCGCTCGTCCGACATCAGGCCGGCGACCGGGAGTTCGACCAGCGCCAGCTCCTTGCCCTCGCTGATCATCACGATGCCGCCGCCGACCTCCTGCAGCCCGTTGGCGGCCTTGGCCATGTCGGCCTTGTTGGTGCCGACGACGATGATGTGGTGGCTGTCATGGGCAACGGTGGAGGCCATGGCGCAATCCCTGGCGTAGCCGAAGCCCGAGACGAAGGCATTGACCACCTCGCCGGTGGCCCGGTGGCGCTCGACCAGCGCGATCTGGCAGACGTCGCTGGCGCGGTCCATCGCAACGATGCCGTCCTTGACCGGCAGATCCCGCACCAGCGCCTTGGTCGGCGCCTGGTTCTCGACCACGCCGATGACCCGCACCTGCACTTCGGCAGCGCCTGATGCGGCAATGTCGAAGTCAGAGGCAGCGAGCTTCCTGCCGAGCTTCACCGTGTTCTTGGCATTGTCGGGATACCGGTAGGCGGGCATGTCGGCGGCAAGCGCGCCGTCCCTGGCCAAAAGCTTGCCGCGCGCAAACACCATCTCGATCGGCAACGACGCCAGGTCCGAAGTGATGACGAGGTCGGCGCGCCGGCCTGGCGCGATGGAGCCCAGTTCGCGCTCCATGCCGAAATGCTGGGCGGTGTTGAGCGTCGCCATCTGGATCGCCGTGACCGGTTTCAGCCCTTGTGCGATGGCGTGGCGAACCACCCGGTTCATGTGCCCGTCATTGACCAGCGTGCCCGAGTGGCTGTCGTCGGTGCAGAGAATGAAGTTGCGCGGGTCGATGCCGCGTTCGGTGATCGCCTTGACCTGGGCGGCGACGTCGTACCAGGCCGAGCCCAGCCGCAGCATGGCGCGCATGCCCTGGCGGACGCGGGCGATGGCGTCCTCGACGGTCGTCCCCTCATGGTCGTCGGCAGGGCCGCCCGCCACATAGGCGTGGAAGGCATGGCCGAGATCGGGCGAGGCGTAATGTCCGCCGACCGTCAGGCGCGCGGCCTGCGTAGCGGCAATCTCGGCCACCATCTTGGGGTCGTTGGCCGCGACGCCGGGGAAATTCATCATCTCGCCAAGACCGATGATGTTTTGCCAGGCCAGCGCCTCCCTGACGTCGTCGGAGCTGAGCTGCGCACCCGCGGTCTCCAGTCCCGGTGCGCTCGGCACGCAGCTCGGCACCTGCACCAGCACGTTGATCGGCAGGCTCTGCGCTTCCTCGTTCATCAGCCGCACGCCGAACAGGCCGAGCACGTTGGCGATCTCATGCGGGTCGATGAACATCGTGGTCGTGCCGTGGGGTATGACGGCGCGGGCGAACTCGGTCACCGTCACCAGGCCGCTTTCGACATGCATGTGGCCGTCGCACAGGCCAGGCACGAGATAGCGGCCTTCGGCGTCCACGACCGTCGTGGTCTCGCCGATCGTATGACCGGCATCGGGTCCGACATAGGCAAAGCGTCCGGCCGAGACCGCGACATCCGTGCCCGGCACGATCTCGCCGGAATAGACATTGACCCATCTGCCGTTGCGGATCACCAGATCGGCTGGTGTCCGCCCCATCGCCACGTCGACAAGGCGCGGGGCGGTTTCAGACCAGGGTTGAAGCATGGCGGGGGATTTCCTTTGAAAGGTGAGGGGCTGGCGGGCGCCGGAACGCCCGCCAGGGGTGCTACTGGATCTGGGCGACGAGAGCGGCCGCGAGCAGTGCGACGAACCACATGATCGGCCTCACTTCGCCGGCCTTGCCGACGACCAGCTTGAGCAGCACATAGGCGATGATCGCCAGGGACAGGCCGAGCGTGATCGAAAAGGTCAGCGGGATCAGCACGATGGCGAGAAAGGCTGGAATGGCTTCCTCGGCATCCGTCCAGCGGATGCGGCCCATCGGCTCCGACATGAACAGTCCGGTCAGGATCAGCACCGGTGCGGTGGCGATGGCTGGCACCAGCGACAGCAACGGCGACAAAAACAGGAAGGGCAAAAACAGCAGGCCGGCGACAAGGGCGACGAGGCCAGAGCGGCCGCCCTGCGCGATGCCGGCGCCCGATTCCAGGTAGACGGTCGCCGGGCTTGTGCCGAGTGGGGCGGAGATCAGAGCAGCCACGGCGTCGACATGCATCGATTCCTTGATGTTGCGCGGCATGCCGTTCTCGTCCTTGAGGTTGGCGGCTTCGGCCAGCCCGAGAAAGGTCGACAGCGCCTCGACGAAATTGGTGAACAGGAACACGAAGATGAACGGGATGTAGGCGACCTGCAGCGCGCCGAGCAGGTCGACCTGCCAGAGGAAGCTGAAATCAGGCGCTGCCGACAGGCCGCTCCAGTTGACGAGCGTGGTCACGTCGGGCGTCTCTGGCGAAAACGCGCTGCCATTGCCCCACCAGCGGCCGATCGGGATCGAGATCAGCGTCGTCAGGATCATGCCGGCCATCATGGCGCCGGGCACGCGCCTGATGACCAGCCCGACCGTCGCGATGAAGCCGGCGATGAAGGTCAGGGTGACGGGGTTGAAGGTGGTCAGGCCGACGATGGTGTCGGGGTTGGAGACGATGAACTTGGCGTTGACCAGGCCGATCAGGGCGATGAACAGGCCGATGCCGCAGGCAATGCCGTAGCGCAGGTCGGTCGGGATCGCCTCGATGACGGCGCTTCTGAGATTGAGCACCGCCATGATGGTGAACAGCACGCCGGCCCACAGTACGCAGCCGAGCGCGATTTCCAGCGGCACCTTGGCGCCGATGACCATGGTGTAGGCAAACAGCGCGTTGATGCCCATGCCCGGCGCGACGAGGATCGGGCTGCGCGCATAAAGCCCCATCGCGCAGCTGCCGATGAAGCTGACCAGGACGGTTGCGGTGACGCCGGCCGAGAACGGAATGCCAGCATGGGCGAGGATCGAAGGATTGACGACGATGACATAGGACGCGGCCAGAAACGTCGTCAGGCCGGCCAGAATCTCGGTCCGCATGGTGGAGCCGAGCCTGGTGAACTGAAAATGGCGGTCGAGGACGGCGTGCAGCCAGGATGGCTGCACGCTCGCACTCGCCGGGATGTGCGGCTGGTAGTTCATGTATTCCTCCCCTTATTGTTGGTTCCGACGCGGCCGATTGGCCAAAGCCGGGCAGCGCTCCTCACTCCGCTGCCACAGCCCTTTCCTGGTCGAGGATCGGCGACGTCACCGTCAGGTTGACGCAGTCGATCACGCCCAAATCGGTGATGGCGTAGTCGGGAATCGCCGTGATCTGAAGCACGAACATGTACATGAAAGGCCAGGGCAGATCGCAGCCGAGGCTGCGCGCCGCATCGTCCAGCCTCCCTTCAATGGCGGCCATTTCCTGCGGTTCCATGTCGGAGACGATGCCGCCGATGGGAAGATGGAGGAATTCGAGGATTTCTCCGTCCTTGACCACCACCTGTCCGCCATTGTTGGCGATGAGATGGTTGATGGCGACCGTCATGTCCTCGGGATTGGTGCCGACGCAGATGATGTTGTTGTCGTCGGGCGCGGTCGAACTGGCGATGGCGCCTGACGTGAGGCCGAAGCCCGAGGTGAAGGCGACCGGCCGGTGTTGGGTCTTGCCATAACGCTCGACGACGGTGACGTACTGGATGTTCTGGCCGGGATCGGCGAGCACGCGGCCATTGCGAACCGGAAGCGTCACTTCGCGCCGCGTGCGCACGAAGACCTTTTCAGGCGTGACCGCAATCGCCATGGCGCGCGCGGTGCTTCCCGTACCCTGGTAAGGCACGGCAATGTCGTCGACGGAGACCGGCGCGACCTTGATCGAACGCAGCAGCGCTTCGCTGCGCGGCGGCGGCGACAGCTCCACAGCCATCTCGCCGTCGCGGGCGGCCACCGCGCCATTGGCGATCACCGCCTCGATGCGGAATTCGCGCAGGTCGCTGACAACAAGGATGTCGGCCGAGCGGCCGGGCGAAATCGATCCGACCTTCTCGTCGATCCTCAGCGCGTCGGCGCCGTTGATCGTCGCCATCTGGATCGCCGCCATCGGCGAGATGCCCATCGAGATCGCCATGCGCACCATGTTGTCGAGATGGCCGCGGACAAGGATGTCGCTCGCCACCACATCGTCGGTGCAGAAGCTGATGCGGCGCAGCGCCTTCACGCCCATCTCGGTGACGATGCGCAGATTGTCGGACAGGAAGTGCGAGATCGACGATTCCCTGACCACGACATGCATGCCGGCGCGCAGCTTCTCCAGCATTTCCTCGGGCGTGTAGCTTTCATGATCGGCGCGCACACGCGCCTGCTGGTAGCCGTTGAGCCGTGCGCCGCGCGTCATCGGGCAGCAGCCGAGCACCGGAAGCCGGCTCTTCTCGGCGATCTCAAGCGCCTTCAGCACATCGGGGTCTTCTTCCTGGATGAACTCGCGCACCGTCTCCCAGACGCCGACGCATTCCGGCCAGTGATGGGTCGCGGCATGGTCGGCCGGCCCGAAATAGTGGCCGACGGTCGAGCGCGGCATCGTGTATGGCGTCTTGCACGGCGCGCCCCAGAATACCTTCAGTGGCGTCTGCTTGGCCTCGTCGAGGAATTCCCGCGCCGCCGCAGGACCCCCGACCACGATGATCTGGTCGAGCCCGGTGACGATCGAGGTCGTGCCCAACGGCACCACGGCCTTGGCGAAGCTGGTGATCGACAGCTTCGAGCATTCGACATGAAGGTGCCCGTCGATCATGCCGGGGCAGAGATATTTGCCCGTCGCGTCGACGATCTCGGTGTCGGGACCGATATGGTCCGAGATGTCGCCGATGGCGATGATGCGGTTGCCGTAGACGGCGATGTCGGCCTGGTAGATTTCCTCCGACACCACGTTGACCAGCTTGCCGCCGCAAACGGCCAATGTCGCCTTGGCTTCCCGCCCCGACGCCGCACGTATGAATTCCCTGATATCAGTCAAACGAACCTCCCTGGTTGAGGGGAGTATTTCGAGCCGGCGGCGTTTACACAATTGGCCGAAGTGGGCTATTTCTTGGACAGATCATCCAATGGATTGGACGAAATATGGACCTGTCGGTCATCGACTGTTTCGTGAAAGTTGCCGACGCAAGGTCGATCTCGGCTGCCTCGCGGCTGCATCGGCTGCCCAAATCGACGCTCAGCCATCGCATCCGGCAGTTGGAGGACGAGTTTGGCATGGAGCTGTTCGTTCGCGAGGGCCATCATCTCCACGTTACCGATGCCGGATCCGAGCTGCTCCGCCACGCCCGACGCATCCAGGCAAGCTGCGAGGACGCGGCGACCGCACTTGCTGAGATGCGCCAGGAGGTGGCCGGCACGTTGCGCGTCGGCTCGACCGGGGAGTTCGGCACGACCATCACGTCGGAACTGCTCTATGCCTTCCGCCAGCAATATCCGCAGGTCAATCTGGACGTGGTCTTTTTGACCTCGAGGCAACCGTTTTCCGACGTGACCGAACAGGCGCTTGACGGCATCTTCCATTGGGGCGAGCCGTCCGACGTCGACTACATCAGCCGCCGCCTGTCGACGGCATCCTACGGCCTCTACGCCAGCCCCGATTATCTCGCCCGCCATGGAACGCCCGAGACGACAGAGGAACTCAGCGCCCATCGCGGGCTGATCTTCCGCCAGCCGACCAGGCCGCAATCCTGGTATCTGGCGCAGAACGGCCGAAACGAGATCGATATCCTGCCGGCCGCCAATTGCACCGCCAATGACTACTGGACGCTCAAATATTTCGCCGTCGCGGGCGAGGGGCTTGCCTATCTGCCGGGCTTTTTCGTCGAGACCGAATGTGAGAACGGCATCCTCGTTCCGGTGCTGCCGCAGTGGCGTTCGCCGGAAACCGCAATCAACCTCATCTACTCGCGCCGCCGCCACGTCTCGCGCCGCTTCAAGGCCTTCGTCGAATTCTGCATCGAATTCTACCGGGGCCGCGAAGGTAGGCGCATCCCGCGCTATTACGTCGAGAAGGTTGGATGATGGCCGGAATTGCCCGGGCCTGATCGAGGCCGTTGCAATTGGCCAGGTCGGGCGAGAGCGCGCCTGGATCTGGCCGATCCGTGGCCGAAACCGGCGAGTGCGACACGCCGGCCAGGACCGTTCATGGGGCTCCGGCGGAAGCCGTGGGGTCGATGGCCATGCTGATTTCAGTCACCAGCTTTCGCCGGAGGGCTGCTGCGTAGTCGCCCGAATCCTTCAGCGCGACCACGAATGCCTGCGGACCGCCGATGACCGCGTCGGCGAAATAGGATGCCAGGTCGGGTGTCTCGCCTTTTGTCGGAATGGCGATCGCGTTGATCGTGTATCCCTTGGCGACCGCCCTCAGCCTGCTCGACTGAACCGGAAGTCCGTCATTGTTTTCGCCATTGCTGGAGATGTCGATTACCTTCCTGACGGCCTGTCCGGGAAACTGGTCGAGCAGCAGGCTTCCCATGTCGATGGCCGAGGAAACGGAGGTTCTGCCGCGCCCGCCACGGCTGGAACCGGTGTCGCCCTTGTCGTCGATCACCGATGCCGCCGCCTCGGCATCTTTCAACGAGCAGATCCTCGTCCACGGCAGCACGATGCGCGAGCGCCCGGCACTCGACCATTCGAAATAGGCGATGCCGATACAGCCGAGATAGTTGCGCGTGATGGCGGCAATGATCTCGGGCGAGGTGAGGGCTGCGGCATGTCCCTCGCGTTGCAGCCTGGCGATATCGGGGTCGATCGAGGACGAGAAGTCGACCGCGAATACGACGGCGACGTCGACGTCGGCTGAATGCGCCGGCAGGCTCCAGGCCATCGAAAGCGTGAGCGCGCCGGCCAGTCTCGACGACACTCCGGGTCGCCTGGTCGGCCTCGAGACTGGCTGACTTGCGGGATCATGTGTCGCCCGAGGCCGATGACCGGCTTGCCGGCGCGCAATTCCGAACATGGCACTCTCCCTTTCCACGCCGGCTGGCGATCAATCTTGATGTTCGGAGATCCGGCGAGGGACCTTGGTCCCGGCGTCGAACAGCAGCAGGTCGGCCTTGGCCCACAGGACGTAGCAGCCGAGCAGGGCTACCGGCATGGCCAGCATCGTGGCGGATTCGCCCGACCAGACCTGCGGCAAGGCCGCGCCGAGGGCGAGGGTCGTTGCCAGCATTGCCGGCAACCTGCTGGCGAGCACGGCGCTGCGAAACGGGTCGGGCCAGGTGGCCGGCCACACCGGAACCCGCTCGCCCGGCCGATGGAAGGCGCTGCCGAATTTCCCCAGCGCATGCAGCAGCCCGGAGGTTGCCGCAAGCAGCACATCGCCAAGCAGCAGCAAGGCGATGCCGAGTCCTATTGCTCCTATGCCCGAGAGCAGGTCGCCCAGCCGGTTCAACGCCGCGTCGGGAGCGTCCGGCCTTGCCCAGGCCTGGTGATAGACTTCGCCGCCCCAAAAGAAGACCAGCGTCGTCAGCGTCAACGCGACAGCGCCGTGGCTGCCGGCGAAATAGGCGGCCACCGACGCCATGATCGTGTTTTCGTCCGGCGCGCCGGCGGGCGCAGTGGCAAGCTGGACGCCAAGGCCGACAACAAGGCCGAGGGCATTGCCGCAATTGTAGTAACCGCCCGGGCCGCTCATGCGGGCGCGAAGTGACGACACCAGTTGTGGATGAAGAGCTGCCAGCGAGGCCATCACGGCGCCCTCGCGATGCGTTTGGCCGCCGTCTGCCCTGTCGTCGCCGGCAAACAGGTCCCGGGCGCAGGCGGACGAAGTCTCGTTGCGGTCTGCGTTGCCGGGGCGATCAGCAAGGCAATCATGGCGTTCCTCCCTTCTGGAACTGCCGAGTTGGCGGTGGGGCGATCGGGCTTGCCGGCACCGGGATCGGTCCGGGCAGGCGCGGGGCCGCAAAGGACCTGAGGGGATCGATCCGCCGTGGCGCGGCTGTCGGCGGCGACCGGCCCGACATCGCCACGGACAGGATCGCGGCAAGCACCATCGCGGCGCCCAGCGCAGCCAGGGCCGAGGACCGCTCGCCGAGAAAGATCGCAGCACCCATCGCCCCGAAGACGCTTTCGGCACTGACGATCACCGCGGCATGGCTCGCGGAGGTGAAGCGCTGGGCTGCCGTCTGCATGCCGAAGGCGATTGCCGTGGAGAAGATGCCGAGGACGGCCAATTCCGGGCCGGCCGCAAAGGCTGCGGCCGGCGACAGATTGCCAAATGTCGCCCCGACCGGGAGGGCGATGGCGGCGACGCTGAGAAACTGCACCGCTGCGGCGGTGAACGGACGCCCATGGGCCTGCATGTGACGGCCAAGCTCGATCATCCAGAGCGAATAGCAGGCGGCCGACAGGAGAGCCGTGAAGTCGCCGGCGCCAAAGCCTGTTATCCCGCCCGACAAGAGCAGGGCGCCGGCAACGGTCAGGCCGGCTGCGATGGCAAGGCTCGCCGGCCGTTCGCCGACCAGCAGCCATGCGGCGAGAGGGGTCATCACCGTGGCCGTGCTGATCAGGAAGCTTGCATTGGTGACGGAGGCGCCGAGATAGCAGAGCTGCTGGAGCGCGATGGCGACGACAAACAGCAAGCCCACCCTGGCGAGGCTCGAAAGATGACCCGGCCCCGATGGGGCGTGATGTTCGCTCGGGACGAAGGGCAGCACCAGCAGCCCGCCGATCAGGCAGCGCAGGCCGACGGCACTCAGAGCATCGAGATGAATAAGAACGGTCTTTTGCGCGACATTGCCGAAGCCCCACAAAGCGGCAGCAAGAAGAAGCAGCAGATTGGCTTGCAGTTTCGACACGGGCCCACATCGCTCTCTTGGCTATTCAAGCGACGTCTAATCGATCCCCCGTCATGACAGCGCTTGAACGGACGGGCGCTCCGTTTGCGCAGCGTTAGTTTTGAGTTAGGATTCGCCAGGGTGGAAAGCTATCGGGCACATGCACAGCGGTGATCGCGACGTAGCAACCAGAATTTCGCTCTTTGGCGGGTTCCAGATCGAAAAGGAGTCCGTCGGCCCGCTTTGGCTGACCGGAAAGCGGGGGCCCGCCATCATTGCCTATCTGGCCCGGTGTCCGGGCATGATGACGACACGGGAAAGACTGGCAGACCTGTTGTGGAGCGACAGCGACAGTGAACACTCCCGCAACAGCCTGCGACAGACCCTGAGCGTCCTGCGTCGCGACCTCGCCCGGGCAGGCCTGGATCTGATCCATTCGCGCAGGGACCTGATCGGGCTCAGACCGGACAGGCTTCGCGTCGACGTCGAGGAGTTCGAAACGGGGCTCTCGGCACGCTCTTCGCAGGAGCTCGAAACGGTGCTCGGCTACTATACCGGGCCGTTTCTCGACGGACTATATCTTGGCAGCAATGCTTTCGACGACTGGGCGGCATCGGAGCGCGACAGGCTGCTGAACCGCGCGCTTGCGTCGCTTGAAAAGCTCGCGCGCCTCGTCGACACGGAAGCCGGGCTGGTCCTTGCCGATCGGCTGCTGGCCATGGAGCCGACGCGGGAGGCATCCTATCGGCTCAAGATGGAGCTGCTCGTTGCGTGCGGCCAGCGAGACAGGGCGTTGCGGACATATGAGGCGTGCAAGGACATATTGAAGAAGGAGCTGGATGTCGCAGTCAGCCCCGAGACGCATGCATTGTGGCAATCGTTGTCGTCAGCAGATGCCGCGCTCGCTACGATGCCCGTAAATGTCCCGGCCGGCCAACGCGCCGGACGTCCGTCCATCAGCGTGGCCGATGTCGTCAACCTGACGGGTGAGCGCGGCGACGACTTTTTTGCCAGAGGGCTCGTGCAGGACATCACCACGGCCCTCTCCGAGGTGGCCGACTATGTCGTGCTCGCGCGGCTTCCTGCCTTACCGAAGAATGGCGCGGGCGACGAAGCCAGGACGGCGGAAGCACCGCGCTCGCGCTATGTGTTGAGCGGCAGCATCCAGCGCTCGGGTGACGAGCTGAGAGTGAATGTCCAGCTTGTCGATGCCGCCAGCGGCCAGAACGTCTGGGCCCAGAAGTTCGACGGCAACTCCGAAAACGCCCTCCAGTTTCAGGACCGTATTGCACAGTCGGTGGTGCTCGCCGTCACCCTCGAACTGCAGCTGACGAACTGGAAGGTGCGTGACAAGAGCCCACCCGGCCCGCCGGAAGTGCGCAGGCTGGTGAACGAAGCGCTCATGAAATATTTCGAGATGACCCGGGACTCGCTGATGGTCGGCCTGGGGCTCGCCGAAAAGGCCTATTCGCTGCGGCACGACAATGCGCGCGCGCAGCGGACGCTCTCGGTCATAACGTCGATGGCGGTGGCGTTCGGAGCGCTGCCGCGGGAGCCCGGGCAGATCGAGCATGCGCTTGGGCTTGCGGAAGCCGCGGTGCGGGCGGTGCCTGACGATGAAATCGCCCGCTGCATCCTTTCGTTCGCGCTCGAGAGCTCCGGCCGGATCGAAGAAGCGATCGCCGAATGCCGGCACGCGATCAGCCTCAACCCAAGCTACCCCAGCGGACACGGCGATATCGCCATGCTCTTTGCCTTGCGCGGACAGGTCAACGAAGCGCTGCACGAGGCCAATGAGGCGATCAGGCTCGGAACGCATGACGTCATCGACTTCTGGCGGCATCACAGCGTGGTCATGGCAAGGTTCGCCGGCGAGGACGATCAACGCGCCCTCGAAGTTGCGCGCAAGGTCGTCAGGACCAAGCCGGGCTTCGTGCGAGGCGCGCTCTACTGGGCCGCGGCGGCATCGGCGACCGGCAACAGGGCAGAGGCGTCCCGGGCCATCCATCACTGCCTGTCACAGCTTCCGCATCTCAACCTGGGCAATGTCTGTCCCGGCTTCGTGCCGCGCTACGTCAAGGATCTGCACCACGCAAGGTTCCTCGAAATGGTCTTCCGAGCGCCTGACGCGGAGAGCAGCCCTGGGCGTCACCCTGGCAAGGTCGTTGCGCAGGCTGTTTGCGCAATCGGAAACGGCTCTTGGCATCCCGGCATGGCCGCCTTGCCGTGTCTGCAATCGAGAGAGCTTGCGGCGCGGCCGACGATCCTGATCCATCGTTCCACTTCGGGTCTGTCGAGGCGGCAGCGGGGGCATCGACATGCCGCCGGCAACAAGCGCCACGGGTGGGAGATCCCGTGGCGCCTGTCCTTCAATGTCGTGAGCGAGCCGGCTAGTTTTTCAGAACCGCGGTCACGCGGTCGCCTTCGCCGTTGAGCTGGATCGATACCTTCTCGCCGGCCTGGAGCGACGGCATCGCGACGTCGCGGGGCACGGTGACGCTCTTGCCATTTTCCAGGGTGATGACGCGTACGTCGTGATTGTATCTGGCGACGATGCCGTCGAGGGACGATGCGAATGCCGCGCCGGCGATGAAGATGAGGGGCGAAGCGATGAGGAGGATGGTCTTCATTGGGAGTGTCTTTCCGTTCTTGGACAATGGAGGGGTATTCCCGGCATCGCCGATGCCGGGCTTGTCCACGCCAGTGTTTTCGTGAGGTTTTGATTTCGGTCCGATGACCGGTGATGCGGGCCTGCGATCTCGCCGCAGGCCGTCGTCTTTGTCAGTGCGGCATGTTCCGTCTCCTGCCTTGTTGCCGGCCTGTTTTCGAGCCGTTGTTGAAGGCTGCGCTTTCCGGTTGCTGGAAAGTCAAGTGCGACGGTGGAGGGCAGAATCCGTCCGTTTTGCCGAAGGGGTTTTCACCACGGTTGCTCGAGCGCGGGAGCGCCTTGGCCGGTTCGCGCACCCCAGGCTGAACCTCCGCCCAACCGCACGACAGGGGCTTGGCGGTGTGGAGATCGGCCGTCCGTCTTGTGACCGAAACGATGATTCGTCCTTGATCGAAGGTCCGTTTCAGCCGCGTCGCCGGCAAATTTCAAGCCGTCGCAGAAGGCGGTTGACCTTCCCGTTGCTGCAAACCCTAGCGTCGCAAATCATCAGCGGCGTCCATTGCGGACGTCGCGCAATCTGTCGGCGGGGCCGTTTCGAATGACTGGGAAGACGAGAACGATGTTGGTGGCGATGGCGGCGCTGGGCGGTGCTGCGTGGTTTGCCTATCCCGATGGCCTGCCGACCCATGTCAGGCAGGCCCTGGCATCAGGTGAGACGGAACAGGGCGTGCCACCGCCGCCGCAGGTGCCGGTGGCGGAGGTCGTCGTCAGGGTGCTTGCGCCGTCGTCGGAATTTACCGGCATCATTGCGGCGGCCAGGACGGTCGAGCTGCGCCCGCGTGTCGGCGGAAGCATCGAGACGGTCAGCGTGCCCGAAGGCGGGCTCGTCGAGCGCGGCCAGCTGCTCTTCCAGATCGATGCCCGGCCGTTCGAGGTCGCGCTCCAGAATGCCGAAGCGCAGTTGCGCCGGGCGCGGGTTCTGCTCGACCAGGCCAGCGTCGACCTCGATCGTTCGCAACGCCTGGCGCCCAAAGGGGCGATTTCCGAAAAGACATTCGACGACGATGTCGCGCGAAAGCGCGAGCGGGAGGCGCAGGTCGAGGAGGCGAAGGCCGTCGTCGCCGCAGCCCGGCTCGATCTCTCCTATACGCGCGTCACGGCACCGATCTCCGGCCGCGTCGACCGCGTGCTGGTGAGCGAAGGCAACCTTGTCACCGGAGCTGCGGGGGCCGCCACGCTGCTTACCACCATCGTCTCGGTCGACCCCGTCCATGTCTATTTCGACCTCGATGAAGCGACCTATCTGCGCTTCCGGGGCGAGGGTCGGCCCGATGCCGCGGGGGCGGCACCTCCTGTTACTGTCGGGCTCACGGCGGAGAGTGGCTTTCCCCACACGGGCAGGCTCGATTTTCTCGGCAACCGCGTCGACCGCGCGACGGGCACGATCAAGGCCCGCGCTGTGCTCGCCGATCCTCAGGGGCAGCTGACGCCCGGCTTGTTTGCGCGCGTCAGGCTTGCCACGGCTGCCGCCCGCGAAACCGTGCTGATCGACGACCAGGCCGTCGGCACCGATCAGGGCCGTCGTTACGTGCTGGTGCTTGGGGCTGATGACACTGTCGAATACCGGCCGGTCGAGCTCGGGGCGATGCGCGAGGGCCTGCGTGTCGTCGAGCAGGGGCTCGGCAAAGGCGAGACGATCATCATCAAGGGGCTTGTACGGCCGGGCATGCAGGTGACCCCGAACCGGATCGCCATGGCGCCCGATGCGGCGCTCGATCCTGCACGGGCGGCCGGCGGCGCGCAGGAGGCACGTCGATGAGCCTGCCGCATTTCTTCATCAACCGGCCGATCTTTGCGATCGTGCTGTCGGCCCTGATGCTGATCGCCGGTGCCATCGCTTTGTTCCGGCTTTCGCTCAGCGAGTATCCCTCCGTCACGCCGCCCACCATCCAGGTCTCGGCCAGTTATCCCGGCGCCAATCCCGCGGTGATCGCCGAAACGGTCGCATCG
Source organism: Aminobacter sp. MET-1 (assembly GCF_026521175.1). NCBI lineage: Bacteria > Pseudomonadati > Pseudomonadota > Alphaproteobacteria > Hyphomicrobiales > Phyllobacteriaceae > Aminobacter > Aminobacter sp. MET-1. The sequence goes on along the minus strand of NZ_JAMSHL010000036.1, from coordinate 23,271 downwards.
CCGCTCGAGCAGTCGATCAACGGCGTCGAGGGCATGCTCTATATGAGCTCGCAGGCGGCGACCGACGGGCGGATGACGCTCACCGTCACCTTCGCCCAGGGCACCGACCCTGACATGGCCCAGATCCAGGTGCAGAACCGCGTGTCGCGGGCGCTGCCGCGCTTGCCCGAAGAGGTTCAGCGCATCGGCGTGGTCACGCAGAAGACCTCGCCCGACATCCTGATGGTGGTCCACCTGGTGTCGCCCGACAAGCGCTACGATCCCTTGTATATTTCCAATTTCGCCAGCCTCCAGGTGCGCGACACGCTCGCCCGCCTGCCCGGGGTGGGCGACGTCGTCGTCTGGGGGGCGGGCGAATACGCCATGCGCGTCTGGCTCGACCCCGCCAGGGTGGCGGCGCGCGGCATGACGGCGGGCGACGTCGTTGCCGCCATTCGCGAACAGAACGTGCAGGTCGCAGCCGGATCGGTCGGCCAGCAGCCGTCGCAGGCGGCCAGCTACCAGGTCACCGTCAGCACGGTGGGGCGGCTGACCAGCGAGGAGCAGTTCGGCGAGATCGTCATCAAGACGGGTGAGGACGGCCAGGTCGTGCGCCTGCGCGACGTCGCCCGGATCGGGCTCGGCGCCGACGCCTATGCCCTGCGCAGCCTGCTCGACGGCGAGCCGGCGGTGGCCATGCAGATCATCCAGCGCCCGGGCGCAAACGCGCTCGACGTCTCGAGCGCGGTGCGCGCCGAGATGCAGCGCCTGCAGGGCGAATTTCCCGACGGCCTGGAATATCGCATCGCCTATGATCCGACCGTCTTCGTGCGGGCATCGCTCGCAGCAGTCATGACGACCTTGCTCGAGGCGATCGTGCTGGTCGTCATCGTCGTCGTGCTGTTCCTGCAGACGTGGCGCGCCTCGATCATTCCGCTGGTAGCGGTGCCGATATCGCTCGTCGGCACGCTGGCGGTAATGTATCTGCTGGGCTTCTCGCTCAACACGCTGTCGCTGTTTGGCCTGGTGCTGTCGATCGGCATCGTGGTCGACGACGCCATCGTCGTCGTCGAGAATGTCGAGCGCCACATCGGTCTCGGCGAAACACCCAAGGAAGCGGCCCGCAAGGCGATGGACGAGGTGACGGCGCCGATCATCGCCATCACCTCGGTTCTGGCGGCCGTGTTCATTCCCTCGGCCTTCCTGTCGGGCCTGCAGGGCGAATTCTACCGGCAGTTCGCGGTGACGATCGCCATATCGACGGTGCTTTCGGCGATCAATTCGCTGACGCTGTCGCCGGCACTGGCAGCGGTGCTCTTGAAGCCGCATCATGGCGGCGCCCGCCGCGACTGGCTGACGCGCGGCATCGACTTCCTGTTTGGCCGGTTCTTCGCCCTGTTCAACCGCTTCTTCGACAGCGCCTCGAACGCCTATGTCGCGACCGCGCGGCGCGCCATCCGCATCAGCGGCGTCGTCTTCGTCGCTTATGCGGGCCTGCTTGGCGCGACCTATCTCGGCTTCCAGGGCATCCCCAGCGGCTTCGTGCCCGCGCAGGACAAGTATTATCTCGTCGGCATCGCACAATTGCCATCAGGGGCCTCGCTCGAGCGCACCGACGCCGTGGTCAAGGAGATGTCGAAGATCGCGCTGGCCGAGCCCGGTGTGGAGAGCGTCGTTGCCTTTCCGGGCCTCTCGGTCAACGGCTTCGTCAATCTGCCCAATGCCGCCGTGGTCTTTGCCGTGCTCGATCCGTTCGATCAGCGCAAGGATCCCTCGCTTTCGGCCAATGCGATCGCCGGGCGCCTGATGGGCAAGTACAGCCAGATTCCCGACGGCTTCGTCGGCATCTTCCCGCCGCCGCCGGTGCCCGGGCTCGGCACGACGGGCGGCTTCAAGCTCCAGGTCGAGGATCGCGCCGGTGCGGGCCTCGAAGCCCTGGCGCGCGTGCAGGGCGAGATCATGGCCAAGGCGGCCGCCGCCCCCGAGCTCGCCGGCATGATGGCGAGTTTCCAGGTCAACGCGCCGCAGGTCCATGTCGATCTCGATCGGGTCAAGGCAAAGACGCAGCATGTTGCGATGACGGAGATCTTCGAGACCCTGCAGGTCAATCTCGGCTCCCTCTACGCCAACGATTTCAACCGCTTCGGCCGCACCTATCGCGTCATCGTGCAGGCCGATGCGCCTTTCCGCGCCGAGGTGGACGACATCGCCCGCCTCAAGGTTCGCAACGCGTCAGGTGACATGGTGCCGCTTGCCGCGCTTGCCGGCATTGTCACCAGCTCGGGCCCTGACCGGGTGATGCACTACAACGGCTATCCGTCGGTGGACATTACGGGCGGGCCCGCATCAGGCTATTCGTCAGGCGAGGCGACCGCTGCCATCGAACGCATCATGGGCGAGACCCTGCCTGACGGCATGGCCTTCGAATGGACCGACCTGACCTTCCAGGAAAAGCAGGCCGGGAACTCCGCCATGATCGTGTTTCCGCTGGCTGTCCTGCTGGCCTTCCTGATCCTGGCGGCGCAATACAACAGCTGGTCGCTGCCTTTTGCCGTCCTGCTGATTGCGCCGCTGGCGCTGCTTTCGGCCATTTCAGGGGTCTGGTTGTCAGGCGGCGACAACAACATCTTCACCCAGATCGCCTTTGTCGTCCTTGTCGGGCTCGCGGCCAAGAACGCCATCCTCATCGTGGAGTTCGCCCATGAGGAGGAAAAGAAGGGCCGGGATCCCCTGGCGGCGGTGCTGGAGGCTGCGCGCCTGCGCCTGAGGCCGATCCTGATGACGTCGCTCGCCTTCATAGCCGGTGTCGTGCCCCTGGTCATCGCCACCGGCGCCGGTGCCGAGATGCGCCACGCCATGGGCGTTGCCGTGTTCGCCGGCATGCTTGGCGTGACCGTGTTCGGACTGGTCCTGACGCCGGTCTTCTACGTCGTCATCAGGCGTCTCGTGCTCAGGCGTGAAGCGACGGCGAGCCCATTCAAGGACGATCCCGTCCACGAACAGGCCCGCGCCGGAACACCCTGAGGCAGGATGAGGTCATGTGGAAAACACGCTGTCGAAGTCCTTGAAACCCTTGATCTCGATCGGGTTGCCCGAAGGATCGAAGAAGAACATCGTGCGCTGTTCGCCGGGTTCGCCCTTGAAGCGGACGACCGGCGGGATGTCGAAGGCGATGCCGGCCTTCTCCAGCCGGTCGGCAAGCGCCAGCCAGTCGTCGAGACGCAGGACGGCGCCGAAATGCGGCATCATCACCAGATGATCGCCGACCTTGCCGGTTCGCGTGATTTCAAATGGCTTGCCCAGATGCAGCGAAAGCTGGTGGCCGAAGAAGTCGAAATCCACCCAGCTGTCGGTCGAGCGCCCCTCGATGCAGCCGAGCACGTCGCCGTAGAAGCGGCGGGTGGACTCGAGATCGGTGACATGCAGGGCAAGGTGGAACAGTGATTTCATGACGTCCTCCGAGATTTCAACCGGGCCGGTCCATCCTGTCATGCCCGTGGAAAGAGCACCCGGTCAACGCCTGACGTCTCAGACGACGGTCAGCACGCCGATGAAGCGCACGCCGACCGCGTGCACGACATGCAGGGGCAGGTCCGCGCCGGCGGCGCGGGCCTTCATGCGCAGGCGGCGAAGGGCGGCGTCGAGGCGGCGGCTTTCCGGGTCGGAGCTGCTGTTGCCGAGCAGCGTGTCCATGACGTTGCGCGGCACCGTCGCGCCTGCGGCGCGGGCAAGGTGCTCCACCAGCATGGCTTCGCGTCCCGACAGGAGGATCGGCACGCCGGCCGGCGAGGTCAGTTGACGTCGCCTGAGGTCGAGCAGCCAGGGGCGTTCCACGACCGAAGGCGTATCCGGGGAGCGTTCGCCCTGGCCGGCAGGCCCTGCGGGGGCCGAGGCGGCCTGCCTGACGCGGCGTGCCAGATTGTTGACGGCAAGCGCGAGTTCTTCGCCGTCGACCGGCTTGGTCAGGTAGAGATCGGCGCCTTGCTCATAGCCCTTGATCCGGTCCTCCCGGCCGGCGCGGGCCGTCAGCATGATGACGCCCATGCGCTTGCTGGAGGAAATGACCCTGGCAAGCTCGAAGCCGCTGATGTCAGGCAGGTTGACGTCGAGGATGGCGATGTCGAAATCGTCGCCCATCAGCGTGGTGTAGAAGCCGACGCCTGAGGCAACGGCCGTCACGTCTATTGCCTTGAGGCGCAGATAGTCGGCGATGCCCTGCCGCAGGTCGTGGTCGTCCTCGACCAGGATGGCACGGATGGCGGCGGCGCGATCGTCGCGCGTCTTTGCGGCTTGTGAGGGCAGGGCAGTTGTCGTCATAAGGCTCGAAGCATTGGAATCAATAATGAGCCTGATCCACGGCCGTATCCACACTGTCATGCAAGATGAAACTGTCGCGAGGCATGCCTTCAGGCGTCGGGTCGGGCGGATCGGAACATATCTGGCCGGCGCCTGGAAGTATCTGGCCGGCATCTGGCTCGTCATTCTCCTGGCGATGTCGCCATGTCCGGCCGGCGCAGGCGAGGTGTCGGTCAGGCTCGATCCGGCCCCCTTGCAGGAGCGCCGGCTCGCGGTCCTGTCCGATCCCTCCTGGTCTCTGTCGCTGGCCGACGTGATCGCGCCGGAAAGGCAGGCGGCGTTCAGGCCGGTTCTGGGGACGAGCGTGAACTTCGGTTATACGCGAAACGCCAACTGGCTCAGGCTCGAGCTGAAGCCGGCGGCAAACGGTGCTGTGCTGTTGTCGCTGGCGCCGAATTTCCTCGATTTCATCGATGTCTATGTCGCCCGGGAGCGTGCTGGGCTGGGGGCTGCCGATTTCACGCCATACACACTCGGCGACCATCGTCCGCTTTCGGCCGATGGCCTGTCGGGCCTGCAGAACGTCGTTCCCCTGGCCCTGTCGGCCGGGGAGGTGACGGTCGTCTACATCCGCATCGCCAACTCCAATTCGTCGACGCATCTCAACATCGACATCTACCCGACGGCGGAGCTGACGACACGGACATCCGCGGCCAGCCTGCTCTCCGGTCTCTGGTTCGGCGGCATGGGGGTCCTGCTGGTCATCCAGCTGGTCTTCTTCTACTTCGACCGCAAGGCGCAGTACCCGCTGCTTGCCTTAAGCACGCTTGGCATCATGCTGGTCTATGCCGGCAATCTGGGACTGAGCAGGATGCTCCTGTTTCCTGACAATGGCGCGGCCAACGACCTGTTCATGGGCGCTTCGGCCTGGTTCGGTCTTTTTGCCAGCGCGCTTGCCTATTCCAGCATCCTGGAGCTGCCACGGCTCGCGCCCAGGCTGCACCGCGTCTACCAGGCCAGCGCTGCCGTGGGGCTCATCGGCATCGGCTTCGCCATCTTCAAATCCAACATCGTGTTCGGGCCGATCGGCAACAATTTCGCCCTGCTGATGGGGGTGGTGAACGTGGTGCAGGGCCTGCGCACCGCAAACGAGAACGGTGCGGCAAGCCGTCTGCGCGCGGCGGCATTCTGCGTGTTGTGGATAGGCTCGGTGCTGTCGCTGTCGCAGCGCCAGGGCTATTTCGGACTGCCCAACGTCTTCTGGCATGCCTACGCGATCAGCGGCCTGGTGCAGGCGATCCTGCTCACCGGCGCGCTGGCTGTCAGGCTGCGCGCGGCCGAGGCGCTGAACAGCCACATGCGCGAGCAGGCGCTGGTCGCCGCCCAGGATGCGGAGCGGACGGCCAATGCACTGGTCGTTGAAAAGACGCGGGAGCTGGTGTCGGCACGGCAGATCGCCGAGGACGCATTGCAAGCCGAGCTTCGCTCGCAGCAGCAGCAGGTGCGCTTCATGGAGGTGATCTCGCACCAGTACCGCACGCCGCTGGCTGCGATCCGCTCCAATGTCGACAGTATCGGCATCAGCCTGCCTGCGGCCGACGAAGGCAACCTTGCCAGGGTCAGGCGCATCCAGCGCGCCATCGTGCGCCTTGTCGAAATGCTGGAGGTCAACCTGGCGCGCAGCCGCCTGCAGGGTCCGTCCTTCCGGCCCGAGATGTCCGGGGTGGCCGCCGGCGACATCGTCGTCGCCGCGGCGGCGCGGGCCCGCGACCTGATGCCCGCCGCCGATATCTCCATCGACCTGGAGCCATCGGCCCGGAGCCTCCCGGTCAAGGCGGACGCCGGAATGCTCGAGCTCGCAATCGTCAATCTCCTGGAAAATGCGGTCAAGTTCTCGGCCGTGGTGGGGGCGTCACAGGTCATCCTGTCGCTTGGCGCGGACGACGGGACCGTCCGTATCGCCGTCCGCGACCGCGGCATCGGCATTCCCGCCGATGAACTGGAGCGGGTCATGGTCCACGGCGTGAGGGGGGCGAATGTCGGCAGCGTCGAGGGCTCGGGAACGGGGCTGTCGCTGGTGTCGCGTGTCGTCACCGCGCATGGCGGGTCTGTCGGAATCGTCAGCAATGCGGACGAGGGCACGGTCGTTGAAATCGCACTGCCGCTGGCGACGGGCGGCGACCTGTTGGCCATCGATGGGACATCCGGCGTCGGCGCCCTGGCAGGCTGATTTCACTCGACGATCACGCAGCGGCAAAATCGGCATCGTTGATGCCGCCGCGACACGGTTTTCGTTCCATTTCGTTACAACTCGTTCCATCTCGTTCCTGTCGAAGCTCGCCATTGCCTAATAAATAGACGCCCTTGAGGGTGGAATGGTCGACGGATCGGCCGTCTGCCCCGCAATTGAAATTGCATGACAAGGGGCATCGGGGATGACGACAACAGCAACACAGGCCGTGCATCGGAAGCGGCGGCGCACGGCGTTGTCCACCTTGCAGGCGCAACTGCGGATCGGCACGGCCCTGGCCGGCGTGGTGATGCCGCTGAGCATGCCCGGCGTGGCGCTGGCCGCTGACGAATGCGGCGTGCCGCTGGGCGGCGTCGTCACCTGCTCTGCCGCCGGCAACCCATATGCGTCGGGAATTGAATATACCGCCGGTGGCCAGGACCTGACATTTGTTCTGACCGCGGACGGGCTGGTCCACACGACGGCGCCGGGCATCGGCGTTTCCGTATCCGGCGCGGGCGGCGTTCTCAGCCTCGACCTGCAGGGACGTGTCGTCACCGACGCCGCCGGTGCGACTGGCGTGTCGGTCGATGCGAATGCGACGAACACGATCGTCAACGTCAACAGCATCACGTCGGCGGGCGCGGCGCTCAACGTCGTCGGCGATACCTCCATCTCCGTCACTGCCGACACGGTCGAAAGCGTCGGCCAGGGCATCGTTGCGATGACCTATGACGGTCCGGTTTCCGTCGACGCCCGTTCGATCACCACCACGGGCAACAATGCCTGGGGCATCGACGCCTTCAGCAACGGCTTCGGGACCGTAACGGTCACCGGCGATGGCCGCATCGAGACCAGGGGCAATGTCAGCCACGGCATCGGGGCCAATACCGGTGGTGCGGTCGATATCGACGTCAATTCCGTGGCCACGTTCGGTGCCGACAGCCACGGAATCTACGCCAATTCCATCGATGCCGGCCTGGTCACGGTCAATGCGGCCTCGGTCGCGACCGAGGGCGCGCGCAGCAACGGCGTGCTCGCCACGTCGGTCGGCGGCGACGTCGATGTCGAGGTTGGCGACGCCTCCACGATCGGCGACGACGCCACGGCCGTCAGGGCGAGCTCCGTCTGGGGCAATGTCGGGGTCGCCACCACCGGCCTGATTTCCACGACCGGCAGCGCAAGTCATGGCGTCCGTGCGTCGTCCACCTATGGCGGCGCGTCGGCGACGAACAGCGGCACGATGACCACGACCGGCAACGATTCAGCCGGCATGTTCGTCGAGGGGGGCGCTGGCGCGGTTTCGGCGACCAACTCCGGATCGGTGGGCACTGGCGGCGACCGCTCGATCGCCATCTTCGCCACCAGCAGCCAGGGCGATGTGACTGTCGGAAATACCGGCGTCATCTCCACGACCGGCAGCGACAGCCACGGCATCAATGCCGTCAGCATCGACGGCGCCGTGACGGTGACCAATGGCGGCACGGTGACCACCACCGGCGACGACGCGGTGGCCATCGCCGCCAAGGGCGGAAGCAAGGACGTCCGCGTCACCAATGCGGGGACATTGGGAACGACGGGAGCGAACGCCGAGGCCATCAGGGCCGAGAGCGACCAGGGCGACGTCGTCATCGGCAACAGCGGCAACGTGTCGACGACCGGCGCGAGGTCGACCGCCATCTTCACGCGTACCGGCGGCGGCGACATCACCGTAACCAGCACCGGAAGGGTGACGGCCGCCGACGGCATCGCCGTCGCCGCCCAGAGCACGCTCGGCAATATCGAGATCGACATGGCGTCAGCCGCAGCGGGGGGTGTCCGCGGCACCGCGATCTATGGCTTCTCGACAGAGGGCAATGTCGACGTCAGGATCGGATCGGCCTCGACGACCGGCCAGGATGGCTATGTCATCGACCTGCGCAGCATCGACGGCAACCTGACCCTTGTCGCCGACGAGATCAGGTCGCAGGGGGCATTTGCCAACGGCGTCTTTGCGACGACGGATACCGGCCGCATCGACCTTAGGGCGAACTCCATCGTGACTCAGGGCGAAGAAAGCCGCGGCGTTTTGGCGGAGACGACCTCGGGTCCGATCGCCATCGACGTGGGGTCGGTTGCCACCAGCGGCGACCTGGCGGATGCCATCCTCGCCACATCCGCGACGGGAGCCGTCACGGTCAATGCCCACGGCACGATCTCGACGGCGGGCTGGGGCAGCAACGGCGTCAAGGTCGAGACCGATGGCGACGTCGACATCACGGTCGCCGATATCAATACAACCGGTCGGGGCGGCAACGCCGTCACCGCGAACTCGGGCAGCGGCAACCTGACCGTCGTCGCAAACGGCACCATCACCACGCGGGGCAAATCCGCCGTCGGCATCGGCGCCTACAGCGACAGCGGGGACATTGACGTCACCGCCGGCAACATCGACACCGCCCGGGACGATGCCCACGGCATCGAAGCCTACAGCACCTCCGGCAAGGTCAAGATCGTCGACACCGGCACAATCGCCGTGCGCGGCGAAAACGCCCATGGCATCGTGGCGGGCGGCGGCGCCGGCACCACCGTGATCGCCGATTCAGTCTCGGTGTCGGGCTATAGGGCCGATGGCATCGTTCTGTCTGGCGATGGCGGCATCGAGCTTGCGCTTCGCAACCTCCACGTCACCGGCGATGGCAGCGACGGCATCCTGGCAGACACTGCTTCCGGGGCGGTACGGATCGACGTCGGCAACGTCCATGCCGCCGATGGCCGCGCCATCAGCGCCGAAACCGGCAATGGCGACACGAGCCTCCGGATTTCGGGCAAGGTGCAAGGCCACGCCGAGGAGATCGTGTATGCCGCAAGCACAGGCGATACGCGCATCGACATCCTCGCCGGCGGCGAAGTGAGCGGCCTTTACGGCACGCGCACGGCAATTGTGGCCCGCGGCGCGAACGTGCTGATCGACAATGCCGGCATTCTCAGTGCAACTTCGGTGCCGACGGTCATGGTCAACAGCGGCACCGTCAGGCTGATCAATTCCGGAACCTTCATCGGCGGCGTGTCCTTTGACGCGGGCGACGACCTCATCGTCAACAGCGGCAGGTTCGAGCTCTCCGGCACCAGCGAGTTCTGGGACGGCAACGACCTTTTCGTCAACTCCGGCGTGGTCAGCCTGCGGGACAACGCGACGCTGGCCAATCTCGAACGCTTCGACAATTCCGGACTGGTGACGCTGGCCAACAATCGCGCCGGCGAGGTGCTGACGATGTCGGGTGACTATGTCGGCATCAACGGCCGGCTGGCGCTCGACATCGACACTGCCTCGGCTGGCACGAGCGACCTGCTGGTGATCGGCGGCTCGGCCTCCGGCACCACGACGATTGCGATCAACTCGGTGCGCGGCGGCGCCTTGCTGCCGGGCCGCACGCTGACGCTGGTCGATGCGGCCGGCGGCACTACGGCGGGCGCCTTCACGCTGTCGCCGGACACGGTCAATGCCGGTTTTGCCCGCTATGCGCTCAACTACGACGCGCTTGGCAACGACTTCTACCTCTCGGCGTCTGAAGGGTTCGGCCTGTTCCAGATGCTCAAGGTCAATGAAGGCGCCCAGGCGTTGTGGCGACAGTCGGCCGACGCCTGGTCGGCGCGCACGGCGAGCCTGCGCGACCCGGCCAAGGACGGTGTCGAGCAGGGGCGCCTGTGGGCCCAGTTCTACAGCTCTGCCGACGAGCGCGACCAGGCCTATGCGGCAAGTTCCGGCGATTACGATCTGTCCTACCGCCAGAAGCATGTGGGCGGCCAGGTCGGCGCCGATCTCGGCACGATCGGCGGCGTGACCTATGGTCTGACCGGCGGTTACCTCGCCTCGGCCTTGACCTTTGCCGGCACCGAAGATCGCACCGACTACGATGCCTACAATCTGGGCGCTTATGCCCAGGGGCAGTGGGGCAACTACTTCGTCAACGCGCTGGCCAAATATGACGTGTTCGGCGCCAAGATCGACAGCGTGACAGGCGGCTTCACCGAAAAGCTCGACGGCACCGCCTTCGGGCTCCAGCTCGAGGCCGGCGCCCGCTTCGGCGACGCCAGCTTCTTCCTCGAGCCGGTTGCCAGCCTCGCCTACAGCCGGACCAGCCTCGACACGCTCGAGGTGCTGGGCGCGGCGGTCGACTTCGACAGTGCAAACAGCCTTCGCGGCAAGGTCGGCGCCCGCATCGGCGGAACGGCGCCGGTTGGCAACGGTGTGGCCACCTTCTATCTCGGCGCCCATCTGGTGAACGAGTTCGAAGGCAAGGACGGGGTGCGTTTCGTCAACGGCGCAACCAGCGCACTGGCCAACGATCCGATCGATGCCTACGGCCAGTTCCAGCTGGGCGCCACGCTGGTGTCGGGAACCGGCCTGAACGGCTTTGCCGAAGGCACCGCGTCTATCGGCAACGACTATCAGAGCTATGGGGGCCGCCTGGGCGTCCGCATGGCGTTTTGAGACCGCACAAGGTGAATGACTGAAACGCAGCCCCCGGCCTGGCCCGGGGGCTTTCGCCTATGTGAAGCCTTTCTGCCCGGCGTATTCAGCGTTGTCCTATTTGCTCTGCTTTTAATGCTTCGGCTGGGCTTGCTGCTGCGCCACCTCCGCCTGCGGGGCTTCCGGCGTGGCGACCGATATGGCAAGCAGCCGCCATTGCCCTGACGCGACCTGGAAGACCAGGTCGAACTTGATCTGCTGCGGGCGGGTGGGGAAGTAGCCCGCAAGGCGCAGCAGGCCATTTTGATCGAGCGCGGGCGCTTCGGTGAATTGCGGCGCCAGAAGGGCCACGCCATAGAGATCGAAATTGCGGTGCCGCAGGTCGGAAAAGCTCTGGCCAAGGTCGGCTGCCGAGTTCTGCGCCTGGAAGTCGGGTGCGGCAAGATCATGCAGCACCGTGTAGTTGCCCGACCGGTTGGCGTCGTTGAGCGTCAGCAGCGTGGAGCGGATCAGATAGAGCGCCTGCTCCAGGGAGACGGGCAGGGCAGGCGACAGACGAGAGGTCTTGGACGCCGCCGTCGACGCCTGTTCCTGAGCCCTTGCGCCGTAGAACGCCCAGGGCTGCTGCAGCAACAGCGCAAGAAGGACGGGGCCGAGGGGGCGGGCCAAGCTTTTGGCGATCTGTCTCACCAGCCTATCCGCACGCCCAGGCGTCCGCCCACGCCGCCGCCATTGGTGCCATATGCAACGCCGCCATTGGCCTGAACATGCTCGCCAAGGCGCATCGCCCCGCTCAGGGCCAGGGCGTTGGTGCCGTCGAACGTGCCCCAGTTCAGCGTCATGGCGAAGCGTTCGGCGGGCATGACCCACGGCGTGCCCGACATCGCAAAGGCCATGGCGACACCGTTGAGCGCCTTGCTGCTCCTGCCGTCGAGGTCGTTGAGGCGGCTGTTGAGCCCGGCGATCTGTCCGTTGATGCCGGCGATGTCGGCGATGCCGGCAATTCCGAGATCGCCGAGCGTGCTGGAGCCGAGATTGCCGCCGCTGTCGGTTGTGACGAATTGCAGCGGCCCGGTCTGCGCCGCACGGCTCGCTGCCGAGGTGATGCCGCCCATCGTGTAAGTGTTCGAAGCCGTGCCGAAGGATTGCTGGTTGGCGCGCGTCGCTGTGGCGCCGGTGCCGATCGCCATGGAATTTGCATGGGTCGCCGATGCGCCGTTGCCGAATGCCGAGGAATTGGCGCCGGTGGCGGTGGAGCCGTAGCCCACGGCGGTGTTGAAGGTGCCGCTGCCGCTCGCATTGGCGTTGACGCCCAATGCGACGTTGGCGCTGCCGGTGCCGTTGGCGTTGGCAAAAGCGCCTGACGCGACGTTGCCGGATCCGGCACCGCTTGCAGTGGCAAGAAAGCCCGTCGCGGCGTTGAAGCTGTTGGCGCCGCTGGCATTGGCGCCGTCGCCTGTCGCGACGTTTCTGCTGCCGTCACCGCTCGCATTGGCGTTCAGGCCGCTCGCAACGTTGGAGCTGATGTTGCCGCTGGCATTCGCCCGTGTTCCGGAGGCGTTGTTGTTGCTGTTGTCGCCACCGGCATTGGCGCCGTTGCCGGACGCGACATTGGAGCTGTTGTTGCCGACGGCATTCGCCCGTGTCCCCGAAGCGCTGTTGTTGCTGCCATCGCCGCCGGCAGTGGCGATGAACCCGGTGGCGATGTTCTTGCTGCCTGCGCCACTGGCAATCGCCCCGTCGCCGACTGCCGTGTTCGTGCTGCCGTTGCCGCTGGCGTTGGTGTTGTTGCCGTAGGCCGAGTTGCTGGAGCCGTTGCCGGAGGCGTTGGCATTGCCGGTTGCGGTGTCGCCGCTGGCGTTGGCGCCTGTCCCTGTTGCCGTGTTGTTGCTGCCTGAAATGCCGCTGGCATTGGCACCGTTGCCGCAGGCGAAACTGGCTGGTGATCCGGCAGCCGTTGCGCCTTGAGCGGACGCTGCGCCGTCGACGCAGACGAACTGGGCTCGTGCCGGTGAGACGATGGCACAGGCTGAAATCATCGAGACGAGCGCGGTTGCGGTCAGGGCCGCCGCCCGGTTCGAGTTGGCGCTTGTGACAGTCATGTTCTTCCCCCGCCCGACGCAATAGGCCTGGTCCACCCGGGCAGACGGACCCTGTCTCCGGCACGTTTTCACGGTGCCGGGACAAAGGCTGCCGACTGCGATGCCGGCGCCCTGCCGCTCCGTCACGCCACTTGCATCCGCGAGCGCGCGGCTTGGCAGGCAGTGGCGCGCCACGAGGCAGGCAGGGCGTTCCGGATGTCTTTGCGCGTATGTCGTTGCCGCGAGATTTCTGGCACAGCCGAACAAGGCTGTCGCCGCATGCAGCTACAGATTGGGACGCTCGGTCATGAGGATGGGACGTCGGGTCATGGCTACCGCAGGCGCCGACGTTCCGCGGGCCTGTTGCGGTCCAGGTTCAATGGATCGAGCGGACGGATGAACGCCATCGAGCCCGGGATCACGGAGAATCTCGGCCTGCAGCGGCTGGCGCTGATCGAGGCGTGTTTTGCGTGAGGGGCGGCGGGCCGCCACCGGAGAGGGCGGTGGCGTCCGTTGTCCGTCGTCAGGCTGGCTGCTGCTGGGTCGTGCAGTGAATTCCGCCGCCGCCGGCGGCGATGCCGTCGATGTTCAGCTGGATGATGTCGCGGCCGGGAAACAGGTCCCTGAGCGCGTCCCGCGTGTTGGCGTCGGCCTGCCTGTCGCCGAATTCGGGGGCGATGACGGCTCCGTTGCAGACATAGAAATTGATGTAGCCGGCTGCGAAGTCCTTGTTTTCGTACTTGCTTCGCACCGTCGAGGGGCCTTGCAGCACGACCACCTTCAATTTGCGTCCCTTGGCGTCGCTCGACTGCCTGAGGATTTCCAGGTGCCGCTTGGTCACGGCGTGGTCATAGGATGAGGGGTCGGGGTCCAAACCGGCGACGACCACGCCCGGGCTGGTGAAGCGGGCGTAGAAGTCGGTGTGCCCGTCGGTAATGTCCTTGCCGGCAATTCCGGGCAGCCAGATGATCTTCTGCAGACCGAGCAGGCGAAAGAGTTCGGCTTCGCATTGGGCCTTGCTGACGCCGGGATTGCGGTTGGCGTTGAGCACGCAGCTCTCGGTGATGATGGCGGTGCCTTCGCCGTCGACCTCGATGCCGCCGCCTTCGAGCACCAGTTTTGTCTCGATGAATGTCGCGCCGGCCTTGCCGGCGACGAAACCCGCAACCTCGGCGTCGTACTCGTGCGCCTGCTTGTCGCCCCAGCCATTGAAGTTGAAGCCGACAGCGCCGGCCTGGCCGGATTGATCCTTCACGAACACCGGCCCGGTGTCGCGCATCCACAGGTCGTCGATGGGCTGGGTCACCAGCGTGACCGAGGGGCCGCACAGGCGTTCGGCGATGTCGTGGTCGTCTTCGCGCACCAGCATCTTCAGCGGCTCGTGCGCCGCGATCGCCTTGGCGATGCCGGCGAGGTTCTCGCGGACGACAGGCAGGAGTTTTCCGCCCCAGATGTCCGGGCTCGGGCCAAATGCCATCCATGTGGCGGCGTGTTTTGCCCCTTCGTCGGGCATGTGCCAGGTCTCGGCCTGTTCAGACGCGGCCGTGGCAAAACGGCTGGCGAGGGTGCCAGCGGCAAGTGCCGCTCCGGAAGCGAGCAAGAGATTTCGTCGCGTCGGCATCGAGAATTCCTTGGGAAAGCGGACAATCCGGCGGAGAGGTCTATCCGGCGAGAGGGCTATCCGGTGGGTAGGGGCGCTCGCGAAACTGGTCCGGAGAAAGGGAGGCGCAGATTCCGCGCCTCCCTTGGGAAAAATCAGTTCTGGACGTAGCAGCGCTTGCGCGCGCCGGGGGCCGGGTCGCCGAACACGTCGTTGCTGCACTCGACGCCGTCGCGGAACACACCTTCCTCGAAGTTGCCGGGGACGCCGTAGCGGACGCGCTTGCGGCCGTTGAAGTCGCAGTAGTCGTTCTCGCTGGCGCAGGCGACCCAGCGATTGCGGCGCGGCTCGCCATAACCGCCATCGCCCCAGCCACCGCCGCCATTGTCCCAGCCACCGCCATTGTTCCAGCCGCCGTCGCCCCAGCCGCCATCACCATAGTCGCGGTCGCGGCCCCTGCCGCGCAGGACGATGTAGCAGCTCTTGCGGACGCCCGGTGCCGGATCGCCGAAGACGCGGTTCGAGCAGCGCACGGACGGGCCGTCGATGAAACGCGAGGTCATCCGGCCTTTGGCGCCGTAGACCACTTCGGCCGGATAGGGCAGCCGGCAGGTGCCGCCTTCGGTGGCGCAAGGCTGCATGCGCTGCGCCGAGGCCGTCTCGGGAAGCAGCGCGGAGCCCGCGGTCAGAAGGCCGCCGAGGCAGAGTGAGGCAAGTGCAGTGCGGAGGGAGAAGATGGGTGCGCGTGACACGGGTTGGTCCTCGAATCGTTGTGGTCACAGCTTAGTGACCGCGATTTGAACGCACGATGAATGAGGCGTTTGTGTGTGGTTCAGGCAGCTGCAACCGCCGCAAACGCCAAGCCCCGGCGTCGCCGCCGGGGACAAATTCTGTTTCGTGGTGAGACAAAGTTTCAGGGCGGGGCGGCCCGCTCATGTGGGGTCGGTGGCAAAGCCTGTCAGCACGCGCAGCTTGCCAGCGCAGCGTTCGGCTTCATGCGGTGCGCATCCCATGTCCTGATCCATCGAGCCTATCGTCAGCCTGTTGGCGCCGATCTCGCGGATCAGCTTGCGCAGGATGGCGGCCGAATAGTTCTGCCGCGCCGTCACCGGTTCGACAAAGGCG
This sequence comes from Aminobacter sp. MET-1, assembly GCF_026521175.1. Taxonomy (NCBI): domain Bacteria; kingdom Pseudomonadati; phylum Pseudomonadota; class Alphaproteobacteria; order Hyphomicrobiales; family Phyllobacteriaceae; genus Aminobacter; species Aminobacter sp. MET-1. The sequence goes on along the minus strand of NZ_JAMSHL010000036.1, from coordinate 7,507 downwards.
CCGGGGCCGCCAATGACCTCGTTGCGGTAGTAGTCGATGAGGTATTCGGGCGGAAAATCGTCCTCGGCGCCGTCGAGCACACCCTGCAACAGGCCCTTGTAGACGATGGGCATGCCGTTGATGGTCGTGCCCATATCGAGCAGCCGCGCCCGCGTCTCCTCGACGTCGGGCACGTTGTTGTTCACCCCGTCGCCCGACAGGTTGACGACGTTGCGGCCGGCATCATAGCCGCTCGACTGCAGCAGATAGCTAGAATAGTCGAGCGCCATGCCGATCGAGGTGCCGCGCGGCAGGCGGGAGGGGAAATTCCGCTCCAGCCGCTGGGCGAAGGCAAGGGCCGCCTGCGGGCTGTCGATGACAGTCCAGGGCACGACCAGCTTGGGCGTGCGGTCGCCGCCCCATTCGAAATAGGTCACCGAGATCCGCCCTTCGGGACCGGCCAGCATCATGCGGATCAGTTCAGGGTCGCGGAAGGCGAGGACAAACCCCTGCTGCTGCAGCGTCTTTTCCTCGCGATCCATCGAGGTGGAGACGTCGGCGGCGATGACCAGCTGCAGGTCGACCGCTTGGCCGGCTCGCGCCGGCCCCGACGTGACGACGGCAGCCGTCGCAAGGGTGATCGTGATGTAAAGGCATGCGCGATACAGCGCGCGCAGATGTAACGGCAGCACGTTTTGCCCCCCTGAAAGCGATGTCAGCGGTTGTCGAGACGGCTTGGCAGGTCGCGTCGCCGCCAAGTCCGGCGCGCTGAGGGACTGTGCAGGAAGATTGTTGTCCGAATATTTGAAAGGGCGGGTTTCAGGCACAAAGCAGCAGGCGAGGGTTCGTTTCCGCGCCTGCGCCGGACGCTTGACCGCAAGCTGCACGAGCGTCCCGCGGCCCAGCGACAAAAAAGCCCGGCGTTGTGCCGGGCCTTTTGGGTTCAGATGTCGCGCTGCCTATTCAGGCCGCAGGAAGCGGCCGTTGACCCAGCCTTCCTGGCCGCGATAGCGCACCTTGCACCAGCTCTGGCCATCCTGGCAGCCGAGATTGCGCAGGCCGCCGGCGTCGAAGGGGATTTCGGCGACGATTGCGCCGCGCGGCGAAGGGGTCGTGCGCATGTTGAGCACGTCGTTGGGCGTCACGCCGACGACGCGCCAGGAGCGCGGACCCGGCACCGGATCGGGTCCGGGAGCCGGGCCGGGACCTGTTTCGCCACCACGGCCGAAAATCGCGACGCTGAGCGAGAAGGGGGCCGGCACGTTGCGGCGGGCCTCGGCGCGCACGAGATAGATCTGGATGGTGTAGACGCCGGTGGCCGGCAGGCGGCCGTCCCATTGGGTCTGTTCGCGGGCGATGGTGCGGCCGCGCGGGTCGAGCACGTTGAAATAAAGGAAGGTGTTGCGCGAGCTGAGGTCGAGGCTCATGCGCTGGCCGGCGCGCGCCTCGAGCCGGTAAGAGGCGCTGATGCGGCCAAAGACGATGCCGCGCACCGTCGTCTGCGTCGCGCCCGGGCGCATGCGCAGCGTCTCGACGCGCTCCTGCGCCGCCGCAACTTGCGGCAAGGCCGGCGCAAAGGCGAGCATCAATGCCAGGAAAAGGCCTGTCCGTCGCATCATCTTGGTCCCCTAGCGTAAGATGGAATCCGTGAACGGATAGTAGAGCAAGTTCGCCCGGGGAGGGAACCGCCTCACGGAAAAATCATGTTGTGGCAACAGGATAGGCCGCGCGCTCCGGCGAGGTGGGACCGCTGTGGGGCAGGTGGCCGGCGGCAATCTCAAGCCGCCGGCTGCCATGGTCAGAAATTCCTGCCGACCTTGAGGCCGAGCGCATGGCTCTGGCCGACGCCGCCGACGGCGGTGCGATAGTCGAACCTTGCCGTCCAGCTGCCGCTGAGAGCGGCGTCCAGCGATGCGCCGAGCGTGACATAGTCGCTGCCCTTGCCCTCGGTCTGGAAGACGTAGTCCAGGCCGCCGGTGTCGGCATAGCCGAGGCTGACCTGGCTGGACCCCGCGAAATCATGGACATACTCGATCCGGGCGCCCGGCTTCAGCGTGCCCCAGTCGGTGGTGACTGCATATTCGACGCGAAGGCCGGCGATGCCAGACACCGTGTCGACGGTCTGGCTGCCATATCTCAGCAGGCCGGCGCCGCTGCCGCTTTCGGTATAACCGTCCAGCCACGAGCGCGAGAAGTCCAGCCGGCCATAGGGCGAGATCAGCCAGGCATCGTCGCGCTTCTCATAGCTTGCGGTGATCGAGCCGAAGATCTGGGTGCCGCTGCGGTCACCCATCGCAAAGGTGCCGCTTGCAGTCTCGTAGCGCTTGCTGGAGAGGTCGAGCCAGCTGCCGCCGATGAGACCGTCGAGATAGGTCGACTTGAACGGCTGGTAGCTTGCATAGACTGCGCCGCTATAGGCATGCGCGCGGCTTTCGGTGCCGTTGGCGCCGATGTCGGTGGCGTCGCGGCCGTAGCCGAGCCCGAAACCCGCCACCAGCGACTTGGAGAAGCGGTAGTCCATGCCGCCGCTGACGCCTGCGGTGGTGTAGTCGAGGCTCAGCTTGCCGTCGTCGCGCTTGCCGAAATTGACGTAGCCGCCGGTCCACACGGCGAGCCTGCCGAGGTCGACATCGGCAGTTGGCTGCGCCGGCTGGCTGGACTTCTTGTCCTCGGCATAGTTGTGCATGGCGAAGCCGCCGCTGGCTTCGGTCCTCGAGGATTTGCCCAGCAGCTCCTCGAAGCGCCGGTCTTCGTCGCTCTTGCCGTCATTGCCGGAATAGCCGAGCCGCACGGCCATGCTGTTGCGGCGGCGGTCGCCTTCGTCGTGCAACTGCTCAAGCCGTGAGTTGAAGTTCTGAACCTGGCTGTCGGCGAAGCGGCGGGCAGCGTCGACCTGCGCGGTCAGCAGGCCGGTGACCTCGGCATCCTCGGTCGGATCGGGGGCGAGCGCGGCCACCGTCACGGTGTAGTCTTCCGTCACGCGGAAGGACCGCGAATCCAATGCGGCAATCGTGAAGGTGGACGTGCCTGCGGTGGACGGCGTGCCGGACACGACACCTGTCGCCCCGTTCAACGTCAGGCCGGTTGGCAGGGAGCCAGCAGTGATGCTGAAGGTGTAGGGGGCGGTGCCGCCCGTCGCGCTCAGCGTCTGCGAATAGGGGCGCCCGACCACGCCATCGGCAAGCGTGGCCGGCAGGGACATGGTGGGTGCATTGACCGTGTAGTTGTTCGATATGGCGGCGCCGGTGCCCGGATTGGCCGAGCTATTGACCACGCCGGTCAGGTCGAGCTCGATATGGTTGGTTGCGGCAGACACACCTGCGGCCGGGGTGAGCGTGGCGGTCCATATGACGCCACCATCCGACGAACTCAGGCCAGACAATGTGCCGTTGTCCGCAGTCATATCTGCGGTGGTGAAGCCGGTCACCGCCTCCGAGAAGGTGATCGTCACCACCGACGTTCCGCCGGTGACAAGCGCGGGTGTCGCAACGACGATCGTCGCCGTAGGGCGAGCCGTCTGGACCGAATAGTTGTTCGAAGCGGTTGTTCCGCTGCCGGTGTTTCCGGACGCGTTGGTCACGCCCGTGTTGGACAGAATAATCTGGTTGGCCGAGGACGTGATGCCTGCTGTCGGCGTGAATGTCGCCGTCCAGGTAATGCCACCATCCGTGGATGAAACAGCCGACAGCGTCCCGTTGGCGACGCTCAGGTCGGTGTTGTCAAAGCCGGCCACCGCCTCCGAGAAGGTGATGGTCACAAGGGCTGTTTCACCTGCCTTCAGAACGGGTATCGCCACGATGACCGTTGCCGTCGGCCTTATGGTGTCGATGCTGAAATTGGCCGAATTGGTCACGCCGGCACCGAGATTGCCGGCGAGGTCGGCCACGCCGGCGTTGTTGAGGGAAATCAGATTGGTCGTGAAACGAACGTTCGCATTTGGCGTGAATGTCGCCGTCCAGGTGATCCCGCCGTCCGAGGAGGAGGGGGGCGAAAGGCTGCCGTTCGGTATGGTCAGGTCGGCATTGTCAAAGCCAGTCACCGCCTCCGAGAAGGTGAAGGTTACCAGGGATGTGTCGCCGGCTTTGAGGGCGCTTCGGGCCATGGTGATTGCTACGGTCGGTCGCTGCGAGTCGACACCATAATTGTTGGAATCGGTTGTTCCGTTGCCTTGGTTGCCAAAGAGGTCCGCCACGCCCCAATTGTTCAGCCTGATCACATTGGATGATTGGGTGATGCCTGCAGCGGGGGTAAAGGTCGCCGTCCAGGTGATGCCGCCGTCCGAGGACGAGACAGCCGACAAGGTGCCGTTGCTGATGGTGAGGTCGGCGTTGCTAAAGCCGGTTACCTCCTCGGAAAACGTGATTGTCACCTGCGACGTCTGGCCAATGCCGATGTAGGTAGGGTACAAAACGATGGTCGCTGTCGGCCGCTGGGTGTCGATCCGATAGTTGTTGGAATCGACGGTGCCGCTGCCAGCCTCGCTGCCCAGGTTCGTCACGCCCGCCAGGTTCAGGGTAATCCTGTTGGTTGGGGCGGTGATGGAACTCGACGGTGTGAATGTCGCCGTCCAGGTGATGCCGCCATCGGAGGAGGCCACTGGTGTCAGTGTTCCGTTGGTGATGGTCAGGTCGAAATTGGTAAAGCCGGTTACCGCTTCCGAGAAAGTAAACGTGACCAGCGACGTGCCGCCGATATTGAGATCGCTGTTCGCAACGACGATTGATGCCGTAGGCGCCGCGCTGAAAGCCATCGACGGCCAGAACATACCCATGCAGAGCATAAGCAACAGGCGGGTAAGCGTCCGGCACCGCGCAGCCATTGTCGCGACCGCGCGTGTTGTCGTCTGATGCTTCATCGGTGGCCCCCGCCAGCTCCAGCCCGACACCTGTGAGTGGCGCGGCTGCAGTAATCCCATTCGCAATGACCGCCCGGAACCGGCGATTCACCCGAGTGGACTGAGAGCTTGTCTTTGGGGAAAGGTCAACAGAAGAATAGGATGCAATCTTTGCAAATATATATGCCAGGCGTGTTGTTTCATCTATATGTAGAATTACCGGATTCTAAAATATTCAAATAGTTGCATTTGCCTCTAGCCGCCGCTGATTGCCGTCAGTACGAAGACCTCGACGCCGGGGCTGAGCTTCGTGGCGAGCGTCGCGCGTTCGCCGTCGATGAAAACGTTCATGTGCTTGCGGATGGCCGGCCGGGAATCGCAGATGCGGTCGCGCATGCCGGGCCAGCGGCGGTCGAGCTCGTCGACCATGTCGCGGACGGTCGCGGCCTTGACTTCGACCCGCCTGACAGCACCGGGAAACAGGTCGACCAGCACGCCGGGCAGGCGCACCACGATTGTCGCCAGCCCCTGGGCAGGCGCGGCGCCGGGGGAATGGGTGTTGTCCATGCGCCCTTCCTCAGTCGACCACGAGCGTTTCCACCGACAGGATCGTCGGCAGGTGCTGGGCGACGTCGATCCAGCTTTCGCCCTCGTCGGAACTGGCAAACAGCGCCCCCGAACTGGTGCCGAAATAGACGCCGGCGGGCTCCAGCCGGTCGGTCGCCATCGCCTGCCTGAGCACGCCGATATAGGCGTTTTCCTGCGGCAGGCCGTTGCGCATCGCCTGCCAGCCATGGCCGGCATCGCGCGTCCGCCACACCGCCGCCTTGGCGTCGGGTACGTAGCGGCCGGCACTGTCGCCGTTGAGCGGCACGAGATAGAGGGTGTCGGGGTCGCGCGGATGGGCGGCGGCCGGAAATCCGAAAGTCGAGGGCAGGCCCTTTTCGATGCTGACCCAGCGCTTGCCGCCATCGTCGGAGCGATACATGCCGCAATGGTTCTGCTGGTAGAGCCGGTCGGGCATGCCGGGCGCCATGACCAGGTTGTGCACGCACTGGCCGAATTCGGGATAGTTCTCGCCCTCGGGCAGGAAGTCGGCGCGGGTGCCGAGGTTGCGCGGCTCCCAGCTCTGGCCGCCGTCACCGCTGTAGAACACGCCGGCGGCCGAAATGCCGATCCAGATGCGGTCGTGGTCGTCGGGGTCGAGCACGAGGGAATGCAGGATCAGGCCGGCGCCGCCGGGGTTCCAGTGCGGGCGGGAAGGGTGCTTCTGCAGCGCTTCGACGTGGCTCCAGCTGTGGCCGTCGTCGTCGCTGCGAAACAGCCCCGCCGGCTGGACGCCGGCATAGAGGCTGCCATTGCCCTTGGCGAGGCTCCACACCGCCTTGATCGGCTCGTCGCCCTCGGCATAAGCGAGCCCCTCGGACGAGTGCGTCCACGTCTCGCCGAGGTCGGTCGATTTCCAAACCGCCGGGCCGAACCATTCATTGCCGCCCGCACCCCAGATTGCGCCTGTCTTCGGGTCGGCGACGACATGGTTGATCGGCCATGTCTCGCAGTACGGTCCGCGCAGCTTCCACGACCGCCTGGCAGCGTCGCTCTCGGCAATGAAAGCACCCTTTTTGGTGCCAAGCAGGACAAGGACTTTCTCAGCCATTGCACTCCTCCCCACAGGGACCGATCTTCAGAAACTGAATCTGGATCGGCTTCCAAGTTTTTCAAATACCTTGCGTTCCCGCGCCCGCCGCGCTCGCTGGCTCGGCTTCAGGGCTGCGGTGCAGCGCTGTCGGGCGTCATTGCGGCCGATGTTAGCGGCAAAGCCGGAAGCGAAACAGCCGAAGCAGGCAGGCTCCTGACAAAGCGCCTTCGGGCCGGGGCGACATTCCGGTTGACAGTGCGCCATAATTCAATACCCGTCGCGCGGTAGAGAAGCTGCCTTTCTATCGTTCGGGAGGACCACCAGATGACGATCAACGTAGCGCCTGTGGGCTTGGCGCGAGACCTCGTGGAGCGGCAGAAGTCGGGCAAGCCGATCCGCATCGGCCTGATCGGTTCGGGCGAGATGGGCACCGACATCGTGGCGCGGGTGGCGCATATGCCGGGTATCGAGGTCGGCGCGATCTCAGAGCTCAACCTGCCCAACGCGCATCGCGCCGTCGACATCGCCTATCAGGAAAAGGGCCATGCCCGTGAGGTCGCCTCCGGCTCGGCGATGAGCGAGGCCATCGAGGCCGGCAAGGTCGCCGTCACCAACGACGCCGACCTGATCCTCAACAGTGGCCTGATCGACGTCGTCATTGATGCGACTGGCGTTCCGGCCGTCGGCGCCGAGATCGGCCTGCGCGCCATGGAGCATGGCAAGCATCTGGTGATGATGAATGTCGAGGCCGATGTCACCATCGGCGCTTATCTCAAGAGCGAGGCCGACCGGCTCGGCGTCACCTATTCGCTGGGCGCCGGCGACGAGCCGTCGTCGTGCATGGAGCTGATCGAGTTCGTCTCGGCGATGGGCCACACCATCGTTGCCGCCGGCAAGGGCAAGAACAACCCGCTCAACATCGACGCCGTGCCGCACGACTATGCCGAGGAAGCCAAGCGCCGCAACATGAACGTGCGCATGCTGGTCGAGTTCGTCGACGGCTCCAAGACCATGGTCGAGATGGCGGCGATCGCCAATGCCACCGGCCTCGTTCC